>NZ_JBFTNY010000008.1:0-237056 GCF_056397705.1 Variovorax sp. 05L425 | reverse complement strand
TCGCCCTGTTCAAGAAGCTGCCGCTCGCGCAGACGGCCGACGACTACGAGGCCTTGCTGCCCTGGAACATCGCGCTGCCAACTCCGTAACCCAACCCCGCACTTCATCAGCGTCGATGAACAGGGCGCGGTTTATTGACTGCTTACGTTCCATCGACAGATGCAGGCCGCTCCCATTGCCCGTCGATGCATAGGACATGCCGCCTGGCTTCGACTTGGCAAGCTTGATGAACTCGGCGAAGTTCTTCACAGGCAGCGACGCGTTGACCGCGAGGAAGTACGGCGCCGAGCCCAGCAGCGTGATCGGCACGAAATCATTGAGGGCGTCGTAGCGCAGCTTGGGATACAGAGCCTGGTTGATGGCCAGTTGCGAGGTCAGCGCAAGTACCACCGAATATCCATCGGCAGGCGACTGGGCCACGTTCTCCATGCCGATGTTGCCGCCCGCGCCGCCGCGGTTGTCGATGATGAACGAGCCACCCAACTGCTTGCCCAATTCCTGCGAGAGCGGACGGCCAACGACGTCCCCGCCACCGCCCGGCGAGTAGGGGACGACGATGCGCACCGGCCTGTCAGGATACGGCGCGGCCATGGCCGACAGCGAAACGGTCAGGACCGCAAGCAGCGAGAGAAGTCTTTTCATGATGTTGTCTCCGAGTTCGAAGGAATGAGTGTGGAAGAGGCCGTCGCGCCATTCGCGATCGCCGCAACAGCGGCGTCCAGTTGCGCCGTGGCCGCCGACAGGTGAGCGCGGCAGGATTGCGTCCAGGCAAGATCAGCGGCGACTTCCTCCTTTTGCTGGGCAAGCATCCGGTTCACCTCGGCGATCTGTGGGCCGCCAATCCCCTTGCGGCCGAAGACCATGTATTCGGGGCTCGATACCTCTGCGAATGCTTTCGCGTCCAAGGGGAAGGCATGGGACGCCATGGACTCGTAGATGCGTGCGGCCTCGCGGTAGGGAATCTCGCGCAGGCTGAGCTGGCGTGCGCGGCCGAAGTCCGTCAGTGCCGATGCGAAGTGATGGCCGATGCGGAAGGGGACGTCCGCGCGCTGCAGCAGGGCATCGGCGATCTCGGTCGCCGTGGAATAGTCGCCATGGACCTCGGCCAGTGCGCGCTCCCTGTCGACGACAAGCCCGCCGAGGACCTTGCGCAGGAGTTCGAACAGGGCGAGGGCGCGGGAACTGGGCACCGGGTCGTAGGACCGGTAGTCGAACATCCCCGTGCGCACGTTGTGTGCCATGAGGGACACGGCCTGCATTTCGCCGAGCAGCATGCTGCTCTGCACGCGCAGTTGCTCCAGGGCAGCCGGATTGCGCTTCTGCGGCATGATGCTGCTGACCCCCACGAGCTCGCCTCGCTGCAGGGTCATCCACGGCGTCGGCGCCGCATATTGCGCATGAAGATCCTGGGCGAACTGCCCGATCTGGACGGCCGCGATGCCGAGTGCCGCCGCCACCTCCAGGCTGGTGTCGACCGGCGCGAGATGGTTGGCGTCGTAGGCGTTCTCGACCAGACCCTCGAATCCCAGAAGCGAAGCCAGGCGGTGGCGGTCGAGCGCGAAACTCGACGTCGTCAGGGCCGCTGAACCCAGTGGCCCCTCGTTGACATGCCTGTACGCGGCCCGCAGTCGTGAGGCACTGCGAGCCAGTGCGCCGCCCACGCCGAGCAGGTAGTGGGCCAAGGTCGTCGGCTGGGCCTGCACGCCATGCGTATAGGCCGGGATGATGGTTTCCTTGTGCGCCTCAGCAAGGCCAAGCAACGCTTGGCGAGCCAGGGTCAGTGCATCGCATTCGTCCAGCACACCTGCGCGGAGATTCATGCGCGCGATGGTCGCCGAGATGTCCTGCCGGCTGCGTCCGCAATGCAGTCGAGATGCATCGGCGCCCACGGCGGCAAGCAGCTTCGGCTCGTAGTCGAGGTAGTCGGCGGACCACTGTCGGGGCCCGTCCCGCTCGGATTCGATCACCGCGAGGATGCCGGTCGCGATGCGTCTGGCCACGTCCGCCGACACGATTCGCGCATCGGCCAGCGCGACGATGGAGGCCTTGTTGATCTGGTCGAGGTATGCCAGAGAGAGTCCGCCACCGCGGAAGCTCGCGTTGACGTCGTGGGAATCGGCTGCCTCTTGCATGTTTCTGGTTTCCTGATTGCTTGGCTGCATCGATTCTTGATCTCGCGGATCATTGTGTGAAATGAATATTCAGGTCGCTATCATTGCCACAAAGGAATACTGGAAAGAACAATGCCCATTACCTTCCAGCAACTCCAGTGCATGCGCCAGGTGGTCGACAGCGGCTTCAGCGTGTCGCGCGCCGCCGAATCGCTGCATACGACGCAGCCCGGCGTGAGCAAGATGATTCGCGCCTTGGAAAAAGAGATCGGCGTCGAACTGTTCGTGCGATCAGGAAACCGTCTGACGGCGCTGACCGAGCCTGGCAAGGAAGCGCTCTCGCTTTGCGCGCGGGTTCTGCAGGACGCCCAGGCCCTCAAAGGCCTGAAGCAGGACCTGCCCGCCGATAGCGAAGGCACGCTGCGCGTAGGCACGACGCACATCCACGCGCGCTATTCGCTGATCGAAGTGACCAAACAATTCCTTTCCATCTATCCGCAGGTGAAGCTCGAGTTCACCCTGGGCCCGCCGTCCCAGATCCTGGCGGGAGTGACGGCGGGCACCATCGACATCGGCCTTTGCACCCTCCCGGACCCGATGCCCAAGGGCGTTGTTTCGGTGAAGGCCTATGACATCGACCGGTGCCTGATCGTGCCCCCGCGGCATCCGCTGTTGAAGATGGGGAAGCTGACGATGGAACAGATCGCGCGGTGGCCGCTCATCACCTACGACAGCAGCTACACATCCGGGTCCGTCGTCCAAGGTGAGTTTCGAAGGCATGGCATCACACCTTGGGTGGTGATGCGAGCCATGGACGCCAGCATCATCAAGGCCTATGTTGCTGCCGGCGTGGGCGTCGCCGTGCTTCAGAAGATGGCGTTCACCGCGGCGCTGGACAGGGACCTGCGCTCCATTCCGATCGACCATCTGTTTCCATCGTCAAGCGCAATGATCAGCTTGCGAAGGGACCATCTGTTGAAGAAGTTCGCCTTCGACTTCATCCGCATGGTCGCGCCTGAATGGTCGCGTGAAGCTATCGAGGCCCAGCTTCATCCATAGGCCTGAGCGAGCAACTCAAAGGCAAGACCATCGTCACGACGAGTGGCCCGCATGGAAGGTGCCGACACTGACGCTATTCGATCAGATTGACTCGGCATAGTGTTTGGACTACCTTCCGCTCCCTCAATCCTCATTCGTCTAACGTCCTAACTTGGATCGAGGAGAAGTTATGCGGACCATCGTGTTAGTGAGCGGGACATGACTACCCAGATCATCATCACGCTGCTGATCATTTGCATCGCGATGGTGTTCTTTGCATGGAATCGAGTTCCTGCTGCGGTTGTTGCTCTTGGATCCTCTCTTGCTTTTTACTTCAGCGGAGTATTGACGACACAGCAGGTCGTCGGCGGTTTCGGTGACCCGGTCGTCGTGCTGATTGCAGGGCTGCTCACCATCGCCATAGGGCTGGAGATGTCGGGGGTGAGCGCTTGGGCCGGCCAATTGCTGATCCGCCATACGGGCACCAACAGCACGCGGCGGGTCGTTCTCATCATGGTCCTGGCTGCCTTGCTCAGCGGATTGATCGGCATGAATGGCGCGGTCGCCGCCATGCTTCCGGTGACGACGGTCGTGGCCGTCAGGACGGAAGTCCTGCCCTCCAAGTTGATGATTCCATTGGCATTCGCATGCCTGACTGGCGCGAAGTTGACCTTGCTCGGCACGCCGGTCAACGTGATCGCCGCCACGCTGGCCGAGGAAGCCGGCGTGGGCCACGTCGGATTTTTCGAATGGGCGGTGCTCGGTGTTCCGCTTCTTGCGGGGACGATCATCATTACGCTGCTGTTTGGACGTTTGATCCCGGAGCGAAGAGGCCAGTCGATTCCTGCGGACTTAAGTGTCCATGCCCATACCCTGGTCGAACAATATCGACTCGAGGACGGCTTGCATCATCTTCGCGTCCGCACCTCATCACCTTATGTCGGATCATTGAGAGCCGATCTCAGTCTCGGCACCTATGCGGGATTGAGTCTGATTGGCGTGCTCGAAGGCGATGGCCGAGCGCCATTGCAACGTGAAGAGATTCGAGACGGTGACGTTCTGCTGGTGCGCGGCGACGCAGACACCATCGGACGCTTCGCCTCCGACCTGCATCTCGCCATCCGCGAGAGCGCTGAACCGCAACCTATTGCGGGCGCGTTGCTCAATCGAGAGTCCGGGCTCGCCGAGGTCGTCCTGCCATCGCGCTCCAAGATGATTGGTCAAACAGCCTTTCCGGGCATGACGACGGAGGATGGCGGCCTGATGGTTCTGGCTGTGCAGACGGCAGGGGGCGAAACCTGCCAGGAGCCGACCATCCTGCGCGCCGGAGACCACTTGCTGCTTCAAGGATCCTGGAAGGCGCTGGACCAATATCTGGGGGATCCGCAAGTGATGGTCATCGACTCATTGGAGGTTGTCCAGAAGCAGGCCGTTGCCTTGGGTCAAGGGTCTGGACGCGCGATCGCCATCTTGCTGTTGCTCGTGGGCCTGCTGGCCTTCAATCTCGTTGCAGCACCCGTCGCTGCAATGCTCTGTGCGGTACTCATGGTCGTCACTGGCGTATTGAAACTGCCGCAGGTCTATCGGGGCGTCGATTGGAATACTTGCATCCTGATCGGCGCGATGATTCCGATGGCGACTGCGATGACTCAGACAGGTGCCGCCGAGCTGATCGGAGACTACGTGGTCGGCGCACTGGGCGGGGGCGGACCACTTGCCGTGCTAGTGGGCATCTTTTTCGTCGCGGCCTTGATCTCTCAGTTCATCTCCAACACGTCGGCCGCTCTCGTCATGATGCCGATCGGCATGGCCACTGCCGGCGAACTCGGAGTTTCCGCCTTGCCGTTGATGATGGCGGTTGCGATGGGAGCGAGCGCGTCGTTCTTGACGCCCTTTGCCAATGGCGTCAGCCTGATGGTTTACGGACCCGGCGGCTACCGCTTTGGCGACTACTGGAAGCTAGGCGTCATCGTCATGGCGTGGACGTTGATCGTGACGGTCGTCGTCGTGCCTTTCTACTGGAAATTTTGAGGGCGCATCTTCGATGATGAGATGAATGACTTGCCCAGAAAAGACTCTTTCAGCTTTTAACTAGAGAACGTTGGCTCGTCGTGCAATGCGCCTCGAGGCTCGACACAACGCAAGGAGACGAAAATGGTGACAGCGGTACCGGTCGACCTTTTGCATTGGATCCTGGCAGTCCTGCCAATCGTCGCATTGCTCATCTTCCTTGTTCCATTGGGTTGGCGGGCGCCGGAGGCGGGACCCATGTCAATGTTCACTGCCGCCATTGTGTCGTTGGTGGCATTCCGAACCCCATGGGACACATTGGCGGTGGCGGGCGCCAAGGGCGTCTGGGACGCCATCTTCATCCTGTATGTGATTTGGCCCGCTCTTCTGCTGTATCAGATCACCAAGCAGTCGGGGGCGTACGACGCGCTCAGGCAGGGTATCTCCAAATTCAGTCGAAACGAGCTTTTCATCATTCTCGCCCTGAGTTGGGTGTTCGCGTCCTTCCTGCAGGGAATTGCCGGTTTCGGAGCGCCTGTTGCCGTCGTCGTCCCGCTGCTTATCGCTGTGGGCGTCAAGCCGGTCTACGCCGTCGTCATGGGTGTCGTCGCCCATGCTTGGGCGCGATTCTTCGGCACGCTTGGCGTCGGCTGGCTGGCGACCTTGCAGGTTGGCAACCTTGAGTATCCAGTGAGAGCGGCATTCGAAGCGTCGCTCTTGATTCTGATCCCGACCTATCTCGGTGGACTGCTCGTTGTATGGCTTTATGGAAGAGGGCCTGCGCTGCGGCATGCGTGGCCGTTGGTGCTGATTCTCGGCACCATTCTCGGGGTTGGACAGTTGCTGGTTGCCTTCATCAGCCCTGAACTGTCCACCTTCCTCGCAGCGGCCGTAGCGCTTCTGGCTTTGTACCCGTTATCACGCTGGAAGCGGTTCGGTGATCCGATTCAAGGTATCCCCGTGCGTCCGGCCATGGTCGACAGGAAGGAAGGCGAGCAGAAGGAGGAGGCGCCCGTCATGAGCCTCGCGATGTCGTTTCTGCCCTACATCATCCTGACTGCGGTAACGCTGAGCGTTCTCTTGATCCGGCCGCTCAACGAGGCGCTGCGCCAAGTCCGCATCGGACTACCGTTTCCAGCGGTGGAAACTGGCTTCGGCGTTCAAAACGCTGCCGTTTCGAGTTATGCGCCGATCACGGTGTTTACACATCCGGGGATGATGTTGTTGGTCACGGTGGTCATTGTCTGGCTGGTGTACAACTCGCGTGGCTACTACGACGCCTGGGCGAAGCGACACACACCAGAACGAGTCTGGCCTGCCTTGCTGATCGATGCCGTGCCGGCTTCGGTGCCAGTCATTGCCTTTCTGGTGACGAGCCGCGTCCTCGACCATAGCGGCCAGTCCCTCACCATCGCCTACGGTATTGCGGCGGTATCGTCGCCGATGGTCTACGCCAGTGTGGCAAGCGTCATCGGGGCACTGGGCGCCTTCATGACCTCGAGCAGTACCGCGTCCAATGTCTTGTTCGGCGGTGTACAGAGTTCGGTTGCGCAATTGCATGGCCTGTCGCGCGAAACGATCATTGGCGCGCAGGCTGCCGGCAGCGCCTATGGGAATGCAATCGCGCCGGCGAACATCGTGCTGGGTACGAGCATCGCGGGGGTCAAGGGCCAAGAAGGTGCCGTTCTTCGCATCACCATACCCTGGACCGTCCTTGTCGCCGTCTTGACGGGATTGGCGACCGTGGCACTGGCAATTGGTTGAGGAGCATTCCATGGACAAGAAGCTGAAAGCAGAGTGTCTCTCGCTCATCTTGCTGTTTGCGACGTTCCCGCTCACAAGCTTTGGGACGATGGCCAACGCCGGCCTTGTGTGGTGGCTTGGTCTGCTCTGCCTGATTGCAGGCGGCGTTCTGCCCATCGTTACCCGCTTCATGAATCATTCAAACGACACCATACGTGACGTCGGCATGGAGTACGACGATCGAACATCGTGACCGGCACACACCCAGGCTCGCACACCCTTTGTACGACTAACCACGGAGACCACCCATGAGCCATCCAAATGGACCGCGTACCGGCCGCCCCTCCACGCGCGCGCCGCGTGGGGTTGTATCGACACCGCACTATCTGGCCAGTTCCGCAGGGCTGGAAATGTTGCAGCGTGGCGGCAGCGCGGTAGATGCCGCGATCGCTGCCAATGCCGTCTTGTGTGTCGCCTATCCACATATGGCGGGATTGGGGGGCGATGGATTCTGGCTGATCGCCGAAGCGGGAACCGGGCGTGTTCACGGGATCAACGCCAGCGGCCCGGCCGCGCAGTTGGCGACAGCGGACCACTATCGTCAGCAATGCAGCGATGGCGTGATTCCATCTCGCGGTAGCCAGGCTGCTCTGACGGTGCCAGGCGCCATCGACGGCTGGCGCATCGCGCATGAGCGCTTCGGGCGACTCCCGTGGGCCACGCTGTTCGATGCCGCGATCACCTATGCAGGTGGCGGCGTGCCGGTCAGCCGCTCCCTCCTCGATTGGCTTGTGCAGGACGTTCCGATTCTGACGAAATACCCCGGGACGGCAGGAATCTTCTTGCCGGGGGGACAACTTCCAACGGAAGGTGAGCGCTTGGTGCAAGCGCAACTTGCCGGATCGCTCCAGGATATTGCCGCCAAGGGCGCACGCGCGGGCTTCTATGAAGGCGGGATTGCCGAGCGAATCTGCAACGACGTCAGCCAGCAGGGATCGCCGCTGCGAATCGAGGACTTTGCTTCCTTTGCCGCCGAGTGGGTTGAGCCAATCAAGACCACATATCGGGGCTTTGATGCCTATCAATTGCCGCCGAACACTCAGGGATTCACGGCGCTGCAGATCCTGAACCTCCTGGAGGGCTTCGACGTGGCCGGATGGGGGGACGGCACGGCCGACTACTACCACCATATGTCCGAGGTGGTAAAGGTGGCCTTTGCGGACCGGGAGGAGTGGCTTACCGATCCGAAGTTCGTCAACATCCCAGTGGACCGTTTCATCGACAAGAAGTATGCAGATGGTCGTCGACAGTTGATCGACCCCGAAAGGTCGATGAATGTCGCGGAGGTGGATCCGGGCATTGCATACCCGCAAGTCCACGAGCGCCGCGCCCCGGACGGGGACACTTGCTATTTCTGTGCGGCGGACAAGGACGGGATGGTCGTGTCGCTGATCCAGTCGATCTATCACGACTTTGGCAGCGCAGTCATTGGAGGGGATACGGGCATCATCCTGCAAAACCGCGGCGCGTTCTTCTCGCTCGACGAGCATCATCCGAACTGTCTGAAACCAGGCAAGCGCACCTTCCATACCCTGATTCCGGGCATGCTCATGCGAGACGGGCGTCCCTATCTTGCGTATGGGTCGATGGGCGGTGAAGGGCAGCCCCAGACCCAGGCAGCCATGGTGACCCGAATGATTGATTTCGGCTACGACGTTCAGCAGGCCATCGAGGCACCACGCTGGTTGATGGGGCGCACCTGGGGCACGGTGTCGCGCGACATGTCGCTCGAAGGGCGCATATCCGATGAAATCTTTCGGGAGCTGAAGCGAAGGGGCCAGCCCGTGCGCATGGTGACCGATTGGAACGACAACATGGGGCATGCCCATGCCATTCGCGTCGATCACAAGCAGGGGTTTTTTGAAGGCGGGGCCGACCCCAGGGGTGATGGGGCCGCGTTGGGCTATTGATCAAATCGCCGTCGGCTCATACGGCGACCCCGAACACCCTGGCGAACGCAGCCGCGCCCTTTGGTGAAACGCTCACCACGCGCGAGCGCGGTGCCCGCAGAAGCCAACCCTCCCGTGTATAGAGATCAAGCAACGCTGCGCCCAGCGCGCCTGCGAGGTGCGGGCGCCGCTGGGTCAGGTCGACGCAGCTGCGTGCGAATACGCGCCGGCTGCGGCCGTCGGTGCTTGCGTCGACACCGAGTTCAGCGAGCTTGCTCTTGCCGAGGCGGGTCAGTTCGTACTTCCGGGCGTCGTCGTGCGCCAGCCAGCGGGCCTTGAGCATCGCTTCGAGGATCTCCACCGCAACCTCGCCTGCAAGATGGTCATAGCAGGTCCGTGCATGCAGGAAGTGGCTGGGCATGGAACGAACGAGCGGCGGCTGCGGGGGTACGCGCGGCGGGGACTTCGCGCCGAAGGAGGCCAGGCTCTCGATCAAATGCGCTGCATCGGCTCCCGCAATGCGGAAGTAGCGGTGGCGCCCCTGCGATTCGGCGACCAACAGGCCGCCCTCCACCAGCTTTGCCAGATGGGCGCTCGCAGACGGGGCAGAGACGTTGGCCGCGAATGCAAGCTCTCCGGCAGGGCGCGTGGTGCCGTCGATCAGCGTCCAGACCATGCTCGCACGAGCCGGGTCGGCGAGTAGCGCGGCAATGCGGGGGATGTTGAGCGCGTCTTTCATATTTCACTTGACGATGAAGTGTTCGTGGCCCGATGGTGATCACAATAGGTGTCAATGTCCAGAAAGGACTCACATGACCGTCAACACGGCATTGCCAAACCGGGAGCGCAGGCGACCGGCCATCTTCTATGGTTGGGTCGTTGTCGCGGCGGCGTTTGCCACCACCTTCGTCGGCTTCGGCAGTGCTTACACCTTCAGCGCCTTCGTCGGTTCGTTGCAGGCCGAATTCGCCGCATCACGCGGCTCGGTGTCGCTGGTCTTCTCGCTGGCGGGCTTCCTGTACTTCGGCCTTGGCGTGCTGAGCGGCCCGCTGGCCGACCGATGGGGTGCGCGCCGCCTGGTGATCGCAGGCATGGTGCTGACGGGCGCTGGACTGGCGCTCGCCGGCATGGCGCGCACGCTCGGACAAGTCTATGCAGCGTACGCGCTGGGGGTAGGGCTGGGCGTGGGCCTGTCGTACGTGCCCGCGCTGGGCACCATCCAGCGCTGGTTCGCGCGCCGGCGCGGCTTCGCATCGGGGCTCGCGGTGAGCGGCATCGGCGTCGGCACGCTCGTGATGCCACCCCTCGCCTCGTTCCTGATCGGGCATTGGGACTGGCGCATGGCCTACCTGATCCTCGGTGCACTGGCCGCGGTTGTCGGCGTGGGCATGGCGCTGCTGATCGCGGACGACCCGCGAGAGCGCGGCTTGCTGCCGGATGGCGAGCTGGCGCCCCCCGCGTCGCCAGGCGGTGTACCGACGCCTGTGCCCGAGGGCTATTCGTTGAGGGAAGCGCTGAAGACGCCGCGATTCATCGGCCTGTATGCCGCGTGCCTGGTCTCGTCGTTCGGTCTGTTCGTCCCGTTCGTGCACCTCGTACCCTTTGCGCTCGACCATGGCGTTCCGCAGGCCTCGGCGGTGCTGCTGCTCGGGGCGATCGGGGTCGGCAGCACCGCCGGACGCTTCGTGCTGGGCAATCTCGCCGACCGCATGGGACGCCAGCCGGCGCTGCTGCTCATGTACGCCGGCATGGCTGCCTCGATGCTCGTCTGGGTGATGTCGACCGGCGCGACCGGGCTCGCCGTGTTCGCGCTGGCCTTCGGCGTTTTCTATGGCGGCTATGTGGCCTTGCTGCCGGCGCTCGTGGCGGACTACTTCGGCGGCAGGAATATCGGCGCCATCATCGGCGTGCTCTACACCGGCGTGGCGCTTGGCACGCTGGTGGGTCCGAGCGCGGCGGGCTTTGTGTTCGACGTCACGCACAGCTATACGCTGGTGATTGCCGCGAGCATCTTCGGCAATCTTGCCGCGGGCGGAATCGTGCTCGCCATTGCGCGACCGAAGGCTCGGTGAAGGGCCTTGCAGGCGCAAGCATTCGAATCGCCATGCACTGAGCGCTTCGGAAGGTGCCAAGTGGCCGACCGAGGCACGCCTTCAGGACTGGCGCCTTTTCCCCGATCTACTGACGACTCGAGCCGCCCGGGCCGAGGATTGTCGGGGCACCAATTGAGCCATCGGCCCGGAAGCCGAGCGACGTGTCGTGTCACCGCGCAGGTGATCGAACAGTAAATCGATCGCCTGGTGCGCGACCTGGTCGAGGTGCAGGTCCACTGCGGTGAGCGGTGGGTCGCAGGTGCGGGCGCGCACGCCGTCGTAGCGGGTCACGACCATCACATCCTCCGGAATGCGCCGGCCCGCAGCGCGGATTGCGTTGACTGCGCCCACGGCGAAGGCATCCACCGGCACGCAGAATGCGTCGATTTCGGGGTGCGCCGCCAGCAGGGCGCCAGCCATTTCCTGGCCCCCGTTCTCGCCATGCGCCTCGTCGGCTGTCGCGAACAACCATGGCTGCCCGCGCTCGGCGATGAACTCTTCATAGGCCACCCGGGCCTGGACATAGGAATCGCGCTGCGCCGAACCCAGGATCATCGCGATCATGCGCGCGCCCTGCGCATGCAAGTGCTCGAGCAGGAGCCGGGTGGTCTCTTTGGAATGAATGTCCACATGGGGGACAGTTTCGACAGGCTCGTTCAGGCCGAAAGGCGTTCCGATCGTCACGACCGGCAGGCCCTGGCGCCTCAGATAGTCCAGGTTCGCGTCGCCGGCAGAGGGCTCGATGACCAGCGCGCCATCGACGTCCAGGAGTTCGAGCGGCACCTTGCCGCTTTCCATCGGCGGCGCGAGCACAAGGGCGAGGTTGCGATCGAGCGCCGCAGCGGCCGCGACCGCAGCGATTTCCATCATGAATCCCAGACGCGAGGGACCACCCGCCACCGCAAAAGGCATCGAGGACAGCAGGACGATCATGTGCGCCTCGCCTGTGCGCAGACGCTGCGCGTGCCTGTTGGGCCGGTAGCCGAGCTTCAAGGCTGCCTTCTCGACCCGCGCCCGGGTCTCGGCGTCGACTTGTCCGCGGGCGTTGAGGGCGTGCGAAACCGTGGTGGGCGAAACACCCGCCTCCCGGGCCACGTCCTTGATATTGACCTTCCGCACAGCACTTGGAAGCATTCTGTTGACCTTTTCCAAAGACAGTGATTCAATCGCCCAAATCGTTTTGGGAATGACCTGAAATGTACTTCAGCCCGCCTTCGGCGGATTTTTTTGCACTGGCGCCCAAATCGATTTGGGCGCCGCCCGGACCAAAGGAATCGATCATGTTCCGTGCTTCCGACACCCCCGCAGTGGACGCCATGTTGCCCTGGCCGCAAATGCTTCTGTTCGGCTTGCAGCACGTACTCGTGATGGCTGCCGTGCCCATCACGTCAGCTTTTCTGGTCGCCAAGGCACTGGGCCTGTCGTCGGAACTGACTGTCAACCTGATCAGCGCCACATTCCTGCTGTGCGGCATCGGTACGCTGCTGCAATCGTTCGGCCCCTGGAAGTTCGGCGCGCGGCTGCCCTTCGTGATGGTGCCTGGCGGCGCGCCGATCGTGATGTTCCTGACGATCGCGCAACAGCGCGATCTGCAGACGGCGTCGGGTGCGGTCATCCTTACCGCACTTTTCTACTTCCTGGTGCTGCCGGTCTTTTCGCGCTGCATCAGGTTCTTTCCGAAGATTGTGATCGGCACCTTGCTGATGCTGGTGTCGATCAACCTGGTCAAGGTGTACGGCGGCATCATCGCTGGCAAGCCCGGAACGCCAACCTTCGCAGATCCGGCGCACATCGGCCTCGCGCTCGCGACCGTCGGTTTCACCGTGCTGTTCGCGCGCGTATGCAAGGGCATGTTCGGACAGTTGGCCGTGCTGCTGGGCTTGGTCGCGGGCACGATCCTCGCGTCCCTGTGCGGAATGATGGATTTCGGCGGCGTGGCGGTCGGGCCCATGTGGAGCGCGCCGACCCTGCTGCCGTTTGGCATGCCGCACTTCGACCTGGTCGCAGCCTTGCCACTCCTGATCTTCAGTGTCATTTCAATGGTCGAGGCCACCGGCCAGACCATTGCCGTTGCCGAAGTCGTGGGAAAGAAGATCGATCCGCGCGACGTGGTGCCGCGAACGATCCGCGGCGACGCGCTGATCTCCCTGGCGGGAGGATTCTTCGGCACCTCGATGATCATCACCAGCGGCGAGAACATCGGTATCGTGCGCGCCACCAACGTGCGCTCCCGCTACGTGACGGCTACAGCTGGCGCCATCCTCGTTCTCATCGCGCTCACAGCGCCGCTCGGCCGCCTGGCCAGCGCCATTCCCGAGGCAGTGGTGGGCGGTACGGCCATGGTGGTGTTCGCCATCATCGGCACCATCGGCATCGACATCCTGCGCAAGGTCGACCTCCATGAACGCAGCAACATGTTCGTGCTGGCCGGCGCGCTGACGATGGGCCTGCTGCCAATCCTCGTGCCTGGCCTCTATAGCAAGTTCCCGCCAACGCTCCAACTCGTGCTGGGCAATGGTCTGGCCATGGGCGCTCTCACCGCCATCGTGCTCAACATCCTCTTCCACCACCTTGCCGCGGCGCGCCGCGACGACAACAACGAAACGTCGACTCCCGAGCGGGCGCCGGCGGCCCAATGATGAACCCAACCAATACCCTGACCGAGGCCGCCCACTTCGCGCACGACTCGCTGCTACTCGTTCCCGATCACCTGATGCTGCGCGAAGGGCCGGTGCAGGACCACGCCGTGATGGTCGAGGGCGGCAAGTTCCGCGACATCGGCCCGGTGGCCGACCTGGCCGCCCGCCATCCACATCTGACGCCAATGCGCCTGCCCGGCAAGCTGCTCATGCCTGGGATGATCGACGCGCATCATCATCTGACTCAATCCTTCGGCAAGTCGCTGGCCTACGGTGAGCCCTCCGAAATCTTCCGTCGCGTATGGGTGCCGCTGGAGGCGAGTCTGGACGACGAATTCGTCTACGGCGTCTCCAAGCTCGCCGCGCTGGAATCGCTGCGCGGTGGCTTCACGACCGTTTGCGATGCCGGGACGCGCGCCAAGGGGGACATCGCCGCACTTGCAACGGCCACCCAGGAGGCAGGGCTGCGCTGCGTGTTGGGGCTGATCTGCAACGACGGTGGCAATGACAGTGCGCGAGTCGAGCGCGACGAACTGAAGGCACGTGCCGAACGATTCCTGCAGAAGTGGTCGGGCGCGCCGCTGATTCACCCCTCGCTGGCGATCTCGGTGCCTGAGGCGGCTTCCGACGAGATGCTCGTCGCCGTGTCGGCCCTGTGCGCCGAGGCACGCACGATCTTCCAGACGCATGTCAACGAACATCTCGCCTCGGTCGAGCGTTCAGTCGTGCAACGCGGCATGCGCCCGCTGGAGCTTCTTGCGCACCTGGGCGCCCTCGGTCCGCAAGTGCTCATCGCACACGGAACACTGGTGACGCCCAGCGAGCTCAATCTTCTTCGGCAGACCGACACTGCCGTCAGCTACAACCCGGTCGCCAGCCAGTGGAAGGGCAATGCGGTGGCGCCGGCGAACCTGATGGCAGCGCTGGGGATCCGCTTCGGACTTGGCACCGATGCCACCCGAAGCGATGCCTTCCGCCTCATGGACGCCGCCGAAGCAGCGCAGAAGCTGGCCTTCGGGCTTGCCATTGGCGACGCGTCATGCGGCGGCGGGTGGACCTGGCTCGACCATGCCACTCACGATGGCGCGCGCGCCATCGGCCTGGACCATCTCGTCGGAGAGATCGCAGTCGGCAAGGAGGCGGACTTCCTGCTCGTCGATGTCGACACACCGGAGCTCTGCACCTCGGTCGACTTGACATGGGACCTCGTGCGATTGGGCAATCGGGACCAGATCGAAGCGGTATTCGTGGCGGGAAAGCTGCGACTCTGGAAGGGCTGGCCGACCGATTGGGACGCGCGCTCGCTGATGCGACAGGTTGCGCGCGTGGCCGGCGAGGCGATCGCGAAGGCGCCGATCCAGCGCCTGCATCCGACGGCGGCACAGCATCGCCAGCTGGGCACCGCGGCGACGATCGGGGCCGCGCTGTGAGCGTCGAGCAGCTTATCGTCATCTCGCTGGTGGTCGTCTTTGCCGCTTTCGTCCAAGGCGCGAGTGGTGTCGGCTTCGCGCTCATCGTCGCACCAGTGATCGGCCTCTTGCGGCCCGAGTTGCTGCCAGTGTGCGTGCTGGTGCTGATGTTGCCCTTGAACCTCTACGTGGCGTGGCGCGAACGTGCGGCGATCGACCGCGCTGGCGCGAGTTGGATTACCGCGGGGCGCATCCTCGGGACAGCGGGCGGCCTGTGGGTGCTGGCAGTGTTGAGCGCGAATCACCTGGCCTTGTTCGTCGGCCTGTCGACCGTCGCCGCGGCGCTTGTCACTCTCGTGATGCCGGCCTTCTCGCCCGGCCGACCGGCCTTCGTCGCGGCTGGACTCGTCACCGGCGTCACTGAAACCGCCACAGGCATCGGTGGACCGCCACTGGCGCTGGTCTACCAGCACCATGCGCCGCCCATCGTGCGTTCGACGATCGCCCTGTGTTTTCTCGTTGGCGAAGTGGTGTCGCTGGCAACATTGCTGGCTGCTGGCCGCATCGATTCAGCGCAGCTTGTCGCCGCGTTGAGCCTGCTGCCGGCGTTGCTTGTTGGCGCCGGGCTCAGCCGGGTCGTGCACGAACGGATCAATGGACGGTTCCTGCGGGCCTTCGTTCAGGTGTTCGCCATCACATCGGGAGTCGTATTGCTGGCGCACGCGGTCTGAGGTCTGGTGCTCGTGCAATCGGTCAGCCGGAACATGCGAGACCGGCCCATCGACGAAATCGGTCCCGGAGGTCACACTCCGCCCATGAGCGCACGATCTGCACGCATCGAATACAACCAGGCCATGGCCGAATTCGAGCGCGCTTGTCGGGATTTTTCGATCGCAATGGACAAGATCATGGGCCCTGCCCCGGTGCCGGAAGCGTCGAACGGGACCGTCGACCCCCTGATGGTTCCGACCAGAGACCTGGGCCCTCGCAAGCCCGCCAAGCGGGCGCGCGACGCGCGTGAACCCGCCGTAGTGCCTCGAAAACTCGGGTGAATTCCGAGAGGGCAGCGTCCTCAATCAAGCGCGATCTCGCACACTCTCTCTCGCAACGCGGGGACGAGCTCGTTGTCGAACCATGGATTCGCCTTGAACCAGGCCACGTTGCGCGGCGATGGATGGGGCAGGGGGATGACGCGGGGCGCATGTGCGCGCCAGTCTCGGGTCGTGGCGGTCACCGATGCATGGCCCTTGCCGCGAAGAAAGTGGGCCTGCGCGTACTGGCCAACGAGCAAGGTGAGCTCGATATGCGGCAATTTGGCGAGCAGGGCATCGATCCACAGGGGCGCGCATTCCGGGCGGGGCGGCAGGTCCCCGCTCGCCCCGCGCCCCGGGTAGCAAAAACCCATCGGAACGAGCGCCACGCGCTCCTTGTCGTAGAAGACTTCTGTCGAGATGCCCATCCAGTTGCGCAGACGTTCGCCGCTTCGGTCGTCCCACGGGACGCCACTCGCGTGCACCTTGGCGCCCGGTGCCTGACCGACGATCAGGATCCGCGCCGCCGCCCCGGCCTGCAACACCGGTCGCGGGCCGAGCGGCAGGTGCGCTTCGCATGCCCGGCAAGCGCGCACCGCGACGAGGAGGGCGTCGAGCGACCGATACGCATGGGCGGGTTTCACGGATTCCCATCTTGCATCCACGTCGGGGTAGCGACAAGATCGTCACGGGTACGATCCCCGGCATGAACTCCGTCCCCACCGGCAACTCGCAGCGCGGGCGTCCGAAGGTCTACCTGGCTGGCCCCGATGTCTTTTTCCCCGATGCCGCCGAAATCTTTGGCGCCTTGAAGGCGCATTGCCTTGCGCTCGGCATGGAAGGACTGGCGCCGACCGACACGGTGCTTTCGCCAGCCGTGCGCAGAGATCCCGGCGACCTCGCCCAGGCGATCTTCGAGGGCAACGTCGAGTTCATCCGCCAGGCTGACGCTGTGATTGCGAATTTGGTGCCCTTTCGGGGACAGGAGCCGGATTCAGGGACGGTTTTCGAGGTCGGCTTCGCTGTCGCACTGGGCAAGCCGGTCGTCGGTTACGGTGTTCCCGCGGGCACGTACGCCGAGCGCGTCGCACGATCCATTGCCTGCTCCGAAGATGCGGCAGGGAAGGTCAGGGAGGTGGCCACGGGCGTGACGGTCGAAGGTCTCGGACAGCCGCTCAACCTCATGCTTTCAAGATCGATCCGCATCGTGGACACGGCGCACGAGGCGCTCGAGTCGTTGGCGCGCGAACTCCTGATGTAGGAACGCGGTGGCACTCGTCGAGCCGCGGTCACCACTTCATCTTCAGCCGGGCGGCATCCCATGTGCGACCGACGAAACCAGCGCTGTCCACGGCGCCGAGGGCGACCAGTGGGACTTCGGTCAACGCTTGGTCGGCAACGGTGACCTTCAGCGAGCCGATGGGCTGGCCGAGCGTGAACGGAGCGATCAGCGGGTCCGCTTCCACGACTTGCGTCTTGACCTTCGCCGACGAGCCCGCGGGCACGGCCACGACGATGGGCTCGGCGCGGCCGATCTTCACGGTATTCGCCGCGCCCTTCCAGACACGCGGCGTCGCCACGGCCTGGCCCGCTGGAAACAACTGGACGTCCTCGTAGGCGGTATAGCCCCAATTCAGGAGCTTCTGCGACTCGTCGGTGCGCACGTGGTCACTGCTTGCGCCCAGAACGACCGAGAGCAACTGGCGGCCGCCTGGGAGATTCGGCGCATCGCGCTTTGCAGTCACGACGACGCAGAAGCCGGCTGCGTCCGTGTGTCCGGTCTTCAGGCCGTCGACGGTCGGATCGCGGAAGAGCATCGTATTGCGGTTGGTGGCGTTGGCGGCCGGCGTACCCGGATAGCGATACTTCTTGATCGAGGAGTAGTTCACCTCCTCTGGAAAGTCACGTCTGAGCCGTACGGCAAGAATGCTGAGATCGCGCGTCGTCGTCACATGGCCCGGCGCCGGGAGACCCTCGGGGTTCTTGTAGGTCGTGTTCTTCATGCCGAGCTCTTTGGCTTTTTCGTTCATCATCTCGACGAACCGCTCGACAGAACCCCCTACACCCTCCGCCAAGGCAACAGTGGCGTCGTTGCCCGATTGAACGATCAGGCCCTTGATCAGATCGTCCACCGGGACCTGCATCTTGGGGTCGATGTACATGCGCGAGCCCGGCATTTTCCAGGCGCGAACGCTCACCGGCAAGGTCTGCTCCAGCGTGATCTTCTTGGCCTTGAGCGCATCGAAGACGAGATAGGCCGACATCAGCTTGGTGAGCGACGCAGGCTCGACCGGGGTGTCGATGTCCTTCGCCGCGAGGATCTGGTTGGATGTGACGTCGAGGAGCAGATAGCTGGGCGCAGCGATTTCGGGAGGAACGGGTACTTGCGCGTGTGCGAAGAGTCCGATGGAAGTGGCGCCGATCAGCGCCAGCGCGCGAAGCGCTCGAGTGAGACGAGTCATGAAGGTCGAGGGGGTGAAAGAGGCCCGTCGGACGGCGGACCATCGAAATTCCGGATACCGATTGTCCTCCACGGGCCATCGGCCTTCCAACAAGAATGTCTATCGCGTATGGCGATCACGAACAGGACGAGTTTCGGCACTGCGCGTCGCGCACGGGTCAGGCATCCTGGGCAGCGTCGTCGCCGCCTCCTTGACCGTCGTCGACCACTTGCATGTTGTCCAGGATCTTGAGCAGGTAGTGCAAGGTGTGGGTGATGTCATTCACGGAGAACCCGTCGAGCACCTGCGCGTAATAGCCGTGAATCTTCGGCAAGGCCTCGTCTTGCCATACGCGCATCCCTGTGGTCGTCATTGACACGAGACGCGATCGACGGTCGCGCTCGTCCGCCGCGGTCTGGATTCGCCCATCTCTTTCCATGCGGCTGAGCAGCCCGGAGAGGTTCTGCCTGCTGACCTTGAGGTAGCGCGCCAGATCGCCCACGCTCATGCCTCCGCTCACGGCCGGTCTGGACAGCGCGCCGAGCACCGCCCATTGCTGCGTCGTCAGGCCCTCGGACTCGACCGCCTTGGTGCCTGTTTTATGCAACATATTTGCACATTGGTACAGCCGAAAGAACACTCGGTTGGCCAGTTCAATCCTTGTCGTTTCTTCACTATTCATAGGGTTAACCATGGAAATCTCTCTCTTCGCGATGCCTTGCGCCTGGAATTTTGAAGTCGCATAATAAGACAACACATTGACGTAATGACGGCGAATCTTCAAGCTTCAGTGCGTCGACGATAGCAAGCTTCAAAACTGATGGAGAACCTGATGCAGAGATTCGAAAGCAAGACAGTGGTGGTCACCGGTGGCGGCGGCGGTATCGGCGGAGCGACTTGCCGGCGCTTCGCTCGCGAAGGCGCCAAGGTCGCGGTCTACGACATGAACCTGGAGGCGGCCGAGAAGGTCGCCTCGGGCATCCGGGAAGAGGGCGGGCAGGCCCAGGCCTTCCGCTGCGACATCACCGACCGCGCCAGCGTCGACAAGGCGGTGGAGGCCACTCGACAAAGCCTCGGCCCGATCGACGTGCTCGTCAACAACGCAGGCTGGGACGTGTTCAAGCCCTTCACCAAGACCGAGCCGGCCCAGTGGGACAAGCTGATCGCCATCAACCTGACGGGTGCACTGCACATGCATCACGCGGTGCTGCCCGCCATGGCGGCGCGCAAGTCAGGGCGCATCGTCAACATCGCGTCCGACGCAGCGCGTGTCGGCTCCTCCGGCGAAGCGGTGTACGCGGCTTGCAAGGGCGGCCTGGTGGCGTTTTCCAAGACCATCGCCCGCGAGCATGCGCGCCACGGCATCACGGTCAACGTGGTGTGCCCCGGCCCAACCGACACCGCCTTGTTCGCCGACTACAAGGAAGGCGCCGGCAATCCCGAAAAGCTGATGGAAGCATTCACGCGCTCGATTCCGCTGGGTCGCATCGGCCAGCCGGACGACCTGCCCGGCGCCATTCTCTTTTTCGCCAGCGACGACGCCGGCTTTGTCACCGGCCAGGTGCTGAGCGTCTCCGGTGGCCTGACGATGAACGGCTGACCGCTCGACCGCATCCCCCACACACCCAAGGAGAACACCATGGAATTCGAAGACATCCTTTACGAAGTGCGCAACGGCGTGGCCTGGATCACGATCAATCGGCCCGACAAGATGAACTCGTTTCGCGGCCAGACCTGCGACGAGATCATCAGGGCCATGAACCGCGCCGGCTACGACCGCGGCATCGGCGCGATCGTGCTGGCCGGTGCCGGCGACCGCGCCTTCTGCACGGGCGGCGACCAGTCTGCGCACAACGGCAACTACGACGGCCGCGGCACCATCGGCCTGCCGATGGAGGAACTGCACGACACGATCCGCAACGTGCCCAAGCCGGTGATTGCGCGCGTGCAGGGCTACGCGATCGGCGGGGGCAATGTGCTGTGCACCATCTGCGACCTGACGATCGCGTCCGAGAAGGCCATCTTCGGCCAGGTCGGCCCGAAGATGGGGTCGGTCGATCCGGGCTATGGCACCGCCTTCCTCGCACGCGTCGTCGGCGAGAAGAAGGCACGCGAAATCTGGTACCTGAACCGCCGCCACAGCGGCGCCGAGGCCGTGGCCATGGGCCTGGCGAATGCGGTCGTCCCGCACGACCAACTCGACGCCGAGGTGCAGAAGTGGGCCGAGGAAATCTGCGAGCGCAGCCCCACGGCGATCGCCATCGCCAAGCGCAGCTTCAACGCCGACACCGCACACCAGAGCGGCATCGCCGGCATGGGCATGTACGCACTCAAGCTCTACTACGACACCGAAGAATCGCGTGAAGGCGTGAACGCCCTCAAGGAAAAGCGCAAGCCCGAATTCCGCAAGTATGCGAAGTAGGGGCCCGCGATGAACCCCTATCTCGACGAAGACCTGACAGCGCTTGGCGACCATGCGCGCCGTTTCGCGACCGAGCGCATTGCCCCCGGCTTTCTGGAGCGCGACAAGACCCGCGTGATCGAGCGCCAGCTGATGCGCGAAATGGGCGAGATGGGGTTCATCGCGCCCGAGTTGCCGCAGGAGCACGGCGGCCAGGGCATGGGCTGCCTGGCTGCAGGTGTCATCCACGAGGAGATTGCGCGCGCGGATCTCAGCATCTCCTACATCAATCTGCTGGCATCGCTCAACGGGCAGATCATGTCGGCGCACGGCCGGCCGGAAGTGGTCCGGTCGTGGCTCGAAAAGCTGACGCGTGGCGAGGCGTTGTTCGCCATCGCGCTCACCGAACCGCGCGGCGGCTCGGATGCAGCCAACCTGCGCCTGCGGGTGGAGCGCGTGGGCGACGAGTACGTGATCAACGGCGAGAAGACCTCCATCTCCGCCGCCGACCAGGCCGACGCGGCCGTGGTGTTCGGCCGCACCGGATCGATCGAATCGGCAGCGCACGGCGTGACGGCGCTGCTTGTGCCGATGGACCTGCCGGGCGTCACGCGCAACCGCTTCGATTGCCACGGGCAGCGCGCCATCGGGCGCGGCTCGCTGTTCTTCGAGAACGTGCGGGTGCCTGTGAGCCATCGTCTCGGCGAAGAGAACAGGGGCTTCGTGCAGGTGATGCAGGGCTTCGATTTCTCGCGCGCGCTCATCGGCCTGCAGGTGCTGGCCGTGGCGCGTGTCGCGCTGGAAGAAACCTGGGACTACGTGGCGCAGCGCGAAGCCTTCGGCAAGCCGCTGTCGGCCTTCCAGGGCGTGTCGCATCCGCTGGCGGAATTCGATACGCAGGTGACCGCCGCGCGCCTGCTGTGTCTGCAGACCTTGTGGCTGAAAGACAAGGGTGCCCCCCACACCGCCGAAGCCGCGATGTGCAAATGGTGGGCGCCCAAGCTCGCCTACGACGTGATCCACCAGTGCCTGCTGATGTTCGGCCACGGTGGCTACGACCGCGGCGTGATGGAGCAGCGCCTTCGCGACGTGCTGGGCTTCCAGATCGGCGACGGGACGGCCCAGATCATGAAGACCATCGTGGCGCGCACCCGTGCCGGCCGCGGCGCCGTACCCGCCTGACTTTCGCAACGCCAAAGAGAAGAGGAGACAAACCATGGAATTCGATGCCGTATTGCTGCCCCCGCGCCGTGTCCGGATGGTGGCGCAAGGTCTCTGGCATGACCGCACCATCAACGACGATCTCGACGCCTGCGTCGCGACGTATCCGGACAAGGTGGCCCTGACTGCACTGCGGGTGGAGGAGGGCGTCACGACCCGCTTCACCTACCGCGAAATGGCGCGCATGGCCGATCGCGTCGCGGTGGGACTGTCGCGCCTCGGCGTGGGCCGCAACGATGTGGTGGCCTGCCAGTTGCCCAACTGGTGGCAATTCACGCTGACCTATCTGGCCTGCTCGCGGATCGGTGCGGTGATGAACCCGCTGATGCACATCTTTCGCGAACGCGAGCTGTCCTTCATGCTGAAGCACGGCGAGGCCAAGGTCGCGATCGTGCCGAAGACCTTTCGCGGCTTCGACTTCGAAAGCATGGTGGCAGGCTTGCAAGCGGGCCTGCCCGATCTGAAGCACGTCGTGGTGGTCGGCGGCACCGGGCCCAACAGTTTCGAGGCATTGCTCAGCGGCGTGGCCTGGGAAGACGAGCCCGATGCGCAGGAGATCCTTGCGCGAAGCCGGCCCGGCCCGGATGACGTGATGCAGATGATCTACACCTCCGGCACTACCGGCGAGCCCAAGGGCGTGATGCATTCGGCCAACACCACCATGGCCAACATCATTCCCTACGCAGAGCGCCTGCGGCTCGGCGCCGACGACGTGGTGCTGATGGCCTCGCCCATGGCGCACCAGACAGGCTTCATGTATGGGCTGATGATGCCGATCATCCTCAAGGCCAGCGTCGTGCTGCACGATATCTGGGAGCCGAAGCAGGCCATCGAATCGATCCGTGCCGAGCGCGTCAGCTTCACGATGGCCTCGACGCCATTCCTGACCGACCTCGCCAGGACCGTGGCTGAAACCGCGGTCGAGGTGCCGAGCCTGCGCACCTTCCTGTGTGCGGGGGCACCGATTCCGGGACCGCTGGTGGAGCAGGCGCGGCAGGTGCTGGGCACCAAGATCGTGTCGGCCTGGGGCATGACCGAGAACGGCGCCGTCACGCTGATCCAGGTGGACGACGACGACCTGCGCGCGGTCACGACCGATGGGCTGCCGCTGCCCGGCGTCGAACTCAAGGTGGTCGGCGAKAACGACCAGGTACTGCCCGCCGATCAGCCCGGAAGGCTGCTCGTGCGCTCGTGCTCGAACTTCGGCGGCTATCTGCGGCGCTCGCATCTCAACGGCACCGACGCCGACGACTGGTTCGATACCGGCGATCTGGCGCGCATGGACGCCCAGGGCTACATCCGCATCACCGGCCGCAGCAAGGACGTGATCATTCGCGGCGGCGAGAACATCCCGGTGGTCGAGATCGAGTCCCTCTTGTATCGGCATCCTGGCATCGCCATGGCGGCCATCGTGGCCTACCCCGACGAGCGCCTTGGCGAGCGGGCCTGCGCGGTGGTGGTGCCCAGGCCGGGCCACAGCGTTGACATG
This sequence comes from Variovorax sp. 05L425, assembly GCF_056397705.1. Taxonomy (NCBI): domain Bacteria; kingdom Pseudomonadati; phylum Pseudomonadota; class Betaproteobacteria; order Burkholderiales; family Comamonadaceae; genus Variovorax; species Variovorax sp. 05L425. The sequence continues at coordinate 213,481 of NZ_JBFTNY010000008.1, read as the reverse complement.
CCCTCGATCGTGCAGTTCCTGAAGGCGCAGAAGGTGGCGGTCCAGTACATCCCTGAACGACTGGTCGTGCGCGATGCTATGCCGTCGACGCCCTCCGGGAAGATCCAGAAATTCAAGCTGCGCGAGATCGTGCGTGAACTGGTGCGCGAGAGTGCGGCATGAACTTACACTCCGCACTTTCTCGCGCCGCTACCAGTTCACTGCCGGCGAAGTCGTCACTGTCTCTAGCCGGAGGTCAACCATGTCATCTGCTCCCGAAGCCGGCGCCGCGACGCCGTACGGCACCTTGCCACCCGCATCACCTCCTTCGCAGCGCAAGCCGCTGAGCTTGCCCCGCCTGGCGGACATGCATGCGCGCGGCGAGAAGATCACCATGCTCACCGCCTACGACGCGACCTTCGCTGCCATGGCGGACAAGGCCGGCGTCGAATGCCTGTTGGTGGGGGATTCGCTCGGCATGGTCTGCCAAGGACTGTCGAGCACGGTCGGCGTGACGCTGGAAACCATGCGCTATCACACTGAGAGCGTCTACCGGGGCCTCCGGCGCGTCCAGGGCACGGCCTGGCTGATTGCCGACCTGCCGTTCGGCACCTACCAGGAGTCGCGGGAGCAGGCGTTGCGCAGCGCCACTGTGCTGATGCAGGCCGGCGCCCACATGGTGAAGCTGGAGGGCGGCGGATGGACCACGGATACGGTGCGCTTCCTGGTCGAGCGCGGCATTCCGGTCTGCGCGCACCTCGGCCTGACGCCGCAGACAGTGCACGCGCTCGGAGGCTATCGGGTTCAGGGCAGGGACGATGAGGCCGCCGCCGTACTCAGGCAGCATGCACATGCACTGCAGGATGCGGGCGCGGCGATGCTCGTGCTGGAGATGGTCCCGGCCCCGCTGGCGGCGGAACTCACGACCGAGCTGGAGCGGTGCGCCACCATCGGTATCGGCGCCGGCCGGGGCACGGCGGGGCAGGTGCTTGTGCTTCACGACATGCTGGGCATGAATCTTGGCCGCATGGCGAAGTTCGTGCGCAACTTCATGGCGGGTGCGCCGGGTATTGCGGAGGCGCTCCAGGCGTATGTCCAGGCGGTGAAGGACGGGAGCTTTCCGGACGACCAACTGCACGCCTGGTAGACCTTGCAGACCTTGCAATCGGCCTCGAAGACCCCAGGTCAACGGGATCTGACGCCGCGTCGAAGGAGAGTTCATGAACGAATCGCTGCACATCGTCTGCCCGCACTGCCACACCACGAACCGCGTGAAACGCGATCAGCTCGGCAGCGCGCCCGATTGCGGCAACTGCCACCGGCCGCTGTTCGAAGGCCGCTCGACGGCGCTCGATGAGGCCGCGTTCGAGCGGCACATCGCGCGCAACGAGATTCCGGTGCTCGTCGATTTCTGGGCACCGTGGTGCGGTCCGTGCCGCCAGATGGCGCCGGGTTTCGAGCAGGCGGCCGCTCGACTGGAGCCGAACATCCGGCTGGCGAAGGTCGACACGGAGACCGTGCCGGCCCTGGGCGCGCGCTTCGGCATCCGCAGCATTCCGACGCTGGCGCTCTTCAAGGGCGGGCGCGAGGTGGCCCGGCAGGCCGGCGCGATGGGCGCGGCCGACATCGTCCGATGGGCAGAGTCCCACTCGCGCTGAGGGGAGGGCGCGGGCGTTTCAGCACCGCTTAAGTTCCGCGGTCGAGACTGAAGGCGACACCCGAAAGGAAAGCAAATGTCGCCCGAATCGCAAACCCTGAGCGCCCAGCAGATCAGCCATGTGCTCGAACTGGTCGAACAGAACCTCCTGGCGCCCAACGAGGCGACCCGGAAGCTCGAAGCGCTGACGGCGCAAGGTGAGTTCTCGCAGTCGCAGTGCTACGCGATCCGGATGCTGCTGGTGCTGGACTATGCCGACATGGTCCAGGCTCTGCGCAGCGCGAGCGAAGACGACGAAGGCCTGGCGCTGGTGCGTGACCATCTGGTGCACGAAGCGCGCCTTGTCTGCGAAGGGGACTGAACGGGGATCAGGCGAGTCGACTCGCCACGTGCACCAGTTGGCGAACGACCTGGACCATCGCGTCGTGCGATGCCGCGTCTCGCAGCGAGCCGTCTTCGGCAAAGGCGTCGGCGGCGCGCGGCAGGGAGAATTGCCGCGCCAGGGTCAGCACGCCCAGCGACTGGAGGATGGCGCGCAGCGCCACCAGGCCCCGAACCCCACCGTATGCGCCGGGCGTTGCGGCCATGATGGCCGCCACCTTGCCGTCGAGTTTCGTCATGCCGATCGGGCCTCCCGAGGGTCGCGACACCCAGTCGAGCGTGTTCTTCAGCAGCGCCGACACCGATGCGTTGTTCTCGGGCGAGGCGATCAGCAGGCCGTCATGCGCGAAGAACAGCGCCTTGAGCCTGCCGACGTCGTCCGGCAATCCATCGCGGTGCTCGATGTCGGCGTTGTAGATCGGCAGTGGATAGTCCGCCAGGTCGATCAGCGTGACTTCGGCACCAGTCTCCTGCGCGGCCGCCGCGCCGAGGCGGATCAGCCGGCGATTGAAGGAGGCTTCACGTGCGCTGCCTGCGAACGCGAGGATCTTTGGCGGGCGACTCATTCAGCCTCTTGCATGTTGACGGATGTCGGTGATGTCGATGCCGCGCGATGCGCTGCTCGCTGCAACTCGGCAATGTGCGCGGTTGTTGACTGGCCCTGCGACGATCTTACCGAACGCTATCTCGGGCGTCAGGTGCTCCGAAGTAACATCGCGCCACAATGGATCTGAAGCAACTCCGCTATTTCGTCATGGTGGCCGAGGAGCTGAGCTTCAGTCGAGCGGCCACCCGACTGCATATCTCCCAACCCCCCCTGTCCCAGCAGATCAAGTCTCTCGAAGAGGAGATGGGCGTCGCGCTGTTCGTACGCAACCGCCGGGCGGTTCGGCTGACCGACGCCGGCGCCGTCTTTCTGCGAGAAAGCCGGCTTCTGCTGGATCAGTTTCGATCTGCCGTCAATTCGGCGGTGAGAGCGAGCCAGACCAATGCGGGCAGCATCCGCGTGGGCGTGGCGACTTCAGGGCTCTTCAGCGTCATGCCCAAGTTCCTGGAACTGATGCGCTCGGATTTTCCCAATGTCGAGGTGCTGGTCAGCGACATGCAGTCGGACGACCAAGTCCGCGCGATATCGCAAGGCGCACTCGACATCGGCATCGCTCACGTCAAGCCTGAGCGGATGAACGTGAGCCGCAAGCAGATCTTCGGCGAGGCGTTGTCGGTGGTGCTGCCCGACGATCACAAGCATGCCGGGAATCCGGATCTGACCTTGGCGGATCTCGCGGACGAACCGATGGTGGCCCTGTCGAGGGCTCACGCGCCCACGGTCTTCGACGCGGTCATCGCCTCGTGTGCGGCAGCCGGGTTCAGCCCGACCATCAAGCACACCGCCCGCAGCCCATTGACGATTTTCCAGATGGTGCGAGTGGGCTTCGGCATCGCGCTGGTGCCGCGCTCGTACCAGTTCAGCGCTTATCCCGGCGTCCAGTTCCGCGACATTGCGCCCGCCGAAGGCCGGGTTCGACTCGAAGCCATTTGGAGCGAGCGCCACGCGTCCGACCTGACGCTCGCCGTGATCGGCCAGCTGGTGCCGCGGCTGATCAAGTCACTAGGGACCGAGATCGAGCCCTGTCCTGAGTGAGATCAACCAAGCGCCTCAGCTGACCCGACCATCCACCAGGTTGATCACCGCCGGGTGGTAGTTGCGCGCAAAGCCGGCGTCGCGCGTCTTGCAAAGCATCTGGTGCGTGTACGTGGCGATGTGCGGATCGAAGCCGCCTTCACGCGCGAGTGAAAGCGCGAGCGCCGCATCCTTGATCGCATAGTCGACTGGAAACACCTTCTCGGGAAAGGTATCAGGCACCAGCGACTTGAGACCGTGGTTGCGCAGGACGAAGCTGTCCGCCGAACCCTGCGAAAGCGCGTTGAACAGCTCGCGCCCATCGACGCCCGCCCGGCGGCCGATCGTCAGCACCTCGGACAACGCATTGACCGTCATCAGGACCGTGATGTTGTTGAGGATCTTCACGATCTGCCCGCAGCCGGCAACGCCGCAGTGCAGCACATCGCTCCCCATGCACGCCAGCAGCGGTCGAATGGCTTCCACGTCGGCCTGGCTTCCGCCGACGGTGATGAACAGGGTGCCTTGCACAGCGGCTTCGCGTGTGCGCGCGACCGGCGCGTCGACAAAGGCGATGCCGGCGGCGGCGAGCCTCTCTGCCAGTGTGCGGGTTCGCGCCACTTCGCTCGTGCTCATGTCGACGATCATCTTCGGCGCGGGCGATGCGCGCATCAGGCTTTCGCAGACCGGTTCGACCTGCTCGATCGACGGCAGCGAGAGGAACACGACATCGGCTGCAGCGCCCACCGCTTCAAGCGATTTCTCGGCGATGCCGCCTCTTTCCGCCACCCGCGCGATGGCATCGGGAGACTGATCGAAGATGTGCACGGGCAAGCCCGACTTGCGCACGAGGTTCGCGCACATGTGCTCGCCCATGACGCCGAGGCCCACGAAGCCGACGGATTTGATTGCGGTCATTTGAGTTCTTTCCTTCTTGTCCAGTTATTCGTCCAACTTGATCTTTGCCGTTGCGACCAGGTCCTTGTCCATGGCCGACTCCTGCGCGACGAAGGTCGCGAATTCCGACGGCGACGACAACACGGTCTGGAAATACATCGCCGAAAGCTTCGACGTGACCGCGGGCGTCTGCATGGCGATCCTGATTTCGGTGTTGAGCTTGTCGACGATGTCCTGCGGTGTCCCGGCAGGTGCCCAAACGCCGTACCAGCTCGGCATATCGAAGCCGGGGAAGCCGCTTTCCGCAACAGTCGGCAGATCGGGCAGGCCCGGCAGGCGCTTCGATGTGGTCACGGCCAGCGCGCGCAGACGACCGCCCTTGACCAGGGGATAGGCCGAGGCCATGGGTTCGATCATGGCGGCGACCTGCATGCCCATCAGGTCATTGAGTGCCGGTGCGCCTCCCTTGTAGGGAATCATCGGCATGTCGACCTTGGCCTTGACCTTCAGCAACTCGGCCGCCAGGTGGCCGCCTGCACCGTAGGCCGCGGTGGCCCATTGCACTTCGCCCGGCCGCTTCTTGGCGTCGGCCAGCAGCGCTTGCAGGTTCGTGTAGGGGCTGTTGGCCGAGACAACGACCAGTTGCGGCAATGCGCCCAGGTAGGTGATCGGCTTGAAATCCTTCTCGGGATCGTAGGTGGTGGTCGAAGTCATGATCAACGGATTCACCACCTGCAGCGATGCGTTGAGCAGGATCGTGTAGCCGTCTGCCGGCGCGCGCTTCACGGTCTGTGCGCCGAGAACGCTGTTCGCGCCCGGACGGTTCTCGATGACCACCGCCTGTCCCAACTGGCGTTGGAGTTGCGGGGCAAGAGTGCGCGCGACGGCATCGACCGAGCCGCCGGGCGGAAAGGGCACGACGAGCTTGATGGGGCGCGACGGGTAGTCCTGCTGCGCCCAAGCGCCGCTCATGGCTGTGCTCGCGCACGCCAGCAGCAGGGCGCGGCGAACCAGCGAGATGGATGAGTTCTTTGACATGTTTGTCTCCTTGGGGCCGTTGTTGTCAGCTCTTGATGGCGAAGGGGTCGCGCTCGGCATCCGAGAAATCGATCATCACGTTCTTGGTGGTCATGTATTCGCGAAGTCCCGCTTCGCCGCGCTCGCGACCGATGCCTGATTCCTTGAACCCGCCGAACGGCGCTTGCGCGGCGAGCGCGCGATAGGTGTTCACCCACACCGAGCCGGCCTGGATCTCGCGGCTCACGCGCATCACGCGCGAAATGTTGTTGGACCAGATGCCCGCGGCCAGGCCGAAGCGGCTGTCGTTGGCCATGGCGATGGCTTCGGCTTCGGTGTCGAAGGGGATGATCGCCAGGACCGGGCCGAAGATTTCCTCCTGCGCCAGCTCGCTGCGGTTGCTCACGTCGGCGAACACGGTCGGCTGGATGAAGAAGCCGCCATCGAGCGTCGGGCCAGTAGCGCGGCCGCCGCCGACGACCAGCTTCGCACCCGAAGCCTTGGCGCCCTCGATCGCATTCAGGATGCGGCGGAACTGCGGCTCGTTGGCCACCGTGCCCATCTCGGTGGCGGGATCGATCGGGTCGCCCATGCGGATCAACGCCGCGCGCTCGGCCACCCTGCGCACGACCTCGTCGTACACGCCGCGCTGCACGAGCAGCCGCGAACCCGCCACGCAAGTCTGTCCGGTGGCGCCAAAGATGCCCGCCAATGCGCCGATCACGGCCTTGCCGACATCGGCATCGTCGAAGATGATGTTCGGCGACTTGCCGCCGAGTTCGAGCGTGACAGGCACGAGCCGGCGTCCGGCTGCCGCGGCGATTTCGCGGCCCACGCCAGGACTTCCCGTGAAGCTCACGCGAGCAACGCCGCGCGCGTCGACGAGTGCGCGACCGGTTTCGGCGCCACCGGTAACCACGTTGAAGACGCCGGGTGGAAAGCCCGCTTCCTCGACCAGCGCCGCGAACTCCAGCGTCGACACGGACGCATGCTCGGAAGGCTTTACCACCACACAGTTGCCTGCGGCGAGCGCCGGCGCCAGCTTGTTGGCCAGCAGCGCGAGTGGCGAGTTCCACGCCGTGATGAGCGCCACCACGCCATAGGGCTCGTGCACGAGATAGTCCAGGGTGTCCTTCTGGTCGAGCGGAATGTGCTGGCCGAAGAGCTTGTCCGCGTAGCCAGCGAAGAAGCGCAATTGGCGGCCCACCCACTTCATCTGCGGCAACGTCTCGCGCACGATCTTGCCGTTGTCGGTGCTTTCGATGACGGACATCCGCTGCGCGTGCGATTCGATCAGGCCGGCGAGCTTCAGCATCATCGCGGCGCGCGCCACGCCGGAGGTATGCCGCCAGGTCTCGCGATAGGCGCGCTCGGCGGCGGCCACGGCGGCTTCGACATCGGCGACGCCGGCATCGGGGATCTCCGCCCAGACTTGGCTCGTATAAGGGTTAACGCTTGGAAGCGTGCGGCCGCTGATCGGTTCTACGTATCGTCCGTCGATGTAGAGCCTGTGCTTCTTCATTGATAAGTCTCCTTCGGGTTATCTCGTTGTCGGGCGGAACTCTATGGGCGCTGCGTCATTGCAGTCCAATACGAAAATCGTCTTTCAATTAGTCGCCGGCCAAGCCTTGTGGCCAAGGCGCGCTGAAAGCTTTCGAGCGGCGAGCAAGAGGGCGGTGGGTACGGGGCCGTCCCAATCCGGCGCGAGATGGTCGGCGCGGCAGGTCGTGGACAAAGCCAGCACCATCTGCCCGCTGGCGTCAAACACCGGTGCGCTGAAGGCGTTCACGATCACCTGGTGACGGCGCGAAGGCGCTTCCCCGACCGCGCGGGCCATGCCGTGCTCCCTGGCCTCGGCGATGCTGCAAGCCAGGCGCCCGTTGTCCGGGTCTCCGGAAACCGCCCTGTTCTCCAACTCGCGCGCCATAGCCGCCGCCGTCGCATCCGAATCCATGAATGCGGCAAAGGCGCGCCCTGTGGCGGACTGCGTCAGGCTGACGACGACGCCCGTCTGCAGATAGGGGCTGACCGGTTCTCGCGACGGCTCCCATCGCACGATGGTGGGGCCGTGACTTCCCCACACGGCCAGCCCCAGGGTGCGTTGCCCGATGTCTTCGCAGATATGCGGCAGGGCGGCGCTCGAGAGTCGAACCGCTTCGAGCGCGGGCAGGCAGGCGACACCATCGACACTGCCAACACGGCCGCCGAGATCATGCGCGAAGGTGACCTTGTACTTGCCGTCACCGAAAGCGAGCGAGTCGCGCGGTGCGCGATCGATGTGCTCCACCTGCCCGATGAACACGGTGTGGTCGCCGCCCGGGTAGGCCGCGATCTTCACGCACTCCAGGTAGGCGGCGCTGCCGTCGATGATCGGAACGCCGCCGAGTCCCGGCCGCACCGCGATGCCGCAGAACTTGTCGTCGCCGGATTTGGCGAACTGGTTGGCCACGTGGACCTGGTCGTCCGCCATGATGTTCACCACGAAGCGCTCCGCGTCGCGGAATGCGTGGTGACTCGTGGACTTCATTGATTGGCTCCACAGGATCAGCGGCGGATCCAGCGATACGGAGCTGAACGAATTGGCTGTGACGCCGTAGGGCTTGCCCGCGTCGTCGATCGTGGTCACCACTGTCACGCCGGTCGGAAATGCGCCCAGCACCTGTCGCAGTTGTCGGCTGTCGAAGTTCATCGATGTCTCCCATTCACCAGAATGCAGGGCAGTGTAGGAATGGGGTGTGGCGGCAACAAATCGCCAGCATCAATGGACATATACGTTCCGGCAATGAGTGCCCGGCGTGCGTCCAGCGTCGGAATTATTCGCGCCGACTATAGATTCATCGGAGTGCAGAAATTGACCATCGGACATGCCGCGCGAATACTCGATTCGTGCCCAAGAAGGGACGATCCATCGCTCAAAGGAAAGCAGCTCGATGAACAATTCCGCACGTCAGATGACGCTCATTGCATTCATGCAGGCTCAGAACTGCTCCAACTACGCCGGCTCGTGGCGAAACCCGTCCAGCATGACGGACTACCTCTCTCCCGAGTACTACCAGCGCATCGCGAGGACGCTGGAAGAGGGCAAGTTCGACATGGCCTTCTTCGACGACCGGCTGGCCATGCCCGACATCTACGGCAACAGCCACCGCGACACGGTCGAGCACGGCGTGCGGGCGATCAAGCTCGAACCGACCTCGGTGCTGATGGCGATGGCCATGGCGACTTCCCGGCTGGGGCTCGGCGCCACGTACTCCACGACTTACTACGAGCCATTCCACGTCGCCAGATTGTTCGCCACGCTGGACCTCATGACGAAGGGGCGTGTCGCGTGGAACGTCGTCACTTCGATGAACGATTCGGAAGCCGCCAACTTCGGCCACTCCGAGCACCTTGAACATGACCTGCGCTACGACCGCGCCGACGAGTTCATGGAGGTCGTCCTGGGCCATTGGGACACGTGGCAAGACGGCGCGATCATCTCGGACAAGGCGACGGGCCGCTTCGCGGACCCCGACAAGGTTCGGCGACTCGACCATGAAGGCCGCTTCTTCAAGTCGCGCGGCCCGCTGTCGGTGCCGCGTTCGCAGCAGGGTCATCCCGTCATCCTGCAGGCGGGACAGAGTGGCCGCGGCCTGGCGTTCGCGTCGCGTTGGGCGGAGCTGGTGTTCGCCAAGTACCCGACGTTGGAGAACGGCAAAAAGCAATACAAGGCGCTCAAGGATGGCATCGCGAATGCCGGGCGCGATCCGGCCTCGGTGCGCATCGCGCCCGAACTCAAGATCATCGTCGCGGAGACCGAAAGCCTGGCCCGCGAGAAGCGCGACCTCATCGCGAGCCTGTCACGCCCCATCGACGGGCTGACGATGATGGGCGAGACGCTCAACATCGACTTCTCGGGCCGGCCCTACGACGAGCCGTTCACCGATGCGGAACTGGCCGCCGTGTCGTGGCAGAGCCTGCGCGACAAGGTCGTGCAGGTCAGCGGCAAGAAGAATCCCTCGGTGCGCGACTTCGTCGAATCATCGGGACGCGGAACGCTGAACGACGGCCCCTGCTTCGTCGGCACGGGTGCCCAGGTGGCCGATCAGATGCAGGAGTGGTTCGAGAACGCGTGCGACGGCTTCGTTCTGTCGGCCACTGAGGTGCCGGGCACCTATGAGGACATCGTTCGCCTCGTCGTTCCGGAATTGCAGAAGCGCGGTCTGTTCCGCAAGGAATATGCCGGCACGACGCTGCGCGAGACCCTCGGCGTCAGCCGCCCTCGCGCCGGTGACTGGCGGCGGGTGGGCCAATGACGGCGAAGAACCCGATGACGGAAAAGACAGTCAGGATGATGTCGGCGAGCGGCATCCTGGGATACGGCTTTCCCGAAAGCTCGCTCGAGGCCGCGCTCGCGCGCAAGCCGCACATGATCGGCGTCGACGGCGGAAGCTCGGACCCCGGCCCGCACTACCTCGGGTCGGGCAAGACGCTCAACTCGCGCCTTGCCATGAAGCGCGATCTGTCGCTGCTGCTGCGGGGCGCCATCCGCAACGGCATCCCGATGATGGTCGGCACCTGCGGCGGCGCTGGCGGAGAGCCGCACCTGCAGGCCTGCGCCGACATCATTCGCGAGGTGGCGCGCGAGCATGGGCTGAACTTCAAGATGGCGCTCATTCATGCGGAGCAGGACAAGGGCTTCCTGCTGGAGCAACTCGAGGCCGGCAAGGTGCGCGCACTTGGCAACGCGCCGCAGCTGCGGACGGAAGACATCCGGGGCGCAGAGCGCATCGTCGGCATGATGGGCCCCGAGCCGTATCGCGAGGCGCTGGCGGCAGGGGCGCAGGTGATCCTGGGCGGACGCGGAACCGACCCGGCGCCGTGGGTGGCACTGGCGATGCACCACGGCTTGCCGCCGGCACCGGCCTGGTACGCCGGAAAGATGCTCGAATGCGCCTGCAATGCGGCCATCCCGAAGAAGCACGATTGCCTTCTGGTCACGGTCGGCGAGGACTTCATCGAGGCCGAGCCGCTCAACCCGGAGTTGCGATGCACGCCAATGTCCGTTGCGGTGCAGGCACTGCACGAGAACGCCAGCCCCGTGATTCGCTACGAACCGGGTGGCATCGTCGACTCGACGAACTGCAGCATCGAGGCCGTCAGCGACCGCGTGGTGCGCGTCAGCGGCATGGAATGGAAGCCCGCTCCCTATTCCATCAAGCTCGAAGGCGCACGGCGCGTCGGCTTCGGCGCATTGGCCATTGCCGCGACCCGGGACCCGGGGCTGATCGGGCAGATCGACACCTTCCTGGAGTTCGTGCGCGCATCCACCGCCATCAAGGTGAGCGCGCTGGACATCAAGCCGGAGGACTACCAACTGGTGCTTCGTGTGTACGGGCGTGACGGTGTGATGGGCGCGTGGGAGCCGACGCGCGACGTGCACCCCGTGGAGCTGGCGATCATCGCGGAGGTCGTCGCCACCACGCAAGACATTGCCAACGCGGCGCTGTCGCTCGCGCGCGTGACCTTGCTTCACTCGGACTTTCCGGGCCGCATGTGCAGGGAAGGCAACATGGCCTTTCCGTTTTCTCCGTCCGACATCGAGCGCGGTGCCATTTATGAATTCATGCTGCAGCACGTCGTCGAGATCGATGACCCGCTGCACATGTTCCCGATCGAATACGAGCAAGTCCGAGGAGCTGCATGACTCGCCTCAAAGACATCGCCAAAGCCTGCAAGAGCAAGAACGCAGGTCCGTTCCACATCACGCTGGACATCATGTTCGACGACGCCGCGCTCTTTGATCTCGTGCGCGCCTCGGGCGTGATCACGCCGACGCTCATCGCCGGTCTTTACCGCGTGCCGGTGGAGTCGGTTCTGTTCACGGAGTACGCTCCCGCCCTGGCATGGAAGGCCACCATTCCTCGGCGAATCCCCTCCGGGGCGGTCGGCGATACCGACGTCTATGGTGCGCAGCAGCACGCGCCCCTGCTCGATATTGAAGTTCCGCTGTGACGCCACATTCCCAGAACCCATGACAACATCTTCTTCACTCCAACCCGTCTCGGGCAACATCGCTTCCGCGCTGGCCGCCTTTGCAGCCGACCTGAACGAAACCAATGTCCCTGAGGCCGTGTGGACCAAGTCGGTCCATCACATCGTCGACGGGATCGGCCTTGCTTTCGCCTCGCATACGTTTCCATTCGCGGCACCCGGATTGGCGGGTATCGCGGCCGCGGGTGCGGCGGGCGTTGCGACCGTCATCGGCAGCACGCGCCGGCTGGCGCCGCGCGATGCCGCGATGGCCAATGGCTTCCTGATGCACGGGCTGGACTTCGACGACACGCATCCGGCCAGCATCGTGCACCCCACGGTGGCCTGCCTGCCCACTGCGCTGGCTGTCGCCGAGGCGACCGGTGCCAGCTGGGGCGAGTTGATCGCGGCGTACGTCGCCGGGATGGAGACCTGCATTCGCCTGGGCCAATCGGTCAATGGCGGCTTCCATCATTCAGGCTTTCACGCCACCGGGTTGCTGTCTCACTTCAGCGCAGCGGTTGTTGCGGGCAAGCTGCTCGGCTTGCGGGCGGAGCAGTTGGTCGATGCGCAAGGCATTGCCGCGAGTACGGCTTCCGGCGTGCAGGTATTCCTGGAAAACGGTGCATGGACGAAGCGCATGCATCCTGGCTGGGGCGCGCTGGCCGGGATCACCGCCGCCCACCTGGTCCAGCATGGGTTCGCATCACCGAAGCGGCCTTACGAGGGCCGTTTCGGGTTCTTCGAGACGCACATGCAGGCCCATGCCGGCGACGTCGACCTGGAATCGATCGTGGAGGGGCTCGGAAGCCGTTGGACCATCCTCGATACCGCCATCAAGCCGTATCCGGTGTGCCACTTCATTCACGGCTGTGCCGAAGCGGCGCTGCAACTGCACAAGGTGCTTGGCGACCCGGCGCAGATCGTGAAGATCACCTGCGAGCTGCCGGGGGCGACCATTCCGATCGTGGCCGAACCGGCAGAGGCGAAGGCCTTGCCGCGCTCGGACTACGAAGCCAAGTTCAGCGCGCCGTTCGTGGTGGCGGCCTGCCTGTTGCGCGGGCGCTTCGGCCTGGCCGAACTGAGCGATGAAAGTCTGCGTGACGCGAGCATTCTCGCCATGGCAAAGCGCGTCGAGTGTGTCGAGGAGCAGGGCTCGGAGTTCCCGAAATACTTCTCCGGTGCCCTGACGTTGCATCTCGCATCGGGCGAAGTCCTCACGCGCCGCGTGCCTGTCAACCTGGGCAGCGGCGAGCGTGCCTTGACGCGCGAGGACATCGTCGCCAAGTTCCGCGGCACCGCCGGAATCGGGCTCGAACCTGTGCGCACGGCGAGCGTCCTGGAAGTGCTGCTTTCCGCGACGCCGAGCACCCCGGTGCGCACGATCGCCGGGGCGTTGCGCGCTTGATGGCCTGGTATAAGCTCGCGCCATTCATTCCCGACCCGGTCGTTTCGCGTGCGGACGCGACGATCGGCGGCGCTGCGAGAACAGATTGAGAAGACATCCGCAACTGCGTTTCCATTTGCCCGAACTGGAGACCTTCCTCGTGGTCCTGGAGGAAGGCAGTTTCAGCCGCGCGGCGGAGCGGCTGTGCATTTCCCAGCCGTCGGTGTCGAGTCGTGTGAAGAGGCTAGAGAACGTCCTGCGTGTGAAGCTGATCGAGCGGACCACGCGAAGCGTCGAAGCTACGGCCGATGGCAACCTGCTTCGGGCGGCGGCCGAAGAGGCTCTGTCGGGGTTGTACGCCGTGCTGCACCAGTTCCGCGACCGATCGGAGGCGGCGAGAAATCGGGTGGTGATTGCGGCCACGCCGATGATCTCGGCGACCTTCATGCCGCGCATCATGCATTCCTACAGCGAACGGTTTCCCGACGTGCAGCTGGTGCTGCGCGACATGCCTTTCGAATTGCTGCTGAAGAGCATCGGCGACGGCTCCGCGGACATTGGCGTGACGGCGGTCGACGGCGACTACGAGCACCTGCTGTTTCAACCGCTGGCGGAAGAAGATGTGGTGCTCGTCGTGCCCGCGAAGCATCCCCTGGCGAAGGAGCGGAACGTCGTCGTTGAAATGATCCTTCCCTACCGGATGATCTTTCTCGATCGCTACACGAGCCTGCGCGAGCGCCTGTCGGCCGAGTTCCTTCGCTTCGGCGCCGAGCTGGAGGCCACGACCGCCGCTACCTTGCCGACTCTCATGGGGATGATCGACACCGGAAGCTGCGTGACCTTCCTTCCGCGTTCCATGGCGCAGATCAACGCGCGCGAATCGAGAGCGATCATCGAGATCGCCGATTTCCGTGCGGTGAGAAGCTATGGCAGCATCACTGCGCGACGAACGGTGCTCACCACCGCCGTGCAGAGTTTTCGCGACCACCTCCATCGCGAATTCGAACCGCTTCTTTGAGCCAGATCACCGGTGTCATTGGCCGATGGTCTCCAGGGCGACCCGAATCGGCGCATTGGAGATATGCATCAGCCCGCTGAAGGGTTGATTCATGTCCAGCACAAGGAAGATCGCGCCCGCCACTGAAAGCGAGCCGACGAAGAGCGCCACCACGACAGTCCCGTTGGTGCGGCTGAGAAACCCGAACCCCACGAAGAGGACGACCAGCCAGAACACCAGCACCACGAGGAAAGGCCAGGGAATGGAACTGCTGGCCTGCTCGTGCAGCAGCTGGCGCTCGTCGCCTATTTCGGTGAGGAGCTGCAGGGCACGGCTCTTCGCGAAGTACTGACTGTCTGTCGATGGCTGCAGATTGATCACATGCTCGATGAGTGCCTCGTTCTGCTCGCGCGTCGCGCGGGCGGCTTCGGAGCTCGGCCTGGCGCCACGACGGTTCGGCCACGCCTGTTCGAGCCTGGCCGCAACGAGTTGGCGGAACTTTGTGCGTGCTTCTGCCGCGTCCGGCCCATAGCCGGAAAAAACGCGGTCGAGCTGGACGATGTGAACGCCGAGTGCCTGCACCTCGGACTCTTGCGTGACGTAGGACGCGTGCGCCGTGGCGATGAGCAAGCTCATGACGAGCGCCGAGATGGTCGCGATCAAGCCCAGAACCAACTTGACGACGTCCCTGGAGTCCGCTGCCTTGTGCCGCGCGGGCAACTTTTGGTGGAGCGCAATGCCCCCGAGCGCACCGCAAAAGGTGCAGGCCAGCACGATCAGTCCGACGAGGATGGGACTCATGGGTTCGACCTCCTGGAGCGCATAGTAGTAGATGGGCAGATGTCTTGGCGCATGGCGTGTGCCGGCATGGCGCACTCTTATTCACCGGGGCAATAAGTGCATACGCATTCTTCATTGTCCTTCTCCGCAGCGCGCCGAGAGAATTGCGCGCGGCCCGTTGAACTTGATGGTGTTTGAAAGCCATCGATGGCACGGATTAATTTCTACAGGAGACAAGATGAATCGAGTGACTCGCACTGCCCTTGGCGCAATGCTGTTCGGAGCCCTCACGCTGCATGTCGCAGCCCAGGAGACGCTCAGGATCGGCGCGCTGGTGACGCTGTCCGGCCCCGGCGCCGCATGGGGCCAGGCGATGAAGAATGCAGCCGAACTCGCTGCGGACAAGGTGAATGCCGCGGGCGGCCTGGAGGTGGGTGGCAAGAAGTACAAGGTCGAGATCGTTGCGTACGACGACAAGTACCAGGCCGGCGAAGCGGTCACCGTCGCCAATCGGCTGGTGTTCGAGGACAAGGTCAAGTACATCATCGGCCCCACGGGTTCGGCGCCAACGCTGGCAGTGCAGCCGCTCACCGAGAAGAACAAGGTCATCACGTCAACGCTCGGGTTCACCAACAAGGCGCTCGGCACTGACAAGCCGTTCAGCTTCCGGCCCGTCGTCACGACCTACGAGTTTTCGGAACCGCAGATAGCCTGGATGGTGAAGAACCTGGACGTCAGGAAGGCGGGCGGGCTGTTCCCCAATGACGAGTCGGGCCAGGTCATCGCCCGCGACCTGGAGGCGGCGTACAGGAAGCATGGCGCGGAACTGGCGGTCAAGGAGTTCTTCGAGCGCGATCGCGTCGACTTCGTTCCGTTGCTCACGCGAATGCTGGCGCGCGGCATCGACACCATCGAGCTCGACGGCAATTCGCCGGGCACCGCCGGTCTCATCACGAAGCAGGCGCGCGAACTCGGGTTCAAGGGCAGGATTGTTCGCACCGGCGGCCCGGCTACGGCAGAACTCGTCACCGTCGCGGGCAAGGAGGCTTCGGAAGGAATGATCACGCATGCTGTGATCGATCCGGGCCTGAAGTCGACCAGTGCGTACATCGACACCTACACGGCCAAGCACAAGACAGCTCCGAACGGCTTCAGCCCTTCTTACTACGACTTCACGAGCATGCTGTTCGAAGCGATGCGCCGTGCCGGGACGGTGACGGACACGGAGAAGGTCCGCCTCGAATTGGAGAAGCTCCACGACTTTCCCGGCGTGCTGGGCAGCTTGAACTGGACCGGCAAGGCGAACTACGGCGTGGACCACCAACTGGCGTTGCCTTTCTATGTCGCGGAGATCAAGAACGGCGTCGAAGTGATTCGTGCCCGCTGCTCCGTCATCGAAGGCTGCAACTGACAACAGTCACGTCGGATGCACGGCATGTACGGCATACACGACATACACGGCATCTGCGCGAAGGATTGACATGGACTGGCATCTATTGATAGGACAGGCGACGGTCAACGGCCTGGTCGTGGGGTTGTTGTATCTGCTCATGGCGGTGGGTTTCACGCTGGTCTTCGGCGTGATGCGAATGGTGAATTTCGCGCATGGGGAGTTCTACATGCTCGGCGCCTTCGCTGCCTACTTCTTCACCACCAAACTGGGGTTGCCCTTCCTGGGCGCCGTCGCGCTGAGCTTCGTGGTCGCCGTCGTGTTCGGCAGCTTCATCGAGTGGTTCATCCTGAAGCCCTTCCGCAAGGACGAGCTCAACGGGATGATCGTGACGATCGGACTGGCGCTCATCCTGCAGAACCTCGCGCTGATGCTCTTCGGCCCGGACCCGGTGTCGATGCCGGCGATCGCGTCGGGTGCCTCCAGCGTCCTTGGAATCACTGTGGCGAACTCACGCATGTACGTCGTCGGATTCGCCGTCGTCGTTCTGTTGCTGCTGTACGCGTTTCTCCGCCACTCGAAGGCGGGCCGCGGGCTTCGCGCAGTCGTCGAGGATTCGGAAACCGCCGCGATCCAGGGCGTGCGGGCGCGCATCTACTACCCGCTGGGCTTCGGGATCGGCGTGGGGCTCGCCGCGATCGGCGGTGCGCTGATGGCGCCGCTGTTCTCGGTGTCGCCCTTCATGGGCCAGGCGCCGCTGCTGAAGGCCTTCATGGTGGTGATCCTCGGCGGACTCGGAAGCATTCCGGGTGCGGCGCTCGCGGGTCTTTGCCTCGGGTTGCTGGAGAGTTACTCGACCTTGTTCCTGAATACGAGCACGGCGGACATGCTGATCTTCCTGCTCGTGATCGTGGGGATGCTGGCGTTCCCGCGTGGCTTGATCGGCCGGGGAGAGGCCTGACATGACGACTCAATTGATGGAAAGCGTTGTGGTGCCGATTGCCGGAAAAGCGTCGCGCAGCCGCCGGATGGTCATTGCCGGCGCAGTGGCGGCGATGCTTGTTGCGGCATGGCCGTGGACGGCGGGGCAGTTCGTGCTGCATCTCGCCATCCTGGCGTGCATCAACATCGTGATCGTCAACGGCATCTCGCTCATCGACCGTTGTGGGCAGTTGTCGTTCGGCCATTCGGCGCCTGTGGCGCTCGGCGCGTATGGCTCGGTGTTGTTCTCGTCGATCTTCGGGTTCGACTCGATCACCGCTGCCGTGCTTTCGCTGGTTGTCGGCGCGCTGGTCGCGGGCGTGCTCGGGTGGGTGATCCTGCGGCTTCGTGGCGTCTACTTCGTGCTGGTGACCTTCGCGTTCGCGGAGCTTGTGCGCCTGGTGCTGCTGGATGCCGCGTCGATCACCGGCGGGGCCAACGGCATCGCCGGCATTCCGCCATTGAGTATCGGCGGCTTCGCCTTCGACACGCGCGAGCGCTTCTATGCGCTGGCGTTGGTGATGGCCGTTGCGTCGGTCGGCTTCATGGTGTGGCTGTTCAGCCGGCCGCTCGGTCGCGCGATGACTGCCGTCGCAGCGAACCCGGCATTGGCGGAGTCCACCGGCTTGAGTGTGCTTCGCTTGCAGATCGTGGCCTACATCGGCGGCTGCGTGCTCGCGGGCCTGGGCGGCGTTCTGACAGCGCGCTATATCGGATTCATCTCGCCCGAGTCGTTCGCTACCGGCGCGTCGGTGGCGTTCATCACGATGCTCGTGATCGGCGGACGCAAGTCCCTGTACGGCCCGATGCTCGGCGCCCTGGTGCTGACGCCTTTGCCGGAGTTCTTCCGGGGTGCGGTGCAGACGCAGCAGATCTTCTACGGAGCGGCGTTGATCGTCATCCTGCGCTTCCTGCCGAGTGGGATCGTGGGCATCCTGAACTTCAAGGCATCGCGGAGGTCGGCCCCATGAGCGCCTTGCTTCAAGTCCAGGGCCTTTCGAAGCACTTCGGAGGGCTGGCCGCGGTGGCGGATCTTTCGTTCAACGTCGGCAAGGGCGAAATCGTCGGCCTGATCGGTCCGAACGGCGCAGGCAAGACGACTGCGTTCAACACGATCAGCGGCGCGCTCACGCCGACCCGCGGACGGGTGACGTTCGACGGCAAGGACGTCACCGGGCGGCGGCCCAGTTCTGTCGTCGCGGCGGGCCTGGCGCGTACCTTCCAGTCGACCACGACATTTTCGGAAGAGACGGTCGCGAAGAACATCGAGTACGCACTCCTGACCCGCATCGAAGGATCTGCGCCGCAGCGGCTGATGCGGCGCACACACGGGCTGCTTGCACCGCAGCAGGTGGCGTCCGAGGTGGATGCGATCCTCGACATCGTGAGCATGCAGGCGTGGCGGAACATGGCGGCGGGAACGCTGGCCTATGGCCTGCAGAAGAAGCTTGGTATCGCGATCGGGCTGGCGGCGAAACCATCCATGCTGCTCATGGACGAACCGGCAGCCGGTCTCAACCATGAAGAGTGCAATGAATTGACGCGGCTGCTTCGCACGCTGCAAAGGGAGCACGGCCTGACGCTGTTGCTCGTCGAACATCACATGGCCATCGTGATGGAGGTCTGCGAACGCATCGTGGTGCTGGTACACGGCGAGAAGATCGCCGAGGGCAGCCCGGAGCAGATTCGCGCCAATCCCGCCGTTGTGGAAGCGTACCTTGGAGCGCCTGACTATGCCCATGCTTGAAGTCGAGAAGGTCTCGGTTCACTACAAGTTGATGGAGGCGGTTCGCTCCGTCGGGTTTCGCGTCAACAAGGGCGAGCTGGTCGCGCTGATCGGCTCCAACGGTGCGGGAAAGAGCAGCACGCTGAAGGCCATCGCGGGCAGCGTGCCGATGAGCAGCGGCACGATTCGCCTCGAAGGTCAGGAGATTCATCGACTGTCGCCCGAGCAGCGGGTGCAACGTGGGATTGCCCTGTCGCCGGAAGGCCGGCGCCTGTTCGGACGCATGACGGTTCTGGAGAACCTGCTCGTCGGTGCGCACACGATCAAGTCGGCGGCGGAGCGCTCGGAGTCGCTGGAACAGATCTACAAGCTGTTTCCGCGCGTCCACGAGAGACGCAGCCAGCTGGCGGGCTCGCTGTCCGGCGGCGAACAGCAGATGGTGGCGATCGGCCGCGCGCTGATGGCCCGGCCGAAGTTGCTGATGCTGGACGAGCCTTCGCTCGGCATCGCGCCCAAGGTCGTGGCGGAGATCGCGGATGCGATCCGCAAGCTCAATGCGGGCGGCATGTCCATCATCCTGGTCGAGCAGAACGCGCGACTGGCATTGCGGCTTGCCCACAACGCCTATGCGTTGGAACGGGGCGAAGTCGTGAGGTCGGGCAAGGGCGCGGAATTGCTCGACGATCCGTATGTCCGCAAAGCCTATCTGGGGGTCTGAATCGATGCAGACGGCAACGAACAGGGAACTGCAACTGATCGCGCACCGGCAGGCGGACCGGGCCTGGCTCGCGGCGAGCAGGGAAGAGGCGCTGGAGCCCGAACTGCCGATGGTGGATGCCCATCATCACTTCTCGGAGCATTGGGGCGGCTACATGCCCGATGATCTGCTGGCGGACATTGCGGGCCACCGCATTCGCGCGACGGTCTACGTGCAATGCGGCTGGGGCTACCGGCCTGAAGGTCCAGAGGCGCTGCGCCCGGTCGGCGAGACCGAGTCGGTGGTTGCGGTCACGCGCGAAGTCAACCTGCGCCAGCGCGAAACGCGCGTGGCCGCCGCCATCGTGGGGTACGCGGATCTTCATCTGGGCGGGGCCGTCGACGAAGTGCTGGCTGCGCAGATCGCTGCCGGCGACGGTCGGTTTCGGGGCGTCCGAAACAGCGGGGCTTTCCACCCTGACTTCAAGCATGGCGTGCTTCCGCGCCCTATGCAGCATCTGTACGCCGACCCTGCGTTTCGCGAAGGCTACGCCTGCCTGGAGAGGCACGGCCTGAGCTTCGACGCGTGGGTCTATCACACGCAGTTGGAGGACGTTCTCGAACTCGCGACCGCGTTTCCGCGCATTCCGCTCATCCTCGATCACATCGGCGGGCCGCTCGGAGTCGCGGGCTATCAGGGGCGGCAGGATGCCGCGCTGCAGGAGTGGTTGCCGTGGATGAAGAGCCTGGCGCAGTGTCCGAACGTTTCGGTCAAGCTCGGCGGACTCGGCACGGCGGTATTCGGGTTCGACTTCGCCAGCCGACCGGAGCCACCCTCATCGCAGGCGCTGGCCGATGTCTGGCGGCCGGTCTTCGATCCGGTGCTGGAGTTGTTCGGTCTGGAGCGCTGCATGTTCGAGAGCAACTTTCCGGTGGATCGCAGTTCTGCCGGCTATGGCGTGGTCTGGAATGCGCTCAAGAGGATGGCCTCCGGCGCGACCATCGAGCAGAAGAAGATGCTCTTTCATGACAACGCAGTCCGGCTCTATCGGATCGAGCTCGAAGGATGATCTTCGTCAAGAGCCAGGCTGGCCGATCCACTTGGTGACGCTAGGAGGTTCCCAGGCGATCAGTCGATCCAGCAACGCGGAAGGGTCCGGATCGAGGATGATCATGTCCCGATGCTCGGGCTTCAAGAAGCCTTCTCCAACTGCGCGCTCCAGCATCGCCCACGTGGGGTCGTAAAAGCCGCGTGTGTTGAGCACCCCGCACGCCTTGGCGTGATCGCCCAATTGGGTCAAGGTCGCCATCTCGAACAGTTCTTCCAGCGTTCCGAGGCCTCCCGGAAGTGCGATGAACGCATCCGCCAACTCAGCCATCCGCGCCTTGCGGGCGCGCATGTCGGTGGCGACCTCATGACGCGTGAGCCCGGGATGCAGGTGGCCACGCTCGTGCAGCCGCTGATTGATCACGCCGACGACCGCTCCGCCGGCGGCCAGCGTCTCATCTGCCAACACGCCCATCAACCCCTTGGTCGTTCCGCCATACACGAGAGTGATGCGCCGTGCAGCCAGCTCGCGCCCCAACAGGCGTGCGCCGTTGGCATAGTCGTCGGAGCTACCGAAGTTGGAGCCGCAAAAAACGGCCACGCTCTTGAACATGGCTTTGCCTTCCCCTACATCGCCTCGAACAGGATGTCCTGGGCGCCCTCCCACAATACCTTTTCGCCGAGCGCCCGAAGATGCTCCTTGCCTTCGACGATGGTCAGGAAATGGTTGCCGGCGAGTTGCCCGAGCTTGCTCGAGAAACTGCAACTCCCGTAGGCGAAGATGATCTCCGTCTCGCTGTATCCACCAGGGTAGAAGAGGACATCGCCAACGGACAAGTGGCTCGTATGGTTTTCGTAGTCGACGCCCAGCCTGAAATCACCCATGGGAATCCAGCAACCTTCGCCGCTCCATTTGACGTGGATGAGTTTCTCGCGGTAGGGCAACAGTGCCGCGAAGGCGGTCACGGTCTTGGGTGCGTCCGCATGCGGCTCGGCAACAAAGGTGAAGCCACCGGCCGTGATACGAATTCGATTCATTGAAGTTCCTGTGTGAATGGATAGGGTGCAGGAAAGCCAGTATGCGTCGCCGACGGCAGGCCGGCGTCAACATTCAATGTCGCGCCATCAGGCGTGCGCGGACTGGCTTCAGCAGCAATGACAGCAGTGCGGCCGTCACGTTCATGCCGGCTGCAATCAGGAAGACCATGTTCCAGCTCCCCGTTGCATGCATGATGACCCCGGAGAGTGGCACCAGAAGTGCGCCCAGGCCCTGGGCCGTTTGCAGCAGCGTGGCGTTCGTCGCGGAGTACTTGCTGCCAAAGGTGTCGCCGATTGTGGCCGGAAACAGGCTGAAGATCTCGCCCCAGGCGAAGAACACGAACCCCGTCAGCAGCACGAACGACACGGGGTCGTGGCCGAACACCGACAGCGCCCAGATACCGACGGCTTCCAGCGCAAAGGCCACGAACATCGTGTTCTCGCGGCCGATGTTGTCGGAGACCCAGCCAAAGAATGGGCGGGTGACGCCATTGAGGACGCGGTCGATCGTCATGGCAAAAACCAGGGCCGGCAAGGTGAGCCCGAGCATCGTGACCGGCACGTCCGCGATCTTCATGTCCTTGGCCATCGGGGCAATCTGGGCAATGACCATCAACCCGCCGGCCGCAACGCAGATGAAGCTCGCGTACAGCATCCAGAACGGGAGTGTCTTCACCATTTCGAGAGGGGTGTAGCTGCGCCGCTCCTTCACGTCGGCGCCGGCGCCGTGGGCCGTGTGTGTCGGCGGCGAGCGCATGAACCAGGACAAGACGAAGATCGTGAGACCGAATACCAGGCCGAAAGTGATGAAGGTGCTTTCGTAGCCTTGCGTCTTGATCATGTCCGCCATCGGGTTGATGAACACCGCGGAGCCCACGCCGAAACCCATTGCCGACAATCCGACGGCGAGTCCGCGGCGGTCGGGAAACCACTTCAGCGTGTTGCCGGTGCCCACCGACACCACGCCGCCGACGCCGATCCCGCCGAGTACGGCCGCCGCGTAGAGAAGCGGAAGCGATGTCGCGGTGCCGTTGAGAATCCATGCGGCGCTGAGGAGGACGCCGGCGGCCATCACCACCGGCTTGGGGCCGAACCGGTCAACGAGGTAGCCTTGAATGGGCATCAGCCATGTCTGGGACACGATCAGGATCGTGAAGGCCACTTGAATGGCCACGAGGGGCCAGCCGGTTTTTGCGGCGATGGGATTGACGAACAACGTCCAGCCGTACTGGATGTTGGATGCCATCGCCATGCAGACGACGGCGTAGAAAAGTTGAAGCCATCGATTTTCCTTGGTCACCTCTCGTGTGGGTGCCATCGCTGCCGATGATGCCGTCGCCGCTGTCGCTGTGTTCATGTTCATGTCTGTCTCCACGTTGTATCGGGCCGAATTCCATGGTCACAAGGTCGACGTCACGAACTGCCGAGGCAGTTCGCGGCGTACTCAGTTCGGAGGGGCGACTACTTCGCCAGGACGGCCGTTTCGGCCTCGTATCCCTCGGGCACGGCCGTGGGCGGCACGCCCGGCGGCGTGCACAGGATGGCGCTGCTGTAGTTGTCGGTATTGCGGGGCCTCGGCGTCGGCATCTTCTGGATGCCCTTCACCGATTTGCCCCATCCCGTGGCCTCTGTCACCAGCTTTCCGTCGCGCATCACGAAGCGGCCTCGCAGCAGCGTGTGCAACGGATAGCCCTTGACCGCGCGGCCGTTCCACGGCGAGATCTTGCTGATGCTCTGCAGCTTGCCTTGCGACAGCACGCCGGTGCGGTTCATGTCGACGATGGCGATGTCGGCATGCGCTCCGGGCGCGATCACGCCCTTGGTGCCGTAGAGGCCCCAGGCCTTGGCGGGCGCCACTGAGCTCCACCTGACGTAGTCCATCAGCGTGGCGCGTTCGCGATTGATTTCGGTGAGCATGAGCGGCATCTGGGTCTCGACGCCAGGAAAGCCGCAATCGCAGTTCCAGATGCTTTCGCGCGTGTTCTCTTCGACGGTGTGCGGCGCGTGATCGGTCGCGATCATGTCGATCGTGCCGTCGAGCAAGGCGTCCCACAGCGGCTGGTTGTGGCGCTTCTCGCGGATCGGCGGGTTGACCCGCATGATGCCGCCGAGCTTGAGCATGTCATCGGTGCTCAGCAGCATGTATTGCGGGCAAGTCTCGACAGTGACGTCGACACCGCGGCGCTTGGCATCGCGCAGCACATAGAGCGAGTCCGCCGCGCTGTGGTGTGCAATGTGCACGCGCGCGCCGGCCCATTCGGCCAGGATCAGCACGCGGCTGATGGCTTCGACTTCGCACACCGCCGGCCGCCCGGCCAGGTGCGCCAGCGAGTCGATGCGGCCTGCCTCGACCATGCGCTTCTGGCGGCGCGCCATGATCGAAGAGTTTTCGGCGTGCACCACTGTGCGAATGCCCAGCGGAGCGAGCTTCTCGAAGCCTTCCAGCAAGGCCCCGTCGGTGGGTGCCGGCAGGTTGCCGAACGTATTGCCGACGAAGGCCTTGAAGCTGGTCACGCCGCCGTCGAGCAACTCCTCGAGCCGGTCGATGGTGTCGTCGCCCAGCAAGCCGTGAATTCCGAAATCGACATACGACGATTGGGCGGCCTTGAGCTTGATGTTCAACGCTTCGATCGTGCCGGTCGGCGGATTGGTATTGGGCATCTCGAAGACGGTTGTCACGCCACCGCATGCCGCGGCGGCCGAACCGGTCTTCCAGGTCTCCTTGTTCGGATAGCCGGGGTCGCGGAAATGCACGTGGCTGTCGATCGCGCCCGGCAACAGATACAGGCCATCGGCCCGCATCTCGTGGCGCGCGGGAGGCATCGTGTCGTCGTGCCCGACGGCGACGATGTGCTCGCCGGAGATCGCTACGGAAGCGTCGATGATCTGGTCAGGCGATACGACCTTCGCGCCGCGAATGACGAGATCGACCTCTTTGTGAATCGTGTTCATGGGGTTTTCCTTTTGGGGAGTGCAGGGGCCACGGATCCCGCTGCGAGCGCGGTCAGAAGCGCATCTGCCTTGGCCGAGAATCCGTGGAGTCGTTGAACGATGAAATGAATGGCGCGCGTCACGAAGGCTGGTGACGGCGTGCTGCACGCATCGCCGAGCAGCACGCAGTCGTAGCCGAGAAAGGCGGCATCCTGCAGGGATGAGAAGACGCATCGATCCGTGTTGACGCCGGTGAACAGCAAGGTGGTGATGCCTTGCTGGCGCAGGATCGTGTCGAGTTCGTTGTCCCAGAAGCCGCTCAGCCGATGCTTGAAGACAGTGATGTCCGTGGGCTCGACGTTCAACTCGTCGACGACCTGCGTTCCCCATTCGCCGGGCACGACCGCTCGCCCGCGGTCGTTCTTCGAGCGTTCGGCGTAGCCCGTGGCGTCGGGGTTGCCGCCCTTGCCCTTGAACAGGATCGTCGGGCTGAGGTTGAGGCAATCCGGTCGGACACCCCAATTGAGCCAGACCACCGCGCCGCCGGCCTCGCGCCAAGCGGGCAGCAAGCGCTTGATCATCCGGATCGGTTTGCGCATCGGACGCACGTCGATGCCCTTTTGACCGAACCATCCTTCGGGATGGCAAAAGTCGTTCTGCATGTCGACGACAAGAACCGCGCTGCGTGCGATGTCGATCTCGATGGACTCGGGCTCGGCATCGAACCGCAGCGGGCGCGGAGCGATCGGCTGGCGCACCAGGCTCACGCCTCGCGGACCCACGGTCCAGGCGTTGTGGGGGGAAGGGCCAAACGCCCCCGGCTTCATGGTCTTGTCGGACTTGGCCACCGGATGCCCTCTAGAGCATGGCCCAGCCGCCATCCACGGGCAGGTCCACGCCGGTGATCTGGCGGGCCGAGTCGCTGGCCAGGAACAGGCACGCGTTGGCGATGTCCTCATCGGTCGCGACGCGCCGCATGGCGTAGTCCTCGGCGTGACGGGTCATCGCTTCCTCGAGGGTGATGCCCAGCTCTGCGGCCATGTTGGCGCACACCTTCTCCCGAAAGCGGGGACCGTCGACCATTCCGGGCGCGACGCAGTTGACGTTGATGTTGTGCGGGCCGGCTTCGAGCGCGAAGCTCTTGGTGATGCCGCGCAGGCCCCACTTCGAGGCCGAGTAGGCCATGCGTCCGGCGCGGCCGCGCATGCCGAAGGTGCCACCCACGTTGACGACCTTGCCGTAGCGCTGCGCCACCATGCCCGGCAGCACGGCGCGCATGGTGTTGAAGCAGCCGGTCATGTTCAGCTGCACGATCTGGTTGAACTCTTCGGTGGTGGTGTCCCACCCGGTCTTGCCGATCGGGCCGGAGCCGCCTGCAACATTGACCAGGATATCGATGCGGCCGAACGCTTCGAGCGCGAACGCGGCCAGCGCAGTGCTTTGTCCGGAGTCCGTCATGTCGCACGGCGCGACGACAACCATGGCGCCGAGGCCGCGCGCCTCCTTGGCCACCGGTTCGATGGCTGCGATGTCGCGTCCCGCGAGCACCAGCTTCGCGCCTTCACGGGCGAAAGCCAGGCTGACGGCCCGGCCCATGCCCTTGGCCGGCCCGGTGATCACGGTGACTTTGCCTTTGAGTTGGAGGTTCATGTGTTTGTCCTTTCGGTGGAGAGTGGGTCTCGGGTGTTGTCAATATAGGCGCACGTGCGATCTTCAATCGTGCTGAATTACGTGGGTGTCGTTGCCGTTTCGGCAACGCGTCGGGTCGCCAGCCTCCCGGCGTGCGCGACAGTGAGTGCGGTCATGTTGACGATGCGTCGCACGGTGGCGGAGGGCGTCAGGATGTGCGCGGCGGCCCTGACGCCGAGCAGGATCGGACCGACGGTCACGCCCTGGCCCCCGGTCATCTTCAACACGTTGAACAGGATGTTCGCCGCATCGAGATTGGGCAGCACCAGCAGGTTCGCACTGCCGGTGAGCGTGGAGTCGGGCAGCAGCGAGTCGCGCAGGCCCGCGTCGAAGGCCGCATCGCCGTGCATTTCCCCATCGGCCGGCACGTCCGGCATGCGCTCCACGAACAGATCGCGCGCGGCACGCATCTTCAGCGCCGAGGGCCGTTTGCTGCTGCCGAAGGCAGAGTGCGAGAGAAAGGCCACACGCGGCTCCAGCCCGAAGTAGTGCACGACCTCCGCGGCCATGGTGGTGATGTCGGCGAGCTGCTCGGCGCTGGGGTCGTCGTTGACGTAAGTGTCGGTGACGAAGAGCGTGTGCTTGGGCAGCATCAACGCGTTCAGCGTGGCATAGACCTGTTCTCCGGCACGCGGGCCGATCACTTCCTGCACGTGTTCGAGATGGCCTTCGAAACGCCCGACCAGGCCGCAGAGCATGCCGTCCGCATCGCCGAGATGCACCATCAGTGCGGCGATGGTGGTGTTCGAGCGACGTACGGCGGCCTTGGCCATCTCCGACGTCACGCCCGCGCGCGCATTGAGACGGTGGTAGGCCTCCCAGTATTGGCGGAATCGCGCGTCATCCTCCGGGTTGACGGTCTCGAAGTCGCGTCCCGGTTGCATCCGCAAGCCGGCGCGTTCGATGCGCGCGGCGATCACGGCGGGGCGGCCGATCAGGATCGGCCTGACCAGCCTTTCATCCAGCGCGATCTGCACCGCGCGCAGCACACGTTCTTCTTCGCCTTCGGCATAGGCGACGCGCTTGGCCGCGGCACGCGCGGCAGCGAAGACCGGTCGCATGAACATGCCGGTGTGCGTGACGAAGCGGGTCAACGATTGGCGATAGGCCTCGATGTCCTTGATCGGCCGCGTCGCCACCCCCGAGGCTTCCGCGGCGAGCGCCACGGCCGGCGCCAGGCGCAGGATCAGGCGCGAGTCGAAGGGCGTGGGAATCAGGTAGTCGGGACCGAAGCGCAGTTCGCGCCCCGCGTAGGCCGCGGCAACCTCGGCGCTGATTTCAGCCCTTGCCAGGTCGGCGATCTCGCGCACACAGGCGACCTTCATCGCTGGCGTGATGCTGGTGGCGCCGCAGTCGAGTGCCCCTCGGAAGATGTACGGGAAGCACAGGACGTTGTTGACCTGGTTCGGGTAGTCGGACCGGCCGGTGGCGATGATGCAGTCGGGCCGCACCTGCCGGGCGAGTTCGGGGCGAATCTCCGGCTCGGGGTTGGCGAGCGCCAGGATGATGGGTTGCCGGGCCATCGACACGACCATCTCGGGCGTGACCGCGCCGGCGGCCGAGCAACCGAGCAGGACATCGGCACCCTCCATGACATCGGCCAGCGTGCGTGCCATCGTCTTCTGCACATAGCGCTGTTTCGACACGTCGAGCTTGTCCTCTCGACGGTCGTGGAGCACGCCCCTGGAGTCGCAAACATGGATGTGGGAGCGTTGCGCGCCGAGTTCCAGCATCAGGTCAAGGCAGGCAATGGCAGCCGCGCCGGCGCCGGAGACAGCGATCTTCACGTCGCCGATCTTCTTGCCGACCAGTTCCAGGCCGTTCAACAGTGCCGCCGCCGAGATGATGGCGGTGCCGTGCTGGTCGTCGTGGAAGACCGGGATGCTCATGCGCTCGCGCAGCTTCTTCTCGATGTAGAAGCATTCGGGCGCCTTGATGTCTTCGAGATTGACGCCGCCCAGGGTCGGCTCGAGCGCGGCGATCATGTCGACGAGCTTGTCGGGGTCGCGCTCCGCGAGTTCGATGTCGAACACGTCGATACCGGCAAACTTCTGGAACAGGCAACCCTTGCCCTCCATGACCGGCTTGCTGGCCAGTGGGCCGATGTCGCCCAGGCCCAGCACGGCCGTCCCGTTGGTGACCACGCCGACCAGGTTGCCGCGCGAGGTGTATTCGGCGGCCAGGGAAGGCGTTTCCTCGATGGCCAGGCAGGCGTAGGCCACGCCGGGCGAGTAGGCAAGCGACAAGTCGCGCTGGTTTGACAGCGGCTTGGTCGGCATCACCGAGATCTTGCCGTGCGTCGGAGTGCGGTGATATTCGAGCGCCGCATCGCGCAAGGACTGTTCGGCGGTGGAAAGGTCGGTGGGGTGTTTTTTCATGCGGGCTTTCGGAGTTCCAGGACGAAGTTGAGCGGCCCAATGTATGGGACACTTCGCTCTCGGATATTGCCGATTGGCGTCAATTCCGTTGCCGATTCGGCAACGGTACGTTCACCTTCCATCCTGACCAGCCATGAACCATCTGCGTTTTCTTCGCTATATCGACGAGGTCGCTCGCGTGGGCTCGATTCGACAAGCTGCCGAGAACCTGCACGTCGCGGCATCGGCGGTGAATCGCCGTCTGCTGGACATCGAGGAGGAACTCGGAACGCCGCTGTTCGAGCGACTGCCCCGCGGGATGCGCCTGACCTCGGCTGGCGAACTGTTCCTGCACTACATCCGAAGCCGGGCAGCCGACCTGGAGCAGGTGCGATCGGAAATCGCGGAACTCCAAGGCCTGCGGCGCGGCCATGTGAGCCTGTTGTCGAGCCAGGCGCTCGCTCCGGTATTCCTGCCGCGCGCCATCGCCGATTTCCGGGCGAAACACCCTGGGGTGACGTTCCAGGCGCGCTTCGGCGACCATGTCCAGGCACTTGCTGCCTTGCGCGCCTTCGAGATCGAGTTCGCGCTCGTGTTCAACCTCGCGCCCGATGCCGACATCGAGCGCATCGCGGAGTTCGACCAGAAACTGGTGGCAACGATGCACCGCAGCCATCCACTGGCCAAGCGCGAAGGCGGCATTCGACTGCGCGACTGCGCCAACTACCCGCTGGTCCTGCCCAACCGCGACACAGGGGGAAGACAGATGCTGGAACGCTTTCTGGCGCGAAGCTCGCAGAAGCTGAGTCCGGTGGTGGAAAGCACCGGCTTCGAATTCCTGCGCGGCTATCTGCTCCATGAGCACGCCATCTCGTTTCAGTTCGAGATCGGCGCCACCAGTCACCGTGGCGAGTTTGTCGCCCGTGAAATCGAAGACCGCGGATTTCCGCGCGGGCAACTCGTTCTGGCACAACTGCGCGGTCGGCAGTTGCCCGTGATTTCCCATACCTTCGCGGAGCATGTGATCCACGCGATGGGAAAGGCAGGCGCCGAGCCGTGACTGTTGCCGTGACGGCAACGCAGGACCCGTGATTCGGTACATCTGGAAAGCACCATCCGGCGCGTCTGCTTCGTACCATCGGTGCCCTCAACAGTGGCCGGAAACGCCCAAGATGAATCACAACATCGTCGCCGGTGGCGGCTCGGAAGCACCACCTCCTTTCCTCGACTGCGCATGGCTGCTGGCCGATCCGGGCACCGCGGCGGCCCAGTCCAACGTGCGCATCGCCTTCGACGGCGGCAACGTCCGTTCGATCGAACGGCTCTCCGGCCCGGCGGGCGGAGCGCGAAATCTGGCGCTGCCGGCGCTGTCCAACGCACACGACCACGCGCGCACCTTTCGCAGTGCCACGCTGGGTGCCTCGGGCCAGCCGCTCGAGAGCTGGCTGCCCTTCCTTGGCGTGACGCCGGGCATGGACCCCTACCTCTGCGCGGCAACATCGTTCGCACGTTCGGTACGGCACGGCGTTGCCAACCTGATGGTGCACTACACGCGGGTACAGGGTGGCATGCCCTACATCGACGAGGCGCGCGCGGTGTCCCGCGCGGCGCGCGACGTCGGCGTGCGCATCGGCTTTGCCGTTTCGATGAGGGACCGCAACGGCATCGCGTACACGGACGACGCGACCGTGCTGGCCGCCTTGCGACCCGGGATCCGCGATGCCGTCGCCAAGCGGCTCGCCGTGAAGCCCGTTGCGCCGGCACAGCAACTCGCGCAGGTCGAAGAGGTCGCGACCATGGTGCGAGAAAGCGGCTATGGCGACTGGGTCACGGTCCAGTATGGGCCGACGGCTGTTCAATGGTGCAGCACACCGTTGCTCGAAGCCATCGCCCGGGCTTCGGCAGACACCGGGCGGCCGGTCCACATGCACATGCTGGAGTCCCGCTACCAGAGGGATTGGGCCGATGCGGTTCATCCTCGGGGGATCGTGCGATTCCTCGACGAGATCGGTCTGCTGAGTCCGCGCCTCACCTTGGCGCATTGCACCTGGGCCCGCCCGGAGGATTTGGCGCTGATTGCCGAGCGCGGCGCGACCATCGCGGTCAATACCGGATCGAACCTCGGCCTCAAGTCCGGCATCGCGCCGGTGCCGGAAATGCTCAAGCAAGGTTGCCGCGTGGCGATGGGCCTGGACGGCCTGGCCTTCGACGAAGATGACGACGCGCTGCGCGAGATGCGGCTGGCCTATGCGCTGCATCGCGGCTGGGGATACGACACGACGATGTCGCGCAAGCAGCTTTGGGAATTTGCCGCGTGCAACGGAGCGCGCAGCGTCGGAGGTGCCCGCATGTCATCGGCAGGTCGCATCGCGCCGGGCAACCCCGCCGACCTCGTGCTGCTGGACTGGAATTCGCTCGACAACGACAGCCTGTTCCCGGACGTCGATCCGCTGGATCTGCTGCTGGCGCGCGCCAATGGGAGCCACATCGCCAAGGTGCTGGTCGGCGGGCGCCTGGTTGTCGACGGCGGCCGCGTTCAGGGCATCGACGAGGCGGCCATGAACGCCGAGTTGCTCGCCCGCATGCGCCGCGCGCTGGCCGCGGACGCCACCAACGCGTCGTGGAGGGAAACGGTCAAGGCACTGGCCGAAGACAGCGGACCCTTCTACCGTGCGAATCGTCTCTGGGGTTGCTGCTAGTTGGCGATCGAGATGGTCACGTCACCAAAAACGCCAGACTCGTCTAACGCACTTCGCAATCCACAGCGTTGGACTTCGCAGTCGACGTTGACGTCGGCGCGGGCGCTGGGGCGCTGAACGCTGGAGGCGGCGTGAACTGGATGCCAGGATTCTTTGGCACGACGACCGGAGGTTGGGTGATGGATGCCGTGTAGCCAAACTGCCCTGCGGCAAAGTTCGAGGTGCCGGTCGGATTGGTGACGTGGATCAGGCCGTCGAGGACCTGCACGTAGAGTCCCGGGGGCAAGACCGGTGCGGGCGGGACCGGCCCTTGGGCCAAGGCCGCCGCGCCGTGCATTCCGAACAGCAGGGCGATCAGCAATTTGTTCATGGGAATTTCTCTCTCGGGGATCAGGGGACGATCAGGGACGGATCGGGTTCAGGGACACGACCATGCTCGCGTTCCCCTGAAGCACCCCCATGGGCGTGTTGATCACGGTCGATTCCGCACTGCGCCGTCCAAGCTTGCCGGCGGTGCTCTGAATGCCGCCCTGCGCCAAGGCCAGTTCGACCTTGTCTTGCTGCGGCTTATCTGCGTCGTAGGCATAGCGCGTCACGACCAGCGTGGATTCGGGCTGCAGGAGCACTTGGGCGTCGTCCTTGAAGACCACCCGGGCGTAGCTGTTGCGCTGGGTGGAAAGCGTGTCGCCCTCGTGCACCTGCGAGTTCACGGCGAGCACCCGATTCACGCCATCAGAGCCTCTGGAAACCAGCATGCCCGACAGATCGGTGACGGTGCCGACTGCCTGTGCGAATACGGCCTGCGCCGACAGCAGCAAGGCAATGAGAGGCAAGAGGAGGAGGGGGGTCGATTTCATGCCTTGCTCCTTAGTTGCAGTACATCTTCTTGGCGGGCTCGTTCTTGGTCCCGGACTTGTCCTTGGAGGCGACCTCCTTGGTGTCACTCTTGTCCGCAACCTTGTCTGCTTTCTTGCTGTCGTCGCTGGTACTGCTGGTCCCGCCGGTAGACGCAGTGGTGGAAGCGCTGAGGAAGACCGGGTCCTGCTGGCTCACGGGCGTCGCCTGCATCGCCGTGACGGTCTGGATGACTTCGTTGGAAGCCTGCTGGACGGGCTTCACCGGGGCCGATGCGGTCGGCGGCGACAGCACCTGGCAAAGCGCCGAATTGGGAGCGATGGTGCAGATGTCCGCCGAGGGCGGAGGCGTCGGCGCTGGCGTCGGCGCTGGCGTTGGCGTTGGGGGTGACGCTGGGGGTGGCGCGGGAGGTGCCGGCGGAAGGGCCGGGAGCGCAGGTGGCGTCGGGGCCTGCACGACAGTCGCCGTCACGCGAGCCGCGGCAGTGCCTTGCGGCGCGTAGCTGACGGCCACCGTGGCGACGGCGCCACCGAACGAGACGGGCGCCGCAAGGACCTGATCAAAGCTCCCGCTATTGCTCAAACCGCGCGCCACGATGAAGTCCGCATACGCCGCGTTCGCCGGCGCAAAGGTCCCCAGCGCGTCGATCTGCAGCATGCCTCCCAGGCGTGCAGAGCCATCGATATCGAGCAAGTCGAACTCTCCAGCCCCCAGCGCGCCAAGCTTGACGTCGAGCACG
Organism: Variovorax sp. 05L425; assembly: GCF_056397705.1. Classification (NCBI taxonomy): domain Bacteria; kingdom Pseudomonadati; phylum Pseudomonadota; class Betaproteobacteria; order Burkholderiales; family Comamonadaceae; genus Variovorax; species Variovorax sp. 05L425. The sequence continues at coordinate 180,604 of NZ_JBFTNY010000008.1, read as the reverse complement.
CCATTGCTGCCCTGCGAGTAGTTGCCTTGGACCGACAAGGTGCCCACCGCAGTACTCGTGCCTGGCGCCACCTTCCCGTTGTTGAACAGCGTGCCGCCGCTCGCCCCGCCCATCGCGAGGGTGCCGCTGCCACTGATGCTGCCGTTGTTGTAGATGTCCGCGCCGCCCGTGCGCAGCGTGCCGCCGCCTTGAAGCACGATGGCGCCATTGTTCATATGCGCCTCGTCGAAGGTCGCGTCGAGCACGCCCTGGTTGATCTGCACCGTGCCGCCGGCCTGGTTGTTGAAGGTGCCGCTGCCCTGCAGGATCAACGCCGATGTGCTTCCGGGCCCGACGCTCACTGTGCCGAGGTTGTTCCACACCGACTGGTCGAGCAGCGTCACCTGCGCGCCGTCCGCATGGACCCGATTGCGCGTGGTGAGAACGTTGCCTTGCCCATTGATCGCAGTGCTCGTCCCCAGCGACAGTTCAGGCGCACCGGCGCCGACATCCACCGAGCCCATCAGGGTGATGTAGTTCTGCCAACCCATCGTGCCCGCGCCGGCAAAGGAGACACTGCTGTTCAGCGCCACGCTGTCGAGCGTGACGTGGGCACCGCCCATCACCTGCACCTGCCCGTCGAGCTGCGCACCCATCACGCTGAGCGAGCCGGCCTCCGAGCGCACCACGCTGCCCGCCGTGCTGCCGAAGCCCGTGTAGACCTGATCAACCGCGCTCGTCTTGACCAGACTGCCGTTGTTGACGAAGTTCGCAAGCGCCCCTCCGGCGCCCCTCAGCACGTAGGTCTGCGTGCCCGAAGTCGTGACGACCCCGTCGTTCTGGAAGTGCGTGCCTTCGTCGGACGACGAGATCGCGCCGTTGCCCACGACTGCCACGCTCGTGCCGTTGGTCCAGGCGGCCGCGCCGTGCAGCGCGAGAGTGCCATCGACCACCACGCCCGTGCCTTGCGTCGACAGCAAGCTTGAACCGAAGCCCCACAGGTTGGTGTCGTGCAGCACCAGCGCATTGCCGCCGGCGCCGAAGACCAGGGTCGTGCCCAGATGGACCTCACCCGACCATTCCAGCGTGCCGCTGCCCGTGAAATCGGTGCCCGCATTGAAAGTCTGTCCGCCGGACATCGAGAGCCCCGCTCCCGGCGCGATGTTGAACTCGCCCGTGTGCGCACCACCATGGTCGAGGACCGCCGAGCCCGTGCCGCCGACGGACACTGTTCCGTCGTTGTTCAATGTGCCTGACAGGGCCGAGCCTGCACGGTTCAGCGCCAGCGTGGCGTCCGGCAGCACGTTGACGACGGCGGCGTTGATCGCCGACGTCGCCATGTTCAGGGAGGTCGTGCCTGCGCCAATGTTGAGCGTGCCGTTGCCATTGCCGCCGAGGCCCTCCGACACATTGAGGACGCCACCGTGCAAATCCAGGTTCGCGTTGAGCTTCACCGCATGATCGACGCCGGTGTAGTTGCCTTGATAGTTGCTGTTGAGATTGAGCCCGAGCGCACTGTTGACGCTCGTGATCGGCGCATTGATGACGATGTTGTTGCTGGCGTTCAGCGTCAGCGCCGAATCCACGCTGCCCGTCTTCGTGATGGCGGCGGAAACGGTGATGTCGCCATGCCATGGATCGGTGGCCGGGTTTCCCGTGCCGGTGGTGATGCTTACATTCACCCCCGAATCGAGTTGCGAAGTGATGGTGCCCGCACTGATCCGAGCGCCGGATTCGTTGGACACGAGGGCGCCTGTGACGCCGCTGTCCGGGCCCGACGCCACGATCTCGATGTCGTACGGGTCGATGTGCCACTCTCCGCCGCGGCCCAACACCGGCACATTGACGACATCGAGCGAGCGATGGCCCGAGGTATCGACGTAGCCGCCTTTGCCGGCGCTGCCCGTGGCCGCAACCCGGCCGTCGATCGAGGCCGCCCCGTCTGCAATCAACTCCACGCGCCCGCCCGTGGTGCCGCTGGCGCTGATGTCCGATGTGCTCGATGTCTTCACATCACCGGATGCGCGAAGGAACACCCGTCCGCCTTCGCTCACCACGCTGTCGGCATGGATCTCTCCGCTGTTGCTCACCAGGCCGGCCGTCAGGCCGATGCGCCCGGCCTCCGCGACGATGCGCCCGAGGTTCTTCGCCTCACCCTGCGTGCCGGTGATCTCCACCGAAACGCCCGGTGTGCCGGTGTCCATCAGTTGCACGTTCTGTCCGGCAGCCAGCAGCACTTCGCCATTCGGCGCGTTCAGCGTGCCCGTGTTGACCACGCTCGGTGCCACCAGGTAGATGCTCCCGCCCCTGGCCGTGTTGATGGTGCCGGCGTTGCGCACCTCGCCCGCCGTGGCACCGCTCTTGAAGGTCAGCCGGCCCGCGAGAAAGTCGCTGTCGCTCACGTTCAGGGTGCTCGCCACGAAGCTGCCCACATCGATGCGCGCGCCAGCCCCCACCATGATGCCGGCCGGATTGATGAGCCACAGCGCCCCGTTGGCCTTGATCTGCCCCTCGATCTGCGAAGGGTCGCCGCCCAGCGTGCGCGCGAGCAGCGCGGACTGCGCGTTCGGCTGGCGGATGTCCACGACCGCGCCCGAGCCCACATTGAAGGTCTGGAAATTGACCAGCGCCTGCGAGGTCGTCTGGTTGATGTTCAGGGTCGTGCCATTGCGGGTGATGGCGGCATTGCCGGAGGTGACGTTCCATCCCGTCGGCAGGGCCCCTGGCTGGACCTGCGCCCACAACGGTTGGCTCATGGCCGCGCACAGTGTGGCGATGGCAAGTGGAAGACGGCGGAGTCTGAAGCAGCGCATGGGGATCTTTCCTTTTCTTCTTGTCGTCTTCAGTACGCCAGCACCGCGAGGAACTCCGCACGCCAGTCGCCGCGCTTTTCGTTCGTCGCGGTGCCTGCGTCCACCACACGGGCCACGTCCAGGCGCAGATTGAAATCCCGCGTCCAGACATAGCGCGTGCCGAACCCCACGCTGGACACGTTGACGCTGTACGGCACCGTGACGCCGTTCGCGCGGTTGTTGCTCCCATGGCCGGCGTCGAGGAAGGCGAGCATCCGCCACTGGCCCGTGATGCCGGCCCACCCGGCCAACTCTGGCGTGTAGATTTCGGCGTTGACGACCACGCCGCTGTCCGCCACCACCGCGCGCTCGTCGAAGCCGCGCACCAGCGTCGCACCGGTCAGCGAGAACTGCTCGCTGCTCACCAAAGGTGATGAGCTGTATTGCGCTGTGCTGGCCAGGCGCACCTGCCAGCCACCGGCCAGCGCCTTGTTGAAGGCAGCCGCGCCGTACGCGGCCATGAAGCTGTCCGTCGTGTCGCGGTTGCCGGAGGTGAGGTACGAATAGCGGTCGACGCGCCCGTCGACGTTGGTGTAGCTGCTGCCGGTCGGGATGTTGCGCCACACGCCGGCCGTGTAGCTCAGGTTCTGGTCGATCCCATCGCGCTGGCCGACGTAGCTCAGGGTCAGCGGCGTCGTCTGGTACGGCACGCACGAGGCGATCGGTGGCGTCGGCCCTTCGATGCTGACTTCCTGGCCGCCCACGTTGCAGCGCGAGTCGATGTTCTTGTGATCGACACCGAGCACCAGCTTCGCGGAGCTTTCGCCATCGCGGCCGAGAAAATGGTTCCAGCGCATGCCGTACACATCGCCCTTGCCGGTGAAGCCCAGCACGCCGCCCAGCGTGGGCGAAGCGGCCGGCGAATTGGTGTTCGACTTGCCGTAGACGAAGTCCAGGCTGTCGCCAATGCCGTAGAACGGGATCCGGTAGCCCAGCGAATAGAGGTCCATCCGCACGCCGTCCGGCTTGTCGGGCGAGGTGGTGTAGGCGAGCGTTCCGACCTGGTCGCGATCGAACAGGTTGGCGTGCTGCAGCGCGATGCCCGTGCGCCAGGTGCCGGTCGACGACGTCCCCGTGTTGTCGACCGTGGCGATCAGGCGAAGCGGATGGTAATCGGTCACCGCCACCTTGGCATCGATGGTCCCGGGCGCTGCGCCTTCAGCCAGCGTCACGCCGATCTGCTTGGCGGGGTTGTCATTGGCGAGCTGGAGCGATTCCGAGATTGCGCCCAGCCTGGGCGGCTGCCCGACCTGCAACGGCACCACGCTGGCGCGGATGTTGTCGGCGTCGAAGTGCTGGTTGCCGATGACGGTGACCGAGGCGATCACGCTTTCCGCCACCTTGATCCGCACCACGCCGCCGGTCAGTTCCTGCTCGGGCAGCGAGACGGTGACGGCGCTGTAGCCGGTCTTCCGGTAGGCGTCTTGCAGCGCCTCGACAGCGAGTTGAATGTCGCCGTACGCGCGGCCCGGACCGGTCATTGGGGCAACGCGCTTGTCGATTTCGGAAGAGGCCAACAACGTGTTGCCTTCGACTTGGAAGCGGGTGATGTCGAAGCGCACTTCGCCGGGTGCAGCGATGGCCGATGCAGCCGCGAAAGCCAAGGCGGCGGTCAGCCCGCGCCGGGCCAGGAATCTCGTCTTCTTCTTCTTCAAGCGTCCGCTCGCAGTTCTTGCTCAGTCCATTCGGCTGAACAAACGACGCGCGGTGGCAACTAGCTCTGTTCAGGATGCGGGGGATGGTAACGTCATGTAACGACGCGGCAGGCGGGTGTGACGGATCAACGGACGGCCTTCGGTTGAAAACAGGGCGTATTTCACGAACTCGGCCCATGCGCTGTAGAGCTACGCGATCGCCGTGGACCCGCGCCGGCTCCGCCTCGCCCCGCCTGCCGCACGGACTACGCCGGGAACACCTGCGAAGTGAAGAACTTGCGGGGGTAGACGATCCCGAGTGCTGCGGCGTCGTTGTCGTCCTTCGTATGCGCGGTGAAGAAATGGTCGAAGCCTGATCCGGCTTCCCAGTCCTGGATGTGGACGTGGAACAGTTCGGTGCCCGCGGGCTCCGTTCCAGGTGGCGCCTGGAACTGGAAGGCGCGTGAGGTGACCGTGCTGCCGCCGCCCAGGGGATTCAGGTTGCCGACGATCATGCCGGGCCCGAAGGAGTCGGTCGCTTTCTCCCGCACCGTGGTCCCGTTCAGCCCGAGGATGTGCAGCGAAACGTTGGTCATGTCGACATGTCCGTTGTTGGTGAGCTTGATGCGGAATTCCCAGATTTCACCCGAATTGACGTCGGTGTCGGTGCTGCTTCCGACCCGGCCTTCGTTCACGATCTCGATCACGGTTTCGTCCCTGGGGTAGCTGTTCATGGCATTGGCGATGTCGTCGAGGACTGACATTTCGATCTCCTTGAGATGGCCGGAATTGAAGGATCCGGATCGTTTCCGGCAACAAGCGATCCAGGCCTCCAAGGTATTTGGAAAGGCGATGCGCCGAATCCCACTCCAGGGGGGAATGCGCAGGTCGATCAGTCGGCGAGGGCCGGTTGATCGGCCGACAGGCGCTCCACCAGTTGCTGGTGGCTGTTGATATCGAGCCGTGTGTAGATGGCCTTGAAAAAGTCCTTCAGGGTGTTCGGCGTGATGTTGAGCCGGTGCGCGATCTCGGCGTTCGACAGGCCCTTGGCGCTCAGCAGCGCGATCTCTCTTTGACGCAATGTCAGGTTGGTGGCGTTGACACGCTCCAGCAAGTGCGCCTCGAAGGGCACCAGTTGCTCGATCAGGATGCCGATGCGTTCGGACGGTCCTTGCTCGCCGCTCAGCCGGTAGCCGCGGAAGACGAACTCGCCCCAGCCGTTGCGCCGCACTTCGGTGGGCAACCTGGCGCCACCGGTGCCCTGGTCCATGCGCTCGCGCAGTGCCAATGCGATGTCGCGCAGGGCCGGACGAATCGCGCGGACGTCTTCGCGCTCGACTTCGGTCTCGAGGGTGATGCTGTCCATCAGCGCAAACAACGCCAGGTGGTGAGCCTGCTCGGACCATTCGACGACTTCGCCTTGCGCGTCGCAGACGACCAGTGCCGATCGTCCCGCACCGCGCACGAACCTGGGCGGGCGGGCCGACTCGACGCGCATGGCATGCGCCAGGTAGGGCAGTACCCGGCCCACGAGTTCCTCCTCGGCTGCCGAGAAATCCTGATCGTCGTGTCCGCGAATCAGACTGAAAAAGCCATACGGCCGCATCGCATCGCGCACCACGCCGTCGAGCACCCACTTGAAGCCGTAGGGCTTGAAGATGGCCGCATAAGTGGGCGAGGTTTCGAACGCCGGCTCGCCGCAGCTGCGCAGGTTGCCGGTCGGCTTGCCGAACATCAACAGGTCCTGGATGCTGATGCCGGCGTCGATGGCGTAGCGCTTGTAGTGCAGGATGATCCACGCCGCGCGGCGCGGAAGGAAACGGTCGGCCCACGCATTGGTCACGCGACCAGCTTCGCTCGACCAGGCGAATTGGCCATACATCGACGGAATCGATTCGCGCAGTTGCGCGATCACCATCGGCACGAACGATCGGCTTGGCAGGCCGGCACAGCAGATTTGCCGGATCCTCGCGACGGCCTCTGACTGCTTGCACTCCATGGCCGCAATTACAGGCCGGCGCACGCCGGTTGGCAATTTTCTACTTGGGCCGAATGGTCATCGAAGGGCACCCTCCAGAGGGTTGGAATCGGCCTTCGACAACCGACACCGGCGGCCGAGCCGCGGTACGTGCCTGAGTGCGCGTCGCCGGCGTCAAGAGCGGCAGTGCAAGCAGGGCGCAGCCGCTGGCTGCGAACCATACAAGCGGCCAGCCCTGAATCGCGAGCAGGTGCGGAATGGAAAGCGGTGCAAGAAAGCACACGGCGAACACGCCGGTATTGACCATCCCCAGCGCTGTGCCGGCGCGCCCCGCACCGGATAGCGTGGCCAGTTCCGTGTATGCCACGCCGTGCCAGGCGGACACGCATACGCCGCTGACCGTCAGCAAGACAATCAGCCCCGTACGAACGATCGATGAGCCGAGGATCGCAGATTCGCCCAGCATGGCGGTGGCGCCCAGCGCCGCAAACAGCAGCACCGTCAGAAAGCCGCAAGCGCGCAGGTACGCCGGCCTGTTCTTCCAGCGGTCTGTCCACCGGCCGCTCCAAACGCGCATCACCATCGCGCCTGCCTGCACGGTCGTCATCGCCGCGCTGATGGCCGCCAGGCCGACGCGTCCGAAGTCGTGCAGGAATACCGTGCCGAACGACAGCAGCGCGAACTGCGGCGCGCACAGGATCCCGATGCCAGCCACGAGCCGCCACACACGGGCGTCGTGCAAAGGCCCGGCGCGTCCCGCGGGTCGCACATGCGAAACGAGCGGAGCGTCCGCTGCCACTGGCGGTTCGTGCACCCATGCCATCGCCAGCAGTGCGCCCAGCATGCACAACACAGCCAACAGGCTGTACATCGCGCCAAAGCCGAAGTGCAGCGCGACCATGGGAAGCACCAAGGCACCTATGCCGCCGCCGAGGGGCACTGCTGTCTGCCGGATGCTCATGGCCAGCCCACGTTCGCCGTCCGCGAACCAGCCCATCACCGCGCGGCCACTGGCGCCATTGACGCTTCCGCCAAACACACCGACGAGAAGCAGACCTGCACCGAGCCAGCCCAGTCCAGGCACATGGCCCGACGCCGGCGCCCCGAAGAGCGCGAGCGCGAACAGTGCGGTCGCTGTCGCACCAAGACCCGTCAACAACACGGGCCTGTCGCCCCATCGATCCGTCAGCAAGCCCCAGGGCAATTCGCTGACGGCAATGCCGAGGCCCATGAGCCCCAGCACCAGGCCGAGCGCGGCGTCGTCGAGCCGATAGCCGGAGCGCATGAGGACCGCCGTCATCGGGATGCCGCTGAAGGCGGTGGAAAAGGCCGCATTGGCGCCCACCCCGGCGGCGAGGACTTTCCAGCGATGCCGGGGCGAAGAGAGAGGGTCGATGGATGTCATGCCGGTCAGTTTCGGGAAAATTGACCATTTTGAAAATCAGAAAATATTTCGATGACAATCCACAAAAACAGGATGATTGCAAATGGCCCAGGTAATGTTCGATCTCGACGTGCTGCGCAGTTTTTCTACCGGCGTGGCACTCGGCAGCTACGCGCGTGCGGCCGACAGGCTGGGGCGCTCCACGTCGGCGGTCAGTGCGCAACTCAAGAAGTTGGAGGCGCAAGCCGGGACACCACTCCTGCGCAAGGCCGGGCGCGGCCTTGCGCTGACAGACGCGGGCGAGACCATGCTGGCCTATGCGCACCGCCTGCTGGAAATCAATGACGAAGCAGCCGCCGCAATGCGGGGTGTCGACCTCGAGGGCTGGGTTCGCCTCGGGCTTCAGGAGGACCTTGGAGAGAACGTCTTGCCAGGTGTGCTTGGTCGCTTTGCCCGCGCGCATCCCAAGGTGCGCATCGAAGTCTGCGTCGCGCGCAGTGCCGAGTTGCGCGAACGGCTCGAACTCGGCGAACTCGACCTCGCGCTGATGTGGGAGGTGGAGGGCGGGCCCTCGCTGGCGCACGGCGAACGCCTCGCGCGTTTGCCGCTGCAGTGGATCGGGCCAGCCGCGGCCGAATTGCTCGACGTGTCCTGGTGGACGCAGCAGCAGCGCGCCGGTGGTTCACGCAAGACCAAGGAAGCCTTGCCGCTGGTGCTGCTCGATGCACCGTGCCCGTTGCGCGACATCGTCACGTCGATGCTCGACCGGGCAGGCATTGCGTGGCGACACGCCTTCACCAGCGCCAGCCTTGCCGCACTCTGGGCCGCCACGTCGGCCGGCCTGGGCTTGTCGGTGCGAACGCCGCTCGGCTTGCCGCCACACGTGCGCGTGCTGGATTGCGCGGGCACCCGACTGCCGACATTGCCGTCACTCGCGCTAGCCATGTACCGGGCGCAGGCAGAGCCCGAGGCGCCGGTCGCGCGATTGGCCAAACTGCTACGCGAAGCTATCGCAGCAAGCACGGGCGATACGCGAACCTGAAGCGCGCCTCGTAGCTCACCGGACTGGTCACGCACCCGCCTCCACTGCCGTGACGGCGCCCCGCAACCCGCTGCTCGAGCGGATGATGAACTTCTCGAGTTCGACAACGAGGAAGAAAACGAAGCCACCCGCAATGAGCCACGGCCACGCGTAGAAAGGGATCGCCTCGTTGTCAAACAGCCGCTGGAACGGTGTCGCGTAGGTGAAGAGCAATTGCAGGACCACCACTGCGCCGATGCCGAGCGGCAGGTACTTGTTGCCGAAGTGCGCCTTGATCGACAGCGCGTTGTCGAGCAGGTAGCGGCTGTTCAGGAGGTAGAAGCACTGCCCGATGGTGATTGCGTTGACTGCGACGGTGCGGGCGAGCGCGTCCGATGCACCTTGCCCCTTCATCCAGAAAAACGCCCCCAGCGTGAACACAAGCAGCGCCAGCCCCACGAAGATGACGCGCCAGACCCCGAAGCCGGTGAGGATCGGACGGTCGACCGCACGCGGCCGCCGGGTCATCACGTCGGCCTCGTGTGGCTCGAAGCAGATCACCAGTCCGAGCGCGACGGATGTGACCATGTTGACCCACAGGACCTGCGGCGCGGTGATCGGCAGGGTGAAGCCGAGGAAGATCGCCACCGCGATCACCAGCGCCTGGGCGAAATTCGTGGGGAACAGAAACAGGATGGCCTTCTCGATGTTGTTGTAGACGGTCCGTCCCTCCTTCACCGCCGCGCCGATCGACGCGAAATTGTCGTCGGCGAGAATCATCTCGGCCGCCTCCTTGGTCACCTCGGTGCCCTTGATGCCCATCGCAACGCCGATGTCGGCCTTCTTGAGCGCTGGCGCGTCGTTCACGCCGTCGCCGGTCATTGCCACGATCTGCTTGTTCGACTGGATCGCCTTGACCAAACGCAGCTTGTGCTCGGGACTCGCGCGCGCGAAGACGTCGACGTTGCGGACCGCCTCCTGCAGCGCCGCCTCATTCATCTCCTGGATCTCGGCACCAGTGACTGCCGTCTTGCCGTCGCCGATGCCGAGCATCTTCGCGATCGCCGCAGCGGTGATCTTGTGGTCGCCGGTGATCATGGTGACGCGCACGCCGCCGCCGTGGCATTCCTTCACCGCCTCGATGGCTTCCTTCCGCGGCGGATCGAGAAGGCCAATCAGGCCAATCAGAACAAGGTTCCGGGGCAGGTCCGCCGGGCCGAGGCTGCCTGCCGTTACGCCTGGGCTCTCGAGCCACGCGAGCCCGAGCACGCGCTCGCCCTGGCCGGCGAGCTTGTCCGAAACCTTCATGAAGCGGTCGTGATCGAGAGGCGCCTGGTTGCCGTCGGCGAGCTGCTGCCGATCGCAGTGCTCGAGCATGATCTCCGGCGCGCCCTTGACGAGCAGGATTTCCTTTCCGTCGGCGCCCCTGTGGAGCGTCGCCATGAACTTGTGCTCCGACTCGAACGGGATCGCGTCGATCCGCGGCCAGGCCTTCTGCTCGGCTTCCCGCGCCATCCCGAGTTTGCTCGCGAACGGATAGAGCGCCCCTTCCGTCGGGTCGCCCTCGACCTTCCACACCCCTTCCTGCTGAAACAACTCCGCGTCGTTGCAGAGAAGCGAGTTGCGGCCGAGCAACTCGAGCACCGGGCTCTTGTCGGCGGGCTTCCCGTCCTGCTTGACCTCGCCCTCCGGTGCATACCCGTTGCCGCTGATCTGGTACTCGACCTCCGCCGTGGCGGCGGAGACCACCATCATCTCCATCAGCGTCAACGTGCCGGTCTTGTCCGAGCAGATCCGCGACACCGAGCCGAGGGTCTCCACCGCCGGCAGGCGCCGGATGATGGCGTTGCGACTCGCCATGCGCTGCACGCCGATCGCCAGCGTGATCGTGATCAGAGCCGGCAGGCCTTCCGGAACCAGCGACACCGCGATGCCGACGATCGCCTGGAACAGCTCGACGAACTCCATGCCCATCACCCAGCGGCCGTAGGCGAACACCACCACGCTCACGACCCCGACGACCGCGGTGATCATGTAGCCGAGTCGCTTGATCTGGCGCAGAAGCGGTGTCTCGAGCGCGCTCACGCCAGCGAGCAACTGGTTGATCTTGCCGAGTTCGGTCTCGCTGCCGGTGGCGACCACGATCCCGGTCGCGCGGCCCGACACGACCATCGTGCCCGAGAAAGCCATGTTCTCTCGGTCGCCCACGGTCGCCTTTTCGGCGACTGCGTCGATGGTCTTCTCCGCCGGGACCGACTCACCAGTGAGCGCCGCCTCCTCGGTGCGCAGGTTCTTCGCGTCAGCGAGGCGCAGATCCGCAGGCACCTTGTCGCCGGATTCGAGGAGCACCACGTCCCCGGGCACCAGGTCGTCAGCCGGGATCATGCGCGTCTCACCGCCTCGCGTCGTCCTCGCCTCGGCGGAAAGCATGTTGCGGATGGAGTCGAGCGCCTTCTCGGCCTTGCCTTCCTGCATGAAGCCGAGCAGCCCGTTGAGAAGCACGACGGCGAAGATGATCCCGGCATCGAGCCATAGGCCGAGCATCAGCTTCACGAAGCCGGCGCCGAGCAGGACGTAGACGAGGATGTTGTTGAACTGGGAAAGAAGGCGCATGAGCGGCCCGCGTTTTTTTCCTTCCGGCAACCGGTTCGGCCCGTACTTCTGCAGACGGGTCGAGGCCTCGCCCGCCTCGAGGCCGTTCGCGACGCTGGTCGCGAGTCGCTTCACCACCTCGTCGGCGGTCCACGAGTGCCAGGCAATTGCATCGCTAGCGGATTTGGCGGTTGCTGCTGTGTTCATTCGCATGCTCCGTTATTGCCGAGCCACAGGCCCCGACGAACCCGGCGGTTTACCGATCGACTTCACTCAGCTCAGCCGTGCGCGCGAGGGCCGATGGTCTACAACAACGTCGTCGAGAGGGCCATTCTCTTCATGCTGTCGATGAGCGTCGCCCAAGCGGCTGTCATCATGGTAGCGATCCTGGTCGGCTTTTCCATGCCGATCACGGCGCCGCCGCCACCTCGGGGCACCCATGTTTCGACACGGCGTGCCACAGGCGGTAATCTGGCGGTCTGGACGGAAATCGGAATGCACAGGCCGCTGTCCGGCGAGGGTTCCTTCCGGGAAACACATCAAGAACGCGCGATGACTCCTTCTGCCGCCGAAATCGAACCGATCAGCCTGAACCTGGTCCACATGCTGGGATTGCTGGTCGGTGGCCTTGCTCTTTTTCTCCTCGGCCTGGAGTTCATGACCAATGGCCTGAAGGCGATCGCCGGGTCCCGATTGCAGGCCCTGCTAGGTGTGCTGACCGCGAGCCGGTTCCGCGGTGTTCTGGCCGGGGCTTTCGTGACCGCCTTGCTGAATTCCTCGACGATCACCACGGTTCTGATGGTCGGCTTCGTTTCCGCTGGACTGATGACGTTGAGTCAGTCCGTGCCCATGATCATGGGCGCCAATATCGGCTCGACCGTCACTGCTCAGATCATTGCCTTCGACGTGTCGAGACTGACGCCGTTCATGCTCGCGCTGGGTTTTCTGCTTCATGCGTTCTCGGGCCGCGACCTGCCGCGGCACCTCGGCGGCGCCGTGATGGGTCTCGGGTTGCTGTTTCTGGGCATCCAGTTCATGGGAGACGCAACCCGTCCACTGCGGACGTTTCAGCCGTTTATTGACGCGATGCAGACGATGGAGAACCCGCTTCTGGGAATTGCCGTGGGCGCCATCTTCACAGCTGTCGTTCAAAGTTCCGCAGCGACGCTTGCCGTCGTGATTGCGCTTGCCAGTCAGGGGCTGATGCCGCTGGAGGCGGGCATCACCCTGATTCTCGGCGCCAACGTGGGCACTTGCGGAACGGCGCTACTCGCCGCAATCGGTAAGCCGGCCGAGGCGGTCCAGGTTGGCGTGGTCCACCTTCTCTTCAATATGCTTGGGGTGCTCTTCTGGGTTTTCTTCATCCCGCAGATGGCGGACCTGGTGCGACATGTCTCACCCTCCTACCCGGAGCTGCAGGGCATTGCGCGGCTGGCCGCCGAGACGCCGCGCCAGGTGGCGAACACCCACACGATTTTCAGTGTGGTCAGCACACTGGTGCTGATCTGGTTCGCCGGGCCGATCGCGAGGCTTGCGCAGTTCATCGTTCCAAGGCGGTCGCCGGAAGTGAAGCCGGTTGGCGAAGCTCTTTACCTCGATGAGTCGTCGTTGACGGTACCCTCGATAGGACTTCAGCGGATTTGCATGGAGCTGACAAGGTTGGGTCAGCACGTCCTGGAAATCGTTCGTAGCAGCCGGAACACGGTCGCCAGCGGAAGCATCGAGGATATCAATCGCCTGCTGGAGCAGGACAAGCAAACCGACCAGCTGGCGTCGGAGATTCTTCACTACATCGGCCAGTTGTCGCAGGTGGAGCATTCCGAGGAGGAAGGCCGGCAGATGGTCGCGCTCGCACAGATTGCCACCAATCTGGAAGGCGTCAGCGGCGTTGTCGGAACCGGTGTGGTCGCCGTCAGTCAGCAAAGGTTGACGCAACAGATTGACCTGGCGCGATTGCGCGATGAGGCTTCGTCCAAGTTTGGCGACGCCATCATTCGCAACCTCGAACAGGCCATTGCAACGATAGGCCAGCCTGACGAGAGCGAAGTGTCTCAGGTCATCGCAGCCAAGGCGGAAATCGAAGCGTTGGCGGAAACGGCGCGCCAGGGCTTGCTTGGCAAACTCCAACTGGCCGACAAAACCGACGTGCTGAGTTACCGGCTGGCTGCGGATCTGATCGAGCAATTCAGGCAGATCGCCCAGTTTTCCAGGGCGATCGCGAAGACCACGGAAGCTTTTCGTTAGCGCATCCAGTTGATGGTGAAATCATGAGCCACGCAAAAGACAGGAAGTCCAGCCGGAGCGAACGCCCGCAGTCAGATCCGAGGCCAAAGCTCTCGCGGCGGGAGTATGAAGCGGCCATCGCGCTGCTGCATGCCGAACTGGTCAAGGTGCAGTTCTGGGCGAAGCACACGGGCGCGAGAATCATGGTCGTCTTCGAAGGCAGGGACGCGGCGGGCAAGGGCGGTGTGATCAAGCGGCTTACCGAGCGCGTCAGTCCGCGCGTTTTCCGGGTCATTGCGCTTCCTGCGCCGTCCGAGAGGGAGCGCAGCCAGATTTATTTCCAGCGATACTTCGAGCACTTTCCCGCAGCGGGAGAGATCGTGATTTTTGACCGGAGCTGGTACAACCGTGCGGGCGTCGAAAGGGTGATGGGATTCTGTACCGACGACCAATACCATCGCTTTCTCAGACTCTGTCCGGCCTGGGAGAAGGACATCATCGATTCCGGACTCACCCTGATCAAATACTGGTTCGATGTCAGCAAGGAAGAACAGACCCGCCGGTTTTCGGAGCGCATCAACGACCCCCGGAAAATCTGGAAGCTGAGTCCCATGGATCTGGAGTCGCACCGGCGCTGGTACGACTATTCGCGCGCGCGCGATGCCATGTTCGCTGCGACCGACACAAAGATATCGCCGTGGTTCGTTGTCGACGCCGACGACAAGCGACGCGCCCGCCTGAACTGCATCGCGCATTTTCTGAGCCTGGTCCCCTATCAGGGAATCGATTTCCCAGAGGTCGATCTTCCCCCCAGGCAGAAGGCGAAGGGATACAGAGAGCCGGAATATGCCTACAACCGCGTCCCGGACAAGTACTGAAGTGCCTATGGGGTCATCGAGTACTTTGCGCAAATCGCCACGCAGAGTTCCTCAAAATGGACAACCCCGGTCGATCTCCTTGCCGATCTTGTGGCGCATGAAGACAACGATTCCAGCGGCGCCCATCGCCAACGCAACCCACCCGAGCGTTCCCATCATCGATCCTTGCTTGTGTCGCAGAAGCCCTCAACGCCAAGGCGTCGATAGGCGTTGACCGAGCGACGACGTGTCAAGGCCTCGTTCTGAAATTCCGGGGCTGGGGGGCGCTCACGTTGAATCTGGCGGCGTTCGCTACACATTGAGGCCCGGAGCGGGCACGGCGCCGAACGGTCCGCCCGATACGTCGCCGATTGACGAAACGTCACGCCACGCCGCCGCTTCAGCGAGCGGGGATCCTGCGCGACCGGTGAGCAACAGCGCGTGCGTTTGCGAAAAGCGGTTCCATTCGGACACACCGAAGATCTCCATCGGACCGCGTAGGCGCATCCCCACGAGTGCCGACAGCGAATAGTCGCTCCACGATGAAAAGTGTGAACGCGCCAGCGCGGCAACGTCTTGAAGAATGGCTTGCGCATCGTCGCGCGGCAGATAGTCGACCTTGTAACCGAGGCGCACCAGGTAAGCCAGTTGCTGGATGTCCCAAGCCAGCACGCTGATCTGATCGTGCGTGAGCAGGTCGAAGTGTCCAGCGGGAACGCGCGGCGTCACGAATTCCGGATGCTCGACGTTCGTCCGTGGTCTTGCAGTCGGGAGTGCCCTGCGGATCTGCGAATCGCCCAGGCGCCGCAACTGGGTCTCGAGTTCGACCCGGTACGTGGGCATGGAATCCACGCCCCAATGGATAGCGAGGCTCTCGCGTGCCTGTTCGTCGGGCAGGGCGCTGCCGAGCTGATTGAAGTCATCGTGCAACAGCAGCGCGAAGTTGGCGCTGAGCATGGACTGAAACAGCTGCTCGCGAGACATCGGTTCCGTTGGCTCGAAGCGGATCATCCGGCCACGGTGCGCGGACGATAGACCTGGCCATGAATAGACCAGGGCGCACAAAACGACTGGCACCAGAGACACCAAGGCGATCAGCCCCATCAGGAGAGCTCCGGTACCGACAGCTGGATCCGGGCCCTGCGCTTCCCGATGCCCGGACTGCGCCAATTCAAGTGCCCGAAAGCCCGCCTCCCATCAATCGTCAATTCAGTCCGGCCCATGTTTTTTGCAAATAGATTCAAAGGGCGTCGATTCTGATTTGATCGACTCTCGGAATCCATCAGCAAATTCTCTGGAGGTCATCAGAAATTTCTTTTCCAATGACGATCGCTAATGCTTGGGCTTCAGATTCGGACGATCCCAACGACTTGGCGGAACATTGGCCTGTGAACTACTGCGCAATTCATCCCAATGATTGTCAAAATTAGAAGCTTCGCACGGGATGGATCAGAAGTTTCTGCGTGGGACAAAGAAATTTCCTTCGTCATTCAGAGATGTGTCGCGGTTCAATCTATGGAAAATTGAACCGACCGGATGCGCAATAGCGGTAGTCGCGCAACGGTTTATCCAATCGCACAATTTCTGCGCGAATTGCCGCCAACAATTCGCGCCCGGATCATTCACTGAGTTTCAATTCAATGCAGCCCAAAGTAAGCGACATGTACTCAGTTGTGGTGGTCGACGACCATCCCGCAATCTGCCTCGCGGTCAAGGCGACGCTCGAGGCGAGCGGCGAATTCGAGGTGGTGGGCGAAGCCGCCTCCGGACAGCCCGCTCTCGCGATCATTCGCGAGAAGTTGCCGACTCTCGTGATCCTCGATCTGGACCTTCCCGGAATGAGCGGTCTCAACCTCATCGGGCGCATCCGGGCCGAGCATCCCGATATCAAGTTGCTGGTGTTGTCGGCGCAGCAGGAAACCATCTTCGCGACGCGCACGATGCAGGCCGGTGCCGGCGGCTTCCTCAGCAAGGGCGACGACATGCGCAAGGTGGCGGAAGCCGCCAAGTCGGTGGTGGCGGGCTACAGCGTGTTTCCGACTTCCGCCATCGTGTCGTTCACGAACACCGGCGCGTCGCCCCTGTCGAACCTCACGGATCGCGAGCTGACGGTCATGCAGCATCTCGCACGCGGAATGAACAACCGGGAAATCGGCGACCTCCTTCTCGTCAGCAACAAGACCGTCAGCACTTTCAAGGCACGGATCTTCGACAAGCTCGGCATCTCCACCATCGTCGAGCTGGTCGATATCGCGCGCAGGCATCAACTGATCACATGAAGCCCGCTGGTATCCGACCTGCCTCCTGTTGCTGCACCCCCCGGTGACCGACTGGAGCCATTACTACCGCTGGGGCTCCGGGGCCGGCGCGGTGCTGCTCGTGTGTCTCGGCATCTTCGCCATCTGGAACCGCTCGCTGCGCAAGCAGATGCGCAGAACGCTCGCCGTGAAGAAGAAGCTCCGTGAAGAACTTGCCTTCCGCCAGGCGATGCTCGACGGCATGCCTCACGCCATCGCCGTTCGCGACCGCGACCTGAGACTGACGCTGTGCAACGAGGCATTCAGGCGCGGCTGCAGCGCTTCCGAGGACACGCTGTTGGGCAAGAAGCTCACCGAGCTTCCACTTGGAACACAAAACCCGGAGGTCGCCGAGGCGATGGAGCGGCGGTATCGCAAGGTCTTCGACGAGCGCTTGCCCGTGAGCGGAGACATCGACCTGACGTTCGGCGGCAAGGCGCAGAAGGTTTTTCACTGGGCCGCGCCGATCTCTCTCGATGACGGAGGCTCGCCCGTCGCCGTGGTGGCCGGCGTCGTCGACATGACCCAGCGCTACGACCTGCTCGAACTGGTCGAGTCCGCCCGCACCAAGGCCGAGACGGCGGACCGGGCGAAGTCGAATTTCCTCGCGACCATGAGTCATGAGATTCGCAGCCCGATGAACGCCGTGATGGGCACGCTCGAACTGCTGCTGCGCAAGGGACATCTCGACGCGCAAGACAAGGAGTCTATCGAGCTGGCTCACGGCTCTGCCAAGTCCGTGCTCGAACTGATCGACGACATCCTGGACATCTCCAAGATCGAGGCCGGCGGGCTGGAGATCGTGCCGCAGCCCACGCAGCTTCGGCGCATCGTCAGCGACGTCGCACGCGTCTTCGACTGCCTCGCGCGGCAACGCGGGCTGTCGATCGAGGTGGCGTTCGATCCTGCCATTTCGATGTGGCACGAGGCCGACCCCTTGCGCTTCCGACAGATCGTCAACAACCTCGTCAGCAACGCGATCAAATACACGGACAGCGGCGGCATCCGGGTACGCCTTGCCCACGCGGGCAGGACCGGCGATGTCGAGGCGATCTCGCTCGAAGTCGAGGACACCGGCATCGGGATCGCGGCGGAAGACGTTCCCTACCTGTTCCAGGCGTTCTTCCAGGCCGAATCGGCAGGGCCGCGCACCAACGGGGGTACGGGGCTCGGACTGCCCATCGTTCAGCGCCTCTGCCTGAAGATGAAGGGCCAGATTTCCGTGGACAGCGAGCCGGGGCGTGGCACCTGCGTGCGTGTGGCCCTTGAACTGCCCGTGCTGGCCCCGCCCGTGCCGGCGATCCTGGGCGAGCCCGAGGCGCTCCCGCGGCTGCGCAAGCGCGGTCGCTACAACATCCTCGTGGTCGACGATCACCCGGCGAATCGACTGCTGCTCCAGCGCCAGCTGGAGCATCTCGGATTTCGCTGCGCGGCCGCGGACAACGGCGAGGCGGCGCTCCGGATGTGGCGCGACGATGTGTTCGATCTGGTCATCACCGATTGCTCGATGCCGGTCATGGACGGCTACCAATTGACCGCAGCCATCCGCACCCAGGAACATCGGCGGCGCTTGCCACCCGGTCCCGTGCTCGGCTGCACGGCACACGCGCAAGAAGAAGACCGGCGCCATGCCCTGTCCGTGGGCATGGATGAGTGTCTGATCAAGCCTGTCGGCATCGACGAACTGCTTCAGGCGCTCGTTCGCCACCTGCCTGGCGAGGGCGATCTCTTGAACCTGGCGTCGGAGCCGTCCGTGGCGCGTCAGGACGAGCCTTTCGACGCGGGATCGCTGAAAGCCTGTTCGGGTGGCGATGACGCGGTGGAAGCCAGCTTCCTCGATGCATTGCTGCGGACCAATCTCAGCGACCTGATCGAATTGCAGGCGCTGGCCCGGTCCGGCGCATTTCGCGATGCGGCCGCTTGCGCGCACCGGATCAAGGGTGCGGCAGGCATCGTGAAGGCCGGCCAGGTCGTGCGTGGATGCGAGGAAATCGAAGCGGCGTTCAAGTCGGGGGACAGGGAAGAAATGGCCGCGGCAGTCCATAGGTTGAGTGCGGCCCTGCAGCAGCTCAACGAGGCCATTTCGGCGCAACTGCAGAGCTACGCGGTACCCGCGCCATAGTCGGCGCCTGTGGCCGGAATGCCGCCGATCGAGGCCACCGTCACTCCTTCGAAAGAAGGACCCCGCCGGGATTTGCAAAGTGGTAGTCTGGCGCCAGCTTCGCGTCCCAGGTTGCGTTCCGGCTGCCGTGGCCTTCGGGATATTCGCTCGGTATTGCAGGCAGCCCGGGAGACACCTGAATGCGCGCGCTCTGGATCGAAGACCATCAACTCGTCGGGGATTCCTTCGAGCTCCTGCTTCAATTGATCATGCCCGACGCCTCGCTCGACAAGGCGCGGGATCTCGAAAGCGCCAAGCGCCTGATCGAGACCTTTCCGTACGAACTGGTCCTGCTCGACTGGTGGCTGGGCACGCAGGACGGCGAAACCTCCATCCGTGCCCTGCGCGAGACGAACAGCCATACCCCCATCATCGTTGTCTCCGGCGACGACCGCGACGTCGTCATGGACCGGGCGCTCGCCCTCGGCGCTGCCGGCTATGTCTCGAAAGGCGCCGACCCTGCCGCGCTGCTCGACGCGGTTCGCGTGGCCCTTCGCGGCGGGGTCAGCCGCCCCCCACGACACGCCGGCCGTGCAGGCGAGGGACCGCCCAGCGGCGTCGTGCATCCCATCGATGTCGAGGCCCTCTATCCCGAATTGACGCCCCGCCAGGCGGAGGTCTTCCGCGCGCTGATGCGGGGCACATCGGACAAGCAGATCGCGCGCGATCTCGACATTTCCGACACCACGGTGAAGACGCATGTGCGGGCCATCCTTCAGATCGTGGGCGTACACAAGCGGGGAGAAGCAGCGCACGAGGCTCGCGTCAGGGGCGCAGGTGATCACTGACGCGAGCGTCGGCCTGCCGGCCGCGGAACTCACACCGCTCGTCGAAGCCGAGCAGGCGCGGCTGTCGATCCAGCAGCTCCGGCGTCTGCTGGTGCCGCTTCTCTTCGCGGACGGCTTCGTGACATGGGTCGCCCTGCAGGCCGGCCTCGGCGCCTATGCATGGATCTGGTTCGGAATCATGGCGACGGCACACGTGATCCGGGTCGTCTACTTGCTGTGGCTCGGCGAGCCGGGTCGCGTCACGCCGGCGCAATGGCTCTCGCGCTCGGCCGCCGCCATGGTCGTGCTGGCCGTTCTGCGCGCCGGCGTGGTGCTGATGATCTTCGCCCGGCCGGTGAGCGAGTTGCACTACGTGCTGACGATGATCTTCGTCGGCAGCGCCGTGGGCGCGATCTCGCCTGTGACCGGACATCTGCGCAGCTACGTGGGCTGGGCGGCGATCCTCGGTGGCACGTTGTCGATCGCGTGGCTCACACGCGGAACGATCGAAGGCACGGCCATCGCGACGCTGCTGGTGCTTCTGTTCACGGTGCTCACGTTCTATGTGCGCGATGAGGGACGGACCCTGGTCACCCTGGTGACCTTGTCGGAATCGCTGCGCCGCGAACGCGACCGGGCGGAAAAGGCGAGCGAAGCCAAGACCCGGTTCTTCGCCGCCGCGAGCCACGATCTGCGGCAACCGCTCACGGCCCTGTCGTACAACGCGGCGACCGTGCAGGAACTCGCACGCCTGAGCGGCGACGAGATGCTGGACAAGGTAGGGCAGGGCATCCGCCGCGCCTTGTCGGAAAGCAGTTCGCTGCTCGACAGCCTGCTCGAAGTCTCCAAGCTCGACGCCGGGGCGGTGCGGGCGGAGTCGCGGGAAGTCGACGTGATGCAACTGCTGGCCCACACCTGCGAAACCTTCACGCCGGTCGCGCATGCGGCAGATCTGGATCTGCGGTGCCTCGGCGGCCATCACAAGGGCCTGTGGGTGCGCACCGACGTGGCGCTGCTGCGCCGGATCGTGCAGAACCTCGTGGGCAATGCGATCAAGTTCACCCGCGAAGGCCACGTGTCGATCGAGGCTTTCGCGGACGGCGCCAACGAAGAGAAAGTGTGCATCCGCGTGTCCGACACGGGGCCCGGCATTCCGATCGAGGCGCAGGCGCATGTGTTCGAGGAGTTCTATCAGGTGGGCAACCCCGAACGCAATCGCAGCCGCGGACTGGGGCTCGGCTTGGCGATCGTGCGGCGCATCGCCGACCTTCTCGCGGTCCAAGTCAGGATGAACAGCGCGCCGGGGCAGGGCGCGGTGTTCGAGATCTCGCTACCCCGGATTCCATCGCCCGCGCGCGCGGGCGTGGAATTGAATCGCGCCGCCGCGGCGTTCGACCCGGCCAGCGTGCGCAGGCGGGTCCTCTTCATCGACGACGAGCCCGAGATCCGGGAATCGTTGACCACTTTGCTGTCCACGCTCGGCTGGGAGGTGCGCTCGGCGAGCGACCAAAAGGAAGCCGAGCAGATTCATGAGGGGGGCTTCGCGCCCGACGTGCTGCTCATCGACTTCCGCTTGCGCGACAACGCATCCGGTCTCGACGCATGGGAGGCGTTGAAGCGTCGCGGTTGCGATGCGCCGGGGCTGATGATCACGGGCGAGACCGAACCGAGGCGCATCGCCGATGCGCGAAAAGCCGGCATCACGGTGCTCTACAAGCCTGTGGACGGCGTGCAGCTGATCCAGGCCATGGGTCGCGCCGTCGAAGCGGGTCGCGGACCTATGAAAGCTGAATCGTTCGCCTGACCTTGCCCTCGGCGCCGTCGAACTCCACATCGAGGCGCCAGGAGGAAGCCCCGGTCCGGCAAGGCCGGACGATCGTGAAGCCGTCGCCGCTGTGGGGAAAGAAGGTCGTGACGCGGCACACGAATCGCCGCTTGCCCGCACCGATGCCGTGGTCGAACGCGAAGCAATCGGGCGACGCGAAGTCCGCTGCCGAGGAATTGGCAAAGGTGTAGGGCGCATACAGCGCCGAACTGTGGATGGAATGGATGGTGACCACCTTGCCCGGCGAGTCGACGCATTCGATCGTGATCGTCGCGAGCATGGACAGGTGCTCGTCGCCGGACAGGAAGACCATCCGCTGCGCATTCGCGTCGTACACCCACGCCAGCAGATCGTGTAGCGAATTCGGGTATCCCGACCACGAATCCGTCTGCAGGGCCAACCCCATGCATTCGCTGGTGACGGCGCATCTCTGCATCGACAGGTAGCGCGGCAGAAGGATCGATGACGAGACGACGAAGCTGGGGTGGTCCTGGGGGCCCTGCTGCTGGATCCAATTGAACAGATCCTTCGGCTGGTCCGGTCCCAGGATGGTGGCCGTGCCGTCTCTCAGGTTTTCGATCGTCCGGCCCGTTCGCTGTGTGCGGACGTCGGTGAAGAAAAACGGGTAGCCGTGCACCTCCGTCGCTGCCCACAACGGCTTGTTCCGCTTGTTCTGCGTGTTCTGTTCGCTGTTCAACCTCTTCCGGATCGACAGCGGCCACATGCTCCGTTGCCGCTCCACGTACTGGTCCCGAGCCTGCTTGATCTCGTCCTGGATTTCGTCATGGCCGAAGCCACGAGGCCGGGGCTCCCAGTTGTCGGACACTTCGTGATCGTCGAGCATCGGGAAGATGTCGGTGCCGGCCACGCGCAGCACGCGCTGCAAGCCGGCATTGAGCATGAAGGCCTCGTACGCGAACGCGAGCCGTTCGAGCAGCTTGCTGGGATCGAAAAGCCCCGCCGTGCGGTCCACGTACACCTGGTCGCCCGTCAGCACGGTGAACCGGATCGAGGGGTCGATCTCCAGGCGCTCGCCCAGTCGCCAGAGCGATCGTTCCGAGGGACCGATGTAGCGGTCGTCCAGCGCGCGGCTCCTCACCCGGACGCTGCCGTCGAGCATGCCGGCGGGGTATTGGCAACTGCTGACCGCAAAGGCGGCGTGTGTATTCGCCTCATACGCGGCAGCGCCGTGGCGGGTCACGACGCCGCCTTCGAGCGAGACCGGCTCCTTGTGATCGACGATTTCGTCGTAGTCCATATCGCCGCGGATGGCCGTCTGCGGATGAATCAACAGGAGTACCGCGCGATCGGCGCCCGGCGGCCAGGTCGGCGTGGCGGTCACGATGCCGTCGGCGGAAACACCGGTCACGACCTCTTCGGCGTCGATTCGGCGGACATCGGGCAGATCGATGGGCCGCCCATCCTGCAGAATCTTCCATTGATCGTCGTACCGCTCGACCCGCATGAGGACGGCCCGCGCCGGGACGCCATTGCGCTGGTCGAAACTCACCCGGCAGGTGAGCTTCTCGTCATCGAGGCTGGGCGGCGCTGCGAAGGACCTCGGCGGCAGCACCTTGTGCAGCAGCGCTCGAGGGGTCAACCCGGGGTTCGTGGTCATGGCTCGATTCCTTCGACAAGAATTTGCAGATGGCGCGATAGACGATCGGCGCATGGCCGCCGATCAGGCTGTCCTGATGGCCCATGTCCTGGAACTCCATCGACTGCCCTCCGCAGTGCGCATCATTGAGCAGATCGGCCATCCTCCGGCGTGTCGCGATGTCGAGCAGCCCGTTGTCGGTGCTGTGCAGGCACAGCGTGCGGTGCGTGGGTTCCTCCGTCTGCCAGACCTTGGCGATACGGCTTGGCACCATGCATGCGCCGTTGCCGCGACGATCGGTCACCACGCCGTAGCGTGCGAATGCGATGACCTGGGCGACGGTCTGCAGATTCATCGGCCCGAAGAAATCGTCGATGGCCGCGAGCACCGCGTCGGACATGCCGTCGAGCTTGAAGGTGACGCCGTACAGCGCATCCATGCGGTGCCTCGCGCCGACCCAGGGCGTGCGTTCCCAAGGCGGCCACATCGGGTTCTCGCGCACGAAATCCTCGGGCGGGTAGGGGACCGCCGCGAGCAGGCGGTCGACCATGTCGTCGGCAACGCCCGGCTTGTCGGGCGTGAATTCGAAACTGCCCAGGCCGACGAACTGCCGCAGCCATTGCATGAGATATGCGCGGGCCATGTTGGCCGGCGACATGACCAGCGCGGGGCCCACTTGCGACAGCACCAGCCATCCCAGGCGATCCGGCAGCGCCTTCCGCAGCGCCGGGAAACGGTCGACGCCGGGCTCCACCCGATCCCCGAACAGTCCCAGCGCCAGCATCGCGGCGCCCATGCAGTGCGCGACGATGTCGACGCGCACCTTGCACTCCTCGCCCTGTTTGCGCTCCTTGCGCTCCTCGCGGATGCTGCGGCAGATGTAATCGACGGCGAGCGGGATGTCCTGGCAACCCATCTGCTCGAAGAACCATGGTTCTCGCGCGGTCGGCATGCCTGCACTGCTGCGCAGATCGAGTACCCACACGTCGCGTCCGTCGCGGTGCAGCGCACCCGCGAGACCGCCGCCCGGCAGCAGCGGATGGGCGAAGGTGGTGCCGCTGGCGCTGTAGCCATGGATGAGCATCACCGGGTTGGCGTCGCGCCTGGCCCCCGGCCCGTAGCGCGTCAGGCGCAGGCGGACGGGGTCGCCATTCCTGAGCACGTCGACGGTGAGTTCCACGATCTCGGGCGCCGGCAGGCCCTTGATGGCGCCCGGCAGGCGCTGCGCGACACGAGGCTCCGGACGATCGGGAAGCCGGAGCGACCACGCATGCAGCGGCAGCATGACCCGCGCCACGTACAGCAGCAGCGACGCGACGTCGACCAATGCGCTCGCCTGATCGGCTTGCGACACGACGCGCACCAGCGGAACGTTGACCGTTCCGAAGTAGGGCAGGTCGACGGCCAGTGGTTTGCACGGGTCCCCGGGGTCGCGATGTGGAAATTCGAGGAGGTCCGCATACATCCACTGGTTGGCCGGATTCGCGGCGTGCTCGTAGGTCAAGCGCTTGACCGCACGGATGCGTTGGCCTTCCCAGTGCATCGGGAGGCCGAGAGACTTCGCCACCTGGTTGGGCTCGAGAAGCTCCAGCTTGTATTCGAGCAGCCTCGTATCGGCCGCGCGCGAGGCCAGGTCGAACACGGATTTGACGAGTGTCCAGATGCTGGTCTTGCGCTTGGGAGCCTTCCCGAGAAGCCTGTCGACCACCGATTGCGTGATGTCGCGCAGTCCGCGATTGCGAAACCATGACCACAGCCCCGAGATCGTGCGAAACAGGCGGCCGGACGGCGAATGGCGCATCAAGGTCAGGTCGCCGCTGATTGGTGCTTCAAGAACCAGGTCCTGCGCCGGCGTCCCCGGGTCGGTGGGCGCGCCCAGTGCGATGACGGGCGCTCGGGCCGGCGAGGGCGTGAACAGCCGCACGCGGCTGCGCGTCGTATCGACGACCAGTTGCCGTTTCGAGCGCGCAGCGATCAGATCGGGAATCGGGGTCGGCTTGAACCAGAGCGTGAGTTCCACATCCAGCGGCGTCGACTTGCCGTCGCACTCGACCGTCACGCTTCCCTTCATCTGCTCGGTCATCTCGATGCAGGTCGGCCGGACCGGCCTTGGTGCCGCCGGATGAGTGAACACGGGCCTCGGCGGCGTCGAGCCCGCGGGTGACCGCAGCGGGTGCGTGGTTGCATCCAGTGGAGCGAAGCCCCATTTAACCCGCAGTTGCCGGATCGCGCGACGTGCCAGGGTCGCGATCGTCAGCGACGGATTGATGCCGAGCGAAGTCGGCATGATCGAGCCGTCCAGCACGGCCAGTCCCTCGTGTACACCGCCCTTGGCATCGCCCTCGAAGACACGGCCGTATTCGTCGACCACGCCGGTCGCGACGGTCTCCCCCATCGCGCAGCCTCCGAGCGGATGGACCGTCAGGACCGGCCCACGAGCCACGCCGTAAAGCTGTTCCAGCACGTCAGGCAGGGGACGCCACACGGGATTCGGCAAAACGGCCGCGCCCGGAAGATGATCGGCCACCAGGCGCTCGAGGATGTCCTGATGGTGCTCGAAGCTTGGGTCGTCGCGCACCTCCGGCCAAACCACGCCGAGCGTGCCCTGGGTGGCTTTTGGGGTGCCCTTGTTGCCCTTGGTGCCTTCGGGCGCGTCGGGCGGCAGCGAGAGCCGCCCGCTCGCGCTGTCGTGCCCGATCACCGCCACCACCAGGCTGTTGTCGACCGCATCCTTGTCGATGCCGGCGCTGTCGTGCTCGTCCTCACCACCTACATAGCGTCGCGTGTCCGCCGTCGTCAGCGACCGGATGGTGGCCACGGTGGTGGCACTTTCTTCCAGCAGGCGACGCAGCGCCGCCGGAATGGCCAGGTCCTGGATCACGACAGGCGAATCGCTTGCCTTGAGCCTCTTGTGCGCTTCGCGCAAGTCGATCATCCGCGTGATCGTCGGTCCGTCCTGATCCACCACGGAGGGCACGGCTGCTGCCTGTCGGTAGATGGTGCTCAGGTTGTCGCCGTTGGTCGAAAAGCGCTCGCCCAGCACGGCCGATACCGCGAGCTTGTCCTTGCGGGCACGCATGAGAAGTTCGGTGGAGCCGAGCGCGCCTGCCGCGAGGATGAGGCACCTCGTGCGCAACACATAGGGCACCCGGATGTGGCGACGCAGCTCGGTATCCGTGTGCGTCACGGAGACCTTCCAGTCGTACTCACCCAGCCTTGCGAAGGTTGTCACCGTCGCGCCGGTCACGATACGCAGCGGCTCCGGATGCCTCGCGCAGGCGTCCGCGATCAAGGTCACGTCGAGCGACAGCTTCGCTCGTTCATTGCAGCCTGTGGCGCAATCGCGGCAACCGGTGCAATGCTTGATGCCTCTCTTCGTGTCGTCCTGCTGTGCCACCGTGATGTCGACGGCATGCGCAGATCCTCGTCCCAGCACTGTCATCAAGTCGGAACGACCGGAGAACGCTTGGCTCGACGTCGACTCCAGTTGCCGCCTGACCTGTGTCATCGCAGGCAGGAGATCGGCATCGTTCCTGATGCCATCGGGCCAGCGAGGGTCCTGGAAGACCTCCGGCAGCGGGGCGGCCATGACCCCCGCGTTGATCAGCGAGCCGCCTCCCAGCCCGTTCGCCAGCACCACATTGACGTCCCCGCCGATCCGCAGGTCGAAGAGTCCCGGCATCTGTCCATGCACCGCACCGGTTCCTGCGCGGCTGAATCGCACATGGCCCGCCAGATCCCCCATGCGCGACGGGAAGGCGCCCGCCAGGTACTCCTTGCCGCGCTCGAGCATTGCGATGCGCAAAGGCATACCGTCGATTCCCTGGCCTGCAAGTTCGCTCAAGGCCATGGCGCCGCCATAGCCGCTGCCGACGATCACGACATCGAAGTGCGGCTTGTCTTTGGAGTCTTTGGAGTCTTTGGGGTCTTTGCAATGAGGCGTCTCGTACAGCCGCATCTCCTCAGCCAATTCGGCGAGATCGCATGACAGCCATGCCGTGGCGCGTTGTTGTTGGTCGTCCATTGCGGGGTCCCTCGCATGCCTCCGCGCCATCGCGGCGGTGTGCGAGTTCAGCACAGCGAGGTGGCTGCTGTCCATCCGCAAGAAGGAGGAGGCGGGCCGGCCGAAAGACCGGGCAATCGATCATCCGGCAGAGTCCGCCACGCACGGAATCAATGCCCGCGAATCAGGAGACGCGCACGCCCTCGGGCGATTTCAGGCGGACATCTCTTCCAATGTCTTTCCGGCTTCGATGGCTTCCTTGAGCCAACGCGGCCGAGGTCCCATGCCTGACCAGGTGTGGCCGGCATCGTCCCGGTAAAGAACCCGGGACTTCTTCCGTTTCACGGCGGCTCGGCGGCCATTCGGTTTTGCGACCGCGTTGGTCGCGAATTCTTCGAGTGATCGTCCTGCCGCGAGGGCCTCACGCAGCCAGTCCGGTCGCTTGCCAATGCCGCCCCAAGTGCTTCCCTTTCCGTCGGCGTAGCGTACTGCGCGCGCGCCTGCAATGGCTGATCCGCGAGTCTTGCGTTCGGTGGGGATTCTCGCGAACAGTTGTTCAGGAGTCAGTCCGTAATGCTCGATGGCAACACGAATGCGTGCCACCACGCCTTCGATTTCCTTGTCACGCAGTCTTTCGGCCTTGAGTTGCAAAACCTGGATCTGTTTCTGAATCTGGCTGTAGCTCTGAGTCATTAATAATTGCTCCAAATGTGAGTCAATGATAGAGCGCCAACCTGACTGAAGCGTTTCAAGAAGAAATAGACACTCTGAAATTTGCTCGGCAACTCTACTCGGCACTTCTTCAAAATGACATGTGGCGCGCGTTCACCCGCAATTCAACACGAAGCCTGGACATGGGATTCCTTTCAAGGAATCAAGACTGCGGCGCCTTGAAGCTTGCCGGCGCGCAGGTCCGCCATCGCTTCATTGGCTTGCACCAGCGGATAGGTCGTGACATGAACTTGCGGTGGATGCGTTCGCACGACGTCGAGAAACTCGCGGGCATCTGCGCGGGTCAGGTTCGCGACCGAGACGAGCTGGCGCTCTTCCCAGAGGAGGCGGTAGGGAAAGGCGGGAATGTCGCTCATGTGAATGCCGCCGCAAACGACCCGCCCGCCCTTGCGCACTGCACGCAAGGCGAGGGGCACGAGATCGCCTGCAGGCGCGAAGATGATCGCGGCATCGAGTGGCTCGGCGGGCATCTCGTCCGAGCCTCCGGCCCACACGGCACCGAGCGTCTTGGCGAATGACTGACCTTTCAGGTCGCCCGGCCGCGTGAAGGCGTGAACCTGCCGCCCTTGCGCGACGGCGACCTGGGCAATGAGGTGCGCCGCGGCGCCGAAGCCGTAGATGCCCAGGCGCCGCGCGTCTTCTCCAGCCGCCTTCAGGCTGCGCCAGCCGATCAGTCCGGCGCACATCAGGGGCGCGATGTGCGCAGGGTCTTGCGTCGTTGCGCCGAGCGGAAGGCAGAACTCGGCCTCCGCAACCACGTGACTCGCAAAACCGCCATCGCGGTCATAGCCGGTGAAGCGCGGCGTGTCACAGAGGTTCTCGCGCCCGCTGGCGCAGAACGCGCAGTGCCCGCAGGTATGGCCGAGCCAGGGCACGCCGACACGATCGCCGATGCGATGCGCGTGCACGCCGGCACCGATCGCCTCCACCTCGCCGACGATCTCGTGGCCCGGCACGATCGGCAGCGTGTGCATCGGCAGGTCGCCGTCGACCACATGCAAGTCGGTGCGGCAGACCGCACATGCCAGCACGCGGAGGCGCAATTCGCCGCTGGCGGGGTCCGGAAGCGGGCGCTCGTCCAGTCGCAGCGGCTGGCCGGGCGCATGAAGCACCATTGCCCGCATTGCCATCACTCGTGTCGGATCAAGGCCGCTGAACATCAAACGGTAGAGCTCGAAGCGCCCCCCAACCAACGCCTGAATCGACTCAAATCCCTGTGAAGTGGAGGAAGGGAAAGCGCCATCAGCAACGCGGCCAGCGGGACCACGCAAATGAATCCGACGTACTTGAAGCCGAGGGCCCCGACGACGCCACCCAGCACGAACATGCCGATCAGCCCACCGCACAGCCGCATGCGACTGCGGTTGTGCCTGACGCGGCCTCCCGATTCGTGGCTCTTGCGATTCCAGTAGAGCATCTTGCCGAGTTCCATACCCAGGTCGGTGATGTTGCCCGTCATGTGCGTGGTCCGGATGCTGCCGCCCGAGGTCTTCGATGCCACCGCATTCTGCAACCCCATGATGAATGACAGCAGCAGGACGGTCAGCGGCACGGCAAAGGGCGTGGTCCAGGTCAGCGTGATGGCACCCATCAAGCCGAAAGGGAACATCAGCGCAGCCTCAAGCAGCAGGGGCAGGGCGTAGACCCCGTGGATGCGATGCTGGCGCCCCCAGTTGACCAACATGGCCGTCGTGGCGGCGCCTGTCAGGAACGAGAGGATGGCGCCCATCGCATTCAGCAGCAGCCTCGGATCGCCCAGAGCCGCGCCATCGGCCAGTTGCGACGCGAAGCCGGTCATGTGCGACGTATAGAGGTGCAGCACCAGGAAACCGCCAGCGTTCACCGCGCCGGCGTTGAAGGCCAGCAACAGGCCAAGCGCATGGTTCGTCGAAGGCGCACGGTGCCGGTTGGTGAGAAAGCGAAGTCTGCGCATCGAATGGCCAATGGACGAGTTACTTCGATCGTCCGTATTTCGCGGTGAAAGTGGCAGCGCCCAGCTTGTTGGCATTCACCATGAAACCGACCAGCGCCGGCGTGCCTTCGGGTGGAACTTCCAGCTTGTCGGTCTTCAGCGCGTAGACCGTGAAGATATAGCGGTGCGGCTTGTCGCCTGGCGGCGGGCACGCACCACCGAATGCCGGTACGCCGAAGTCATTTCGCGCCTGGGCACTTCCAGCCGGGAGACTCTTGCTGTCGACGGTGCCGGCGCCCTCAGGCAGTTCGGTCGCCGTGGCGGGGATGTTGTAGACCACCCAGTGCCACCACCCCGAACCCGTGGGCGCATCGGGGTCGTACACCGTGAGGGCGAAGCTCTTCGTGTCCTTGGGCGCGCCGCTCCACTTCAATGGAGGGGACATGTTCTTCCCTTTGCAGCCGAAGTCGTTGAAGACCTGAGCGTCGGGCAGCGTGCCGCCGGACTTGATGCCCGGACTGCTGAGCGCAAACCCCGCGCCGTTGGCGAGCGGCACGCAAGACACCAAGGCAATGGCAAGGGTGATCGAACGAAATCTGGGACTCGTCATCGTCTGCTCCTTTTCGGGGGTGCCGCGCGGGCTTTCGAAATCCTACCCTGAACGACAGGAAACGAGACTAGGGCTGCTGCAAACGCAGAAGCAGTTCCGCGCTCGGATAGCCATCCGCGGGTACGCCGATGCTGCGTTGATAACGGCGGACCCCGTCGCGGGTGGCCGGCCCCATGACGCCGTCGGGCGCGCCGCTGGCAAAGCCACGCTGATTGAGGGCGGTCTGCAGTTCGATGATCTGGCTGCGCGAGAGGGTGCCCAGATCCCGTGGCCACGCCGCCTGGACGCCGGGGCCGCCATCCAGCCGTTGTGCGAGAAGGCCCACCGCGAGCGCGTAGCTGGTCGAGTTGTTGTAGCGAAGAATCGCGCGGAAGTTCGGTCCGACCAGGAAGGCCGGCCCGCGCGCGCCCGCGGGCAGCAGGATCGAGCCGTCGGCGAAGTCCGGCAGCGGCTTGCCGTTCATGGCTTGGACCCCTTCGGCGGTCCATTGGGCCGTGGATTGACGAACCGCAGGGTCGGCGCGGCCGTGGTCGAAGCCGGCCGGCAGCCGGATTTCGACGCCCCAGGGCTGGCCTGCCTGCCAACCAGAGCGCGACAGGAAGTTGGCGGTCGAGGCCGTGACGTCGCCCATGCTGCCCCAGATGTCGCGCCGGCCGTCGCCGTCCGCATCCACCGCGTAGGCCAGGAAGTTCGACGGCAGGAATTGCGTCTGGCCCATGGCGCCGGCCCAGGAGCCGATCATGTGGTCGCGGTCGATGTCGCCGTTGTCGAGGATCTTCAGCGCCGACAGCAACTCGCGGCGTGCCCAGTCCTCGCGGCGTCCTTCGAAGCCCAGGGTTGCCAAAGCGTCGATGGTGGGTGTGCTGCCGTAATTGCCGCCGAAGTTGCTTTCCATGCCCCAGATGGCGACCACGATGCTCGGCGGAACGCCATAGCGGCGAGCGGCGGCATCGGCTTCGTTGCGCACCTGCTGCAGCTTGTCCTGGCCGAGTGCGACCCGTTGGGGTGTCACGGTGTTGTCAAGGTAGTCCCACACCGAGCGCGTGAATTCGGGTTGTGCGCGGTCCAGTTCAATGACGCGCGGCAGGAACTGGACATTGTCGAACGCGATACGCAGCGTCGCTTCGCTGACGCCCGACGCGCGCGCGGATGCGCGGAAATCCGCCACCCATTTGGCGAACTTCTGCTGGACCGCCGCGTCGTCAACGCCTGAGGGCGGCGCTGGAGGAGGCGCTGGCACCGGCGCGGGCCGGGCGCTCGGTGCAGGTGCAGGGGGCTGGGATGTTGCCGCCGGCGGCGTCGAGGCACATCCCGCGAGAAGCGCGATCGCGAGCGTCAAGCAGACGATGCCGGGAAAACGAAGCGACGGGGAGTTGGCTTGTTGCATCCCCCGGATTTTCACCTCCGGGCGATATGGCGATTGCAGTTGCGCGATCCCGTCCGCAGGCGTACACCGCAAGACCCGCGTGCCTTGCGTGGGCAGCCCCATGAGTCCAGTTCCACCGCCCCCGCTCGACGCCTGGCTGTCCGGCACGGTCGCGGTCGACGTCGCCATGGCTGCGCGCGCAACTTCGGATGCGCTGGCATCGAGACGGGCCGAACGCCTCAGCCGATTGCTCATGTCGGCAAGGCGGAAGTCGCCGTTGTACGGCCGGGTGCTCAAGGGCTGCGGCGATCCGGATCGCCTGCGCCTGGAAGACTTGCCGGTCATGCACAAGGCCGACCTCATGAAGCGCTTTGACGATTGGGTCGCCGATCCGGGCCTCCGTCTGGACGCGCTGCGCCGCTTCGTGGCCGATCGCGCCCGGATTGCAGAGCCGTTCGCGGAGCGCTATGTGGTGTGGGAAAGCTCGGGCAGCAGCGGCGAGTCGGGGATCTTCGTGCAGGACACCATGGCGATGGCGGTCTACGACGCACTGGAGGCCGTGCGGCGGCCGGTGCTTCGACCGTTGCAGCGGCTGTTCGACCCGTGGGGCCTGGCGGACCGCATTGCGTTCGTCGGTGCGACCGGAGGTCATTTCGCGAGCACCGTGTCGATCGAGCGGCTTCGGCGCCTCAACCCGGCCTTGTCGGGCCGCCTGCGCGGTATCTCGTTCCTCCAGCCTGTGAAGGACATCGTGGCGGACCTGAATGCGTTCGCGCCGACGATTCTTGCCACGTACCCGAGTGCCGCGGCGCTGCTGGCGGAAGAACGCATGGATGGCCGGCTGCGAACGTCGCCGAGCGAAGTGTGGGTCGGCGGCGAGGACCTTTCGGCGGCCAAGCGCGAATTCGTCCAAGGCGCATTCGGTTGCCCCGTGACCAACAGCTACGGCGCGTCGGAATTCCTCTCGCTGGCATCCGAGTGCGACAGGGGCCACCTGCATCTCAACAGCGATTGGGTCATCCTCGAGACGGTGGATGCGCAGGGCCACGCCGTTGCGCCCGGCAAGGCCGGTGCGACGACCCTGCTCACCAACCTGGCCAACCATGTGCAACCGCTGATCCGCTACGACCTGGGCGATCGTGTCACGGTGCATGCGCACGCCTGTGCCTGCGGCTCCAGCCTGCCCGTGGTCGAGGTGCAGGGCCGCTGCGACGACACGCTGCACCTGGGCCGCGAAGACGCGGGTTCGGTCCGCATGCTGCCCCTCGCGCTCAGCACGATGCTTGAGGAAGATGCCGGCCTGTTCGATTTCCAACTCGTCCAGGAAGGGCCCTGCGAGCTCTTGCTGCGAACCGGCCTGCGCGGCGTCGAGGCCGATCTTGCACTTCGGCGCGCGCACCAGGTGCTCGGCGCGTTCCTCGAATCACAGGGCGCGGTCGGCGTGAACATTCGTTGCCGCAGCGGCGAAGCCGGACGTGTCGGCCGCAGCGGCAAGGTGCAGAGGGTAGTCGCAGGACCGTCCTCCTGAGCGGCGCTCAGAGGGCGTAGGTCACCAGCCTGAAGTCGGGATCCTCGTCGAAGCGCTTGACCGAGAAGCCCAGCTTCTTCATCAGCTTCAACATCTCGGAATTGCTCGTCAGCACCAGGCCGTCGATCTCCGAGAGACCCTTCTCGCGCGCGGCCTCGATGATGCTTTCCATCAGTCGCGACCCGATTCCCTTGCCGCTGAATTCGTCCGCCACCAGCAGCGAGAACTCGCAGCTTTCCTGGTCCGGATTGGTGATGTAGCGCGACACGCCGACGATGCGCTCGGTTTCGTGGATTTCGCCGGCGGCGTCCGTGGTGCGTTCCAAGAACACCGCCACGAGCGCCATCTCCCGGTCGTAGTCGATCAGGGTGAAGCGCGACAACATGGTCGCAGGCAGCTCCTCGAACCAGGACACGAAGCGGAAGTACCGGCTTTGCGGCGACAGGTGCTGCACCAGTTCCTGCAGCATCGGGGCGTCGCCGGGATGAATGGGTCGCACGGTGTACATGCCGCCGCCGGGCATCGGCCACGTGCGCTCGTGTCGGGCCGGGTAGGGGAGTATCGAGAGGTGGTGGTAGTCGTTCGAGCGGCCGCCGGCCGGGCGCGGCGCGCTGTCGATCAGGATGCGGGCATCCACCGCCACCGCGCCCGAGGCGTCGACGATGATGGGGTTGATGTCCATCTCGCGCAGTTCGGGCAGCTCGCACACCATTTCGGAGACGCGCAGCAACAGCTGCTCGAGCGCCTCCATGTCGACCGCGCTGGCGCCTCGCCACTCTCCCAGGGTCTCGGCCACCCGCGAGCGTGCAATCAGCTGCCGCGCGAGAAAGGTATTGAGCGGCGGCAGCTCCATCGACCGGTCGTTGATGAGCTCGATCATGGTGCCGCCCGCACCGAAGACGATGACGGGGCCGAAGGGCTTGTCGGTCACCAGGCCGACATGGATCTCGCGGCCGCGTTGCGCGCGCGCCATTTTCTGAACCGTCACGCCGTTGACGTGCGCTTCGGGCATCAGTCGCGCCACGCGTTCCACCATGTCGCGGTAGGTGTCGCGCGCGCTGGCGCCGTTCATGATGTTGAGCGCCACGCCGTCCACGTCGGACTTGTGGCTGATGTCGGGCGAATCGATCTTGAGCGCGACCGGAAAGCCGAGCTGCGTCGCGATCATCATGGCCTCGTGGGCGCTGCGCGCCAGCAGGGTCCTCGTGATCGGGATGTGAAAGGCCGAGAGCAGCGTCTTGGACTCCATCTCTGTCAGCACCTTGCGGCGCTCCGCCAGCACGCTCTCGATGACCAGCCGGGCTCCTTCGATGTCGGGCTTGGCCATCGTCGACAACGGCGGCGGAATCTGCTGCAGCAGTTGCTGGTTCTGATAGAAGGCCGCGATGTTGCCGAAGGCGCCGACGGCGGCTTCGGGCGTGCGAAAGCTCGGGATGCCCGCTTCGTTGATGATCGCGCGGCCTTCGCCGACCGAGGCATCACCCATCCAGCACGACAGCAGCGGTTTGCTGATCGAGCCGTGCGCGCTGACAAGGGCGCGTGCCATCGCCGATGCGTCCGTCCGCGTCTTCGGCGAATAGATGGCGAGCAAGCCGTCGACCTGCGGGTCCTTGCCTGCCGCCGCGATGGCCGCCTCGTAGTTCGCCGGGGTGGCTTCTTCGGACAGGTCGACCAGATCGGACAGCGATGCCGAGGCCGGCAACTGGGGCGAGAGGGCGGCGACCGAGGCCGGAGAGAGCTTCGCAAGCTGGAGCGAAATCTCATTCACCCAATCGGCCGCCAGCACGCCGGGGCCGCCCCCGTTGGTGATGATCGCGAGGCGGCGCCCCACGGGCCTATAGCGCGAAGCCAGGCACTTGGCGGCGGAGAACAGTTCCACGAACGAGCGCACCCGCACGGCGCCCGCGCGACGCAGCGCGGCGTCGAACACGTCGTCGCTGCCGACGATGGTGCTGCTGTGCGTCTGGGCGGCCTCGTTGCCGGCGGGTTTGCGGCCGGCTTTCAGCACCACCACCGGCTTGGCGTTGGCCGCGGAACGCAGCGCGCTCATGAAGTGCCGCGCGTTGTTGATGCCTTCGAAGTACACGATGATGCTTTGCGTCTGGGGATCGTGCGCCAGGAAATCCAGCACCTCGGCAATGTCGAGGCTGCTGTGCGAGCCGACGGAGACGACGGCCGAAAACCCCACCATGTTCTTGCGGGCCCAATCCAGCATGGACGCGGTGAGCGCGCCCGACTGCGACACCATCGCCAGCGAGCCGGCCCGGGCCAGGGGGCCGGCGACGCTGGCGTTGAGTTGCAGATGGGGGCGCTGGAATCCCAGGGAGTTGGGACCCAGCAGATGCACGTCCTCGCGCTGCGCGATCTTCTTCAGGGCCGTGGCCTGTCCGTCGTCGATGCCGCTCGAAATCACCAATGCCGCCCTGCAGCGGATGCGCCCGGCGAGTTCCAGGGCCGCGGCGATCTCCTGCGGGGGCAACGCGATGATGGCGAGGTCCGCTCGCGCCTGCGCAAGGTCGGCCAGCGTTCCGCTGGTCTCTATGTCGAGGAAGTGGAGCGTGCCGGCATAGCGCTGGGCGCGCAGTGCGTCCTGCAGCGTGCCGACCAGCGCGCGCGGCGCCGATCCGCCCGATTCGCCGCGGGCGCCGGCAAAGACGACGACCGAGGCAGGGGAAAACAAGGGAGCGAGGTAGTGCTTGTCCATGGGCTCAGTCTGCACGCTCTGGAGGTGCGAGCGGCGAGCCTACCGCGACATGGTTGAAGAAGCAAAAAGCCCCCGGGGTGGACGAAGCCCCCGCCGCCTCGCATCATGTAGACCTGTGCTTCGTCCGGACGGGAGCGCCATGACGACAGATGCCCTGAAGAGTTCGCCCACGCGGCAGACGCTGCCCCCGCAGCCGATCAGCCACGAGGTGCTGCTGGAAAAGTACGCCAAGGACAATGAGCGCAGCATCGACGACGTCCGCCGCCGCGTGGCCCGGGCGATCGCCCAGGCCGAGAAACCCGAGCTGCGCGCGCAGTGGGAGCCTCGCTTCCTGCAAGCGCTGGAGGATGGATTCCTGCCCGCGGGGCGCATCCAGTCGGCGGCCGGCACGGCCTTGTCCGCGACACTGATCAATTGCTTCGTGCAGCCGGTGGGGGACTCCATTGCATCCGACGACGACGGCCATCCCGGTATCTACGTTGCACTCACGGAAGCCGCCGAAACCATGCGCCGGGGCGGCGGCGTCGGCTATGACTTCTCGCGCATCCGGCCGAGCGGCGCCTGGGTCGAGAGCACGCGGTCAAGTGCGTCGGGGCCGGTCTCGTACATGCGTGTCTTCGACCGTTCATGCGAGACGGTCGAGTCCGCCGGTTCGCGCCGGGGCGCCCAGATGGGCGTGCTGCGCTGCGACCATCCGGACATCGAGGAATTCATCCACGCCAAGGATGACGGCGACCTGACCAACTTCAACATCTCGGTCGGCCTGACCGATGCGTTCATGAATGCGGTGCAGGAGGACAAGACCTTCGAACTGGTGCATCGGGCCGCGCCGGGGCCCCGACTGCTGGCCGCGGGCGCGCGCCAGCGCGAGGATGGCTTGTGGGTCTACCGGTCGCTTGCCGCTCGCGCGCTGTGGGACCAGATCATGCGGTCGACCTACGACCATGCCGAGCCGGGCGTTCTTTTCCTGGACCGGATCAATCTCGACAACAACCTGTCCTACTGCGAGAGCATCGCGGCCACCAATCCCTGCGGCGAACAGCCCCTTCCGCCTTACGGCTGCTGCTGCCTCGGGTCCATCGATTTGACGCGCTTCGTGCGCGCGCCCTTCGAAGCGGACGCAAGTTTCGACGAAGAGGCCTTTGCGCGCATGGCGGCCTTGGCGGTGCGCATGCTCGACAACGTACTGGACATCACCTTCTGGCCGCTGGATCGCCAGCGGGAAGAGGCGCGCAACAAGCGGCGCATCGGCCTCGGGTTCACGGGGCTCGGCGACGCGCTGGTGATGCTGAACCTGCGCTACGACAGCGCCGAGGCGCGCAATGCCGCGCGTCGCATCGCCGAAGTGCTGCGCGACGCCGCCTACGGGGCGTCGGTCGAACTCGCGGCGGAGCGGGGCGCCTTTCCGCTGTTCAATGCCGATCTCTACCTCCAGCGCGGCACCTTCGCCTCGCGGCTGCCGGCAGCAGTCAAGGAGCGCATCCGTGCGACCGGCCTGCGCAATTCGCACCTGCTTTCCATCGCGCCCACGGGCACCATCAGCCTCGCCTTCGCGGACAACGTCAGCAACGGGATCGAGCCGGCGTTCTCGTGGACCTACACGCGCCGCAAGCGAACGCCCGATGGCGGGTTCGAGGAACATGCGGTGGAGGATCACGCGTGGCGGCTGTATCGGCACCTCAAGGGCGAGAACGCGCCGCTCACGCAGGCCTTCGTGACGGCGCTTCAGATGAGCGCACAGGCGCATGAGGAAATGGTCGCGGCCGTGGCGCCGCATGTCGACACCGCCATCTCGAAGACGGTGAATGTGCCCGCCGACTATCCCTACGCGGATTTCAAGGACCTGTACCTGCGCGCCTGGAAGTCCGGCCTGAAGGGGCTGGCCACCTACCGGCCCAATGCGGTGCTCGGCGCGGTGCTGAGCACGCATGCCCCCGCGAGCGCGCAGCAGCCCATGACGATCGACGCCGGGCCGTTGAACGAGCGCCTGCTGCTCGAGCGCATGCCGCAGCCGGTGCTGGCATCGCTGCGCTGGCCTGGGCGTCCGGATTTGCCGGCAGGGAATGCGGCATGGTCGTACATGGTTCGCCATCCCTACGGCGAGTTCGCGCTTTTCATCGGCGAACTGCCGGAAGACGGCAAGCCGGCCCCGTTCGAGGTCTGGGTCAATGGGGCTGAGCAGCCCCGCGGCCTCGGCGCGCTGGCGAAAACACTGTCGATGGACCTGCGCGCGAAAGACCCGACGTGGATGCGCCTCAAGCTCGACGTGCTGACCACCGTCCAGGAAGAGCGCTCCTTCGAGATGCCTTTCCCGCCGAATGGGGAGATGCGGCGCTTTCCCGGCGTGGTGGCGGCCACCGCGGCGGTGATCCGCTGGCGCTGCGACCAGTTGGGCCTGTGGCAGGGCGAGGAGCGCGCGGCCACGCCGGTCATCGACGCCCTGTTCAGCCGGGACGAACCGCAGACCGGACCGAACGGAACGCTCGCCTGGGCGGTGGACGTCCACAATCCGGCGAGCGATGAGACATTCACGCTGATGCTCAAGGAAGTCCTGCTGCCGGACGGGCAGGGCGGCAAGGTCGCTCGGCCTTGCGCGCTGGGTCTTTCAGGCAACTACCCGAGGGCACTGGACGGCCTGGTGCGTATTCTTTCGTTGGACATGCGCGTGCTCGACCCGGCATGGATCGGCATGAAGTTGCGAAAGCTGTTGAACTACGCGGAACCGCTGGGGCACTTTCTGGCATTCGTTCCCGGGTTGCCGAGCGGCGCCCAGCGGCAGCAGGTCTGGCCATCGACCGTGGCCTACGTCGCGCGGCTGATCATCCATCGCTACGCCATGCTGGGCGTGCTGGACGCCGACGGATACCCCCTGAGGGCGATGGGCATCCTGCAGGCGCCGGCGACCCTGTCCGACCAGCCGCCGCCGATGCCCGGTGCGCTGTGCCCCGAATGCGGCAACGCCACGATGATCCAGAAGGACGGATGCGACTTCTGCACGGCATGCGGCCACATCGGAAGTTGCGGCTAGCAAGGGTGGTCCCTATGACGAAGCCTGTTGATCCCGCTGACCCTCCGACGAACCCGCAACGCATCGACGTGTGCAACGGCGATGCCGACGGCTTGTGCGCCGCGGTGCAATGGCACCTGCACGATCCGTCGCCTGCCGCGCTGGTGACGGGTTTGAAGCACGACATCGCCTTGCTTGCGCAAGTGCGCGCGCAAGCCGGCGACGAGGTCAACGTCTTCGATCTTTCGATGCAGCGCAATCACGCCGACCTGCTTCGGCTGCTCGATGCCGGCGTTCGCGTGCGCTACTTCGATCATCACGCAGTGCAGCGCGTTCCTGACCATCCGCTGCTCGAAGCGCACATCGATGGCGCGAGCGACGTCTGCACCAGTCTGCTCGTCGATCGTCATCTCGGCGGTGCGTTTCGTGCCTGGGCGTTGGTGGGCGCCTACGGAGACAACCTGGCGATGGCGGCGGAGCGCCTGTTCCAGGGCGCCGGCTTCGACACGGGGGATTGCGCGTTGCTTCGTCGCCTCGGCGAGGCGATCAACTACAACGCCTACGGCGAGGACGAGCGCGATGTGTGCATCGCGCCGCGGCGCCTGTACGAAATCATGCTGCGCTATCCGGATCCGCGAGACATGCTTGCGCACGAAGCCGTCGTCGACGAGATCGATGTCATGCGTCGCAAGGATCTCCGGCAGGCCTTCGTGGTGCCTCCGCTGTGCCAGGGGGCGCTCGCCAGCGCGCACCTTCTTCCCGATGCGCCCTGGAGCCGGCGCGTGCTCGGCTGCTTCGCCAATGAACTCGCGAATGCCGAGCCCCAGCGCGCGCACGCGGTGCTGAAGGCGCAAGGCAACGGCTATGCCGTCAGCGTGCGCGCACCGCTGGCTTCGCCGTGGGGCGCGCACGAGCTGTGCCACGAATTCGGCGGCGGTGGTCGCGCCCGGGCCGCAGGCATCGACGGGCTCGCGCTGGACGAACTGCCGCGTTTCGTCGAGGCCTTTGCGAAGAAGCGCTGGAGGGAGCCGCCGCCGGCGGATTCCAGTTGAAGCCTTGGGGCCCCATTGCCCCCATATATTCAGGGTTTGTCGCCCGCGCCAATAATCCCCGGCGGCCGGGCATGTCCTGGTCTTCTGCCTTTTTTCCGAGATCCTTGATGCTTGAGATTGATTTGTCGACGCAAGCCGACGCGGTTCGCAACACGCTTGCGACTCACGGAATTCACCGTGCGCTGGCGCTGCTCAACGACCGGACGCAGTATCGGTACACAGGCCTTTACAAGCTGGTCGGCGAGACGATGCGCGCGGCCTACGTCTTCGACCGCAGCGCTGAATATCGCACCTGGCTGAAGGTCGTTCCTCTCAGCAAGAGCCTTTGCCGGTTTGCGATCGAGAAGGGGGAATTCCTGACCAGTCACGCCTCCAAGGACCTGCTCCTGGCGGACCACCCCCATGCCGGCCTCATCGAGTCCTACTACGGGCGCTTGCTCAAGCGCCGCGACGGAACGCCTTATGGCACGTTCATTCATTTCGATCTGGAGCCGCGAAGCATCTCCCCGAGGGAATTGATGTTTCTCCAGGAAGTGACACCCCTTTTTCTGGACTACGTCGACTGAATTCGAACTGCTGTAAGTTGAAACTTACTATGAATCGAGATTCATAAAGATTTTCAATCCTTGCTGCCTGGGTTTTTGTACTGCCCACTGTGGCAGTTGAGGTACGGGCGCGCACTTTTGTCGGGCCGAACTCGGTGCCGCCTTCGACCGCAGGAGGCTCACGATGGGTATGAACCGAAGGCAATTCTTCCGCGTCAGCGGCGCGGGGCTGGCGGCATCCAGCCCGGTCGCACTCGGCTTTTCGACGACGCTGGCACTGGCGGAGGCGCGCAACACGTGCCGTGCTGCTCCGTCGGCTGCGG
This sequence comes from Variovorax sp. 05L425, assembly GCF_056397705.1. Taxonomy (NCBI): domain Bacteria; kingdom Pseudomonadati; phylum Pseudomonadota; class Betaproteobacteria; order Burkholderiales; family Comamonadaceae; genus Variovorax; species Variovorax sp. 05L425. The sequence continues at coordinate 139,655 of NZ_JBFTNY010000008.1, read as the reverse complement.
AGTCATCATGTACAGGCTGGGCGACGAGGCGAAGAACGTCACCTCATCGATCATTCGCATCGAGGGCGATCCGGACCATCCTGTGAATCGCGGCACGCTCTGTCCGAAGGGCGCCGGGTTGCTCTACTTCGTGCACAGCCCGAGCCGGCTCAGGTACCCGGAGATGCGTGAGCCCGGCAGCAGCGAATGGAAGCGGGTCTCGTGGGACGAGGCCATGTCGCGCATCGCCAAGTTGATGAAGGCCGACCGCGACGCGAACTTCATCGCCAGGAACGACGACGGCCAACTGGTCAACCGCTGGCTCAGCACCGGCATGCTGTGCGCCTCCGCATCCTCCAACGAAACGGGCTACGTCACCCACAAGGCGATGCGCTCGATGGGGATGCTGGTCTTCGACAACCAGGCGCGCGCTTGACACGGACCGACGGTGGCCAGTCTGGCCCCGACGTTCGGACGCGGCGCGATGACGAACCACTGGGTGGACATCAAGAACGCTGATCCTGTCCTGATCATGGGTGGCAACGCGGCCGAGGCGAACCCCTGCGGCGTCAAGTGGGGGATCGAGGCCAAGCATCACAACAAGGCGAAGCTCGTGGTCGTCGACCCGCGCTTCACGCGCTCGGCGGCCATGAGCGACTTCTACGCGCCGATCCGCGCGGGCAGCGACATCGCGTTCCTTGGAGGCGTCATCAACTATCTGCTGAGCAACAACAAGCTGCAGCAGGACTACGTCAGGAATTACACCAACGCGTCGTTCAACGTCGGCGAGCAAGATCACCGGCACGCCGAAGGACAAGTTCCTCTAGGTGTGCGAAATGGTCGCGACCGCCGCCGTGCCAAACAAGGCCATGACAATCATGTATGCGCTTGGGTGGACGCAGCACAGCCAGGGATCGCAGATGATCCGCACCGCTGCGATCGTTCAATTGCTGCTCGGCTACGTCGGCATCGCCGGCGGCGGCATGAACGCCTTGCGGGGACACAGCAACATCCAGGGCCTGACCGACCTGGGGTTACACGCACGTGATGTCGTGCTGCAGCACGGCGACAAGCCGGAGCTCTATCACGGGCTGCCCTCCGATCCGAAGATCAGCCCATGGATGTCGCTGTGGAAGGGCGCCGCCAAGCCGCTCGCGCTGGCCGCAATTGGTCGGCGCGGCGGTGGTGGGCTTCTTCCAGTACAACAAGACCGGTCCGCCGGAGTGCTGGAAACGAACCCGCTTCTGGAGGAGAAGCCAGAGCTGGTTCACCTCGATCCGTACGGCAAGGGATGGCTTGCGCGACTGCGCTTGCGGAACTTTCAGGCTAACTTGCCGCAACTCGTGCAGGGCGCGCAAGTCGCCCGCGCGATGGGGCGGCATGCCGAATCGGTGAAGGACCTGTCGTGAGCGCATCCGCAGACAACACGGCGGCTGGACTCGCCATCCTGCTGGGCGAGCGAGCCCGACGCGCCGCACCGTCTGGCAACGCCGTTCTTTCACGCGGCAGCGCTCGATCTCCCGGTGGAGGTCTATTTCACGGCGCGGAGCGTGCTGCTGCTGCAAGCAGGTGTGGCCGCATCGCTGCGGCCATCCAGCCATCCGAAGACTGTCTACGACTCGATGCAGGAAGCCGCGAAGCTGGGCGCTGTCTTCTACGCCTGTTCCGATGCCTTGCAGGCGCATGGACTTGATGCTGCGCAACTGATTCCGGAATGTGCGGGCCGCGGCGGCGCCGTGCAGTTCCTGGACCGCGCGAGCGATCTCCGCTGGCGCACCATGGTGTTCTAGTCGCTTGTCGACCTAGAAGCGATAAGCGAGGTTGAGAGCGGTTGCCAATGTACGCAGCTTGACCTCGGTCATCGTCTTCACAGGGACCCCGAGCGAGGTGTTGACGGCGTCGACCGTCACATCGGTGGTGAGCGGCGCGTAACTGAGCGACGCGAAAAGCGACCAATGCTCGTCAAGCCGGTAGCTCAACCCGGCACTCAGGACCGGATTCCAGGACGGGCTTCCGGAAACGCCGGTCACGGAAGCGGGTCCATAGCTCGCAGCCTGGAAGGCGGCATTGGTGATGTGCGGGTTGCGGAACCATGTGTAGTTGAACCCGAGGCCGACATAGGGCCGCAGCGTTTGACCGGGCTCGCCGAAGTTGTACTTCGCGAGCACGGTCGGACTGATCTGTTGCGCTTCGCCGAGCACGCCGAATACAGCGACCTGACCGGTGCCTTCGAACTTGTGGGTGGGCGGGATGCCCAGGGCCAACTGCGTCGAGAACTGGTCCGTCCAGAAGTGCTCGTAGGCCAGCAGGACAGTCCCTGCGCCCTGTACCTTCACGCCGGTACCGGCTTGCGGCTGGTACACGGGCACGCCTCCGACTTGAACCAGCGTCGTGGGTCCACTGGAGCTCCGCGGGCTCAGGTAGACCCAGCCGATCGAAAAGACGTTGCTGCCTGCGGAGTCGGCGTGTGCTGCGCATGCGGCCATTGCCATGCCGAGCGCGACGACACGGAGGATGACGCATCGGTGCGATGCGGGTCGGGACTTCGTCATGGCCAGTCCTCCTGTGCTTGCTGAATTAGCTGTGATGGCATTCTGGGTGTGTTTGGCCTGCTGGGGATCACCAACTGTGGGGAGTGATCGATGGGATGCTCCGCATGCGGCAGTTGACGCGCACGGGCAGTACGGCGAGCATTCGCCTACAACTGTGGGGGGTGGAACGATGCAAGACGACTTCGACCGCGCGCAATACCTCGCGAAGCTCGGTGCTCCGCTGGAAGCCCAGGCCATGGCGCTTCTGCTGGGTTGGTCGCGAGCAAGACAAACCCGCGAAAAGGAGGTGCGCAACTTCCTGGAAGTTTCCAAGTGGGCCGCAAGTGATGCGGGTTCCTACCCTATGCTTCCGGAAATCAAGCAGTGGCTTGAACTCGAAAACATGCTCCCCCCGGCGCTCAGAGTTTGCGGAGATTCGGGTGACACGCCGGTGGCGAAGACAGACCCCGGAAAGCCGTTGGTGCCACGGACCGTGGAGGCCATCACGTCGTGGATGACCTCTCCACTTCCTTTCGCAAAGGCACTGGAGATTGCGGATTTTCCGAGGCGCTGGGGCGAGGCAACGCCCCAGATCACCAAACTGCACTTCGACGATCTTTGTAGCGAAGGTTCACTCTGGCGAGGTCGCCTGACAAAGTGCACCGATCTCGGAAAACCCCTCGTCACCGGGCTGAAGACGGAGGAGACGATAGAAATTACCGCCGAGGGCAGCGATGCGCCGGATGGAAGCGGCCATCGCCGCTACAGCTATGTTTTCGTGTCAGCCGTCCACGGTCCGGACATGCTGACTTTGGTAGAGGACACGGGATGGATCGAACTTAGCGGCGATGCATCTGGTACACAACTTCGACTGCAGAAGCGAGCTGCCGTACTGCGCCCAGTCAAGGACGACTACGCCGCCATCCTTTCGGCGGCCTTCGTGGCCGAGCTTTGGTTATGGGCAACCGGCTTCTTCGAGGCGGCAGGAGCCCAGCCGCCAATCTTGAAGTGCCCCGAGCCGCCAAAATGGGAAAAGAAGATTTCCCCCCAGAGCAACGAGGCCAGCGTGGCCGTGCTTGGGGGTGGTCCTGCAGGGCTGGCGTGTGCGTGGCTTCTTTCCAATCCAATCTTGCAGTCCGGAAAGCCGGCCTGGACTTCAGGTAGTGGCCTGAAGGTGAAAGTAGCGCTCGTCGAAAAAGATTGTCGCTTGGGCGGGAAGGCGGCTAGCGGACGGCGCACCGACAACGAGAAGTACCGAATCGAAGAGCACGGCCTTCATGTGGCCATGGGTTTCTATGCCAACCTGCCTGCGATTCTGGAGTCAGTTGGTGCCGCAGACACGCTCCAGGACCTTTCGAACATGCGGGTTCCGTACGAGAAAGCGGGCAATCCTGCGAGGCCATGGGAACTGCCGTTCGAACCTTGGAAGAAATGTGACTGCCGCAATCCAGCCACGCTCAAGGAATGGCTGGTGCTAAACACCAAGCGTGAGTCAAGCTTTAGTGAGAAGGCCAAAAAAGAAGCGGCAGCATTTGAACTTTCGACGAATCGACCGCGACCGCTGTTGAGAACGTTCACGCTCATCGCGCGACAAATTTCCCTGCTGGAGGCGCCGCCTTTCATTCCGATCGTCACATGGCAACTGGTGGCGATGATGCTCAACTGGCTACTATCGCGCCTTTTCTGGGCCGAGCTGACCTTGGGTTACCGACTCGAAATGCTCGACGACCCCATTCATCCGGAAACTGAAAAGAGCTTCGTTTCGTCTCCTCCTCTCGAAAGCGACGTGGCGCCGATGGCGCGCTTGTTTCGATGGTTTGCTCGATTTGCGCTACCCGCCGATGACGAAAACCCAAAGATTCGCCTGGCCAGCGAGGTGGTGGAGCTCGCCACGACGATTGCCATTGGACTCGACGAGGTGCAGCTCTTTCCACGCTGGGCTGTCGATGACCCGCGTAACCTCCCCGGAGAGCTCTATGGTTGCTGGATTCGGGCCCTTCAACTCCAGGATGCGAGGTCGATCGATGCTTGGCTGATACGGTATGGCGTGGCTGAAGGATTCTCAGGTCGGAGTCGGATCCTGGCCGCAGTCACTGCAGGACTATTCACCACGCCGGACCAGATCGCGGCGGGCACCTTCATCAATGGATTGGCTCGCCTTGTGCTCACTTATGAACTGGCGCCGTACCAGCGAATGCTTGGAGGAACCGGCGAGGCAATCATCGGTCCGATCTATGAGAGTCTTCGAGACAGCAGCGTCGAAATACTGTTGGGCACCGAAGTGACCGGTGTCACCATCGAAAGCAAGTGCCTCAAATTCGTGACGCTCCTGCAGACGAAGAACTGCAAGACTGACGCGAATTTCGGCATCTGGCCGGCAGACGCAACCGATAGGCGCCGTGGATGGCGCGTCGATCTCCAATACGACAAGGTCAACGAAATGCACATCCGTCCCTTTGACGCGTGTGTGCTCGCGATACCTCCGTTTCAGGGGAGCGTCCCTGGGCTTCCGGCTGATCTCGCCGAAAAGCTCGAAGATATCCACAGCCGTGCCACTATTGGCCTGCAGAACTGGACGAATGGCGATCCACGCTTCGAGCACGCGATCATCTCTGCGCTCAAAGGAACGCTTCCGTGCACGGCTTCGATGGATCATCTCAAGGAGGGCGCCGACAACGGGGGTAGTGAGTCCGCGGATACCTACCGCCATCCTCCGATATATGCGTGCGGCGACGTCGATGACGATGTGGCTCGTCAATGGGGCAAATCTAACGTCGAGCTCGACAAGTGGCTCGAGCAAAACCAAAGCATGCTCCAAGACGGCATCCGGGCCCATGCGCCATTTTTAATTGTGAACGACAAGGAAAGCGCGCGTTATGTCTGCGCCGACGTTGAGACGCAAAAAGCACGACTCTACGTATACGAAACTGATGTCGAAAACCTCTGGCTTGCCGGCGACTGGACCCGCTCCGCGCTCTCCTGTGGCTCGATCGAAGCCGCGATCACGTCCGGCCTGGAAGCGGCACGGGACGTCCTCCAGGCATTGGGGTGCAAGGTCGATTTCCCGATCGTCGGGGCAATCTTCGAAAGGCAACCATGAATCCCTTGCACGCCCGTGTCGTCGGCGCCTTCAACGAATTGGGTTACCTGGCCTCGTTCGGGTCGGTCGCGACCAAGCTGAATATCGACGTCAAGACCCTCTATCACCTCTACCCTAGCCGCGAAGCGCTGGGAGAGGAGTGGTTTTCATCAGAGGTTCCCGACGTGCCATTGGATCCCGGCCTGCATGGTGCCTTCACGGGCTTCATGCTTCCGACCTTGCGTAACTTGGAAGACTACCGGGACTTCAGTCGGGCCTGGATCGCGGCGCTCAGGGCCATGGGCTTGCTCCATTTGCCGCAACTGCGCACCTTGCGCGATTCGGTTGCCGACAACTACTTTATCGTCTGGCTCGATGCGAACCACTCCAATCTCAGCTTTCCGCCCAATGTCCGCTACGAGGACGTTCGCGTGGAACTGGCTGACGCACTCGTTGCGCTGGCGCTGGCGCTTATCAACTACTGGGAAGCGGACCGCTCCCTCATGTACGCCCACACGTTGAAACTGGTCGACGCCATTGGCTACCTGCTCGACGCGCTCCTGATACGACGGGCCGACTTCGGACACGCGGGCCTGCTGGTGCACCTACATTGCCTCTACGCCCAACAGCAGGAGCAGTTCATCAGGCCCGTCCTCGACATTCTCCTGAAACCCGAGCGGGCAGGGCGATTTGCGGATCCGCTCAGCCTGCTCGAGGTGTTGCGCACCTTTCATCCCTCACCAGCGCAACGGACGTGAACGCGCACGCGCCTCAGATTACCGAGATGGCCCGCGGCCTTCGCCTCGGGCGCGCCGCGCTCGAAGCGGGAACCGAAAGCGTCCTCGAGCGCTTCGGTCCCTCGCGCGCCGACGCGAGCAGGGGATCGCGGCCCAGCCACGCGGTGATGGCGGCCTTGCTCGAGTTGCGCGGTGCCGCGCACAAGGTCGCCCAGTTCCTGAGCCTGGAAAGCGATGTGAGTCCGGACTTCGATGTGGCGAGCCATTCCCTCCAGGCTCCCGTCATGGGGCCGGCATTCGTGCTCGATACGATACGTGCGGATCTCGGCCGCGTCGAGAAACTGTTCTCCGACTTCACCCCAACGCCATTCGCCTGTGCCAGCCTCGGCCAAGTTCACGCAGCCACGACGCTCGATGGCCAGGAGGTGGCCGTGAAGGTCCAGTACCCGGGCATGTCGGAGGTTGTGCGCGCCGACATGCGCCTGCTTCGCCGCGCCGCAGGGATGCTGCCACACCGTGCGCACTATGAGCATCTGCTGGTGGAGGTCGGGTCACGACTGCAAGAGGAATGCGACTATGTCCAGGAAGCTCAGGCATTGGAGTGGTTCGATGCGCGCCTTTCGATCGAAGGCGTCACCGTTGCGAAGGTCTTTCCATCGTTGTCGAGTTCGCGCGTGGTCACGATGGCAAGGCTGCCCGGCCTTCACTTGGACGCATGGCTGGTGAAACAGCCGGGGCAGAGCGCAAGGGACTTTGCAGCACAGCGCTTGCACGATGTTTTCATGCAATCCGTACACGTGCTCGGCCGAATACATGCCGATCCGAATCCGGGAAACATCCTCTTCGGGCCCGAAGGCCAGGTCGGGCTGATCGACTTCGGTTGCACTCGGTGGATTCCCGACGATTGCCAGGACATGATCGTGCGTATCTGGCGTGCCGCTGCAACTCGCGACGATGAGGCCGCCCATGCGGTTTACCTCGATATGGGCCTGTTCGCGGACTTGTCGACCGATGAAGCGTGGCATGTCGATCGCTCATCCTTGCTGCCATTTCGCGAATGGCTGGCGGTTCCACTCCTGACGGAACGCTTTGATTTCGGTGAGCGACCCGAGTTTGTCGCAGAAGGCCGCAAACGCTTCGTTCGCATGCTGGAGGACCGCGCGCTTTCAGGCATTCGTCCCGAGTTCGTGCTTGTCAACCGCACGCTCTACGGCCTCTATCGTCTATTCGAGCGCATATGCGCCCGGGTTCGTTGTCAGGCCGGCTGATGTTGAGCGTGGGTCGCTCGCACGGCGGTCTCCTCGACGAGTCCCTTGAGCGCGTGCGTTTGATCCAGCAGCCTGGATTGCTCGTCGGCGGAAACCAAGCCCGCCAATAGCTCAATGCCGTGCATTTCCTCGTAGGTCATGCGGAATCGCTGTGCCAGAACAATCGAGCGCCGCAACCGGCGTCTGGCTGAGGCAATTCTTCCCGATGCGATGTTGAAGAGCGCGCAGATCCAGTGATAGCGAGCCTGGCCAAAGGGAAAAACAATGGCGAACAGGCGTAGGCCCACCATCGCCGCTCGCGCACGCCGCTGGGCCTCCGCCTTCGTCAGAAGGCCATGTGCCAACGCAGTCGCATAGACTTCACACGGTCCGGCAAAACCTTCGAGTTGCCCCCAGGTTGTTGGCCTGGCACCGGCAATGACTTCGCTGGCTCGGTCAGCGCCCACGATAGCTTCTGCCATGCGGCCCAGTCTGCACAGTGCGACGCACTGCACTCCTTCGGAAATTATCAGCGAGATGCGGTCGCGCTCCACGAGGAAAATCTGTCGCGCACGCTCCGATCGCAAGAGGGCTTCTCCGTAGTGCGCCTGATGAAGGTCCGCGACCGACAGCACATTGTGCGTCCAGCCTTGCTGTTGAACATTGACCGAGCGTTCTGCGTGTTCCCAAACGATCTTCATCCACGCACGCGTTTTGGCGTATTCGCTCGTGTAGAGCGCGTTTGTGGCGATGATTGTGAGTTGGAAGCCGCTTTGCGCATGGGCACCCAGTTCTTCGGTAAAGGACAGAGCCCTTTGTTCGGCCTCGAGCGACGCATCCCAATCGCCGATGCAGCCGAAGTACATGCCGGTGTAGAACCATGCGACGCCTTGTTGGAGGGGATCTCCTGCATCCTCCGAGAGGGCGCAGGCTCGGCGGAGGTAGCGAAGTGCGATCCCGTGCAGCCGCGCCATTCCGGCTACGACGCCGAGCATGCCGAAGGCTACTGACACCGGGGCCGCGCTGGACGCCCGCTCCGCCAGATTCACCGCGAGCAAGGCGCTCCCAAGCATCATCTCGGGGGCGTTGACGAAGTAGGCCGATTCCGCCAGCAGGCCGGCCGCGCGGGCGCCTTCGATCAATTCCTCATCTGGAATCTGTCGCGTTCCCAGATGGGACGCGAGAGTCGCGACGCGGCTGGACAGGGGTGCGGAGAGTCGATCGAATGCCGAGATGGCAGTCAGGCCAATCCAGCCTGTCGGGCTATTCGGCAATGGCCGGATGAGGAGTTCGAACGCTTTTCGAGCCTCGACGGCGACGCCTTCCACCTGCCCCAGCCCAAGGAGCGCGCGACCGAGTTGACGGTGCCAAGCCGCCAGCCGTCCTCTGGGCTGATCCTTGCCGATGGACAACGCCCGACGGAAATGAGTGACGGCCTCCTGATCCGCGCCCGTGCGCAACGCTTGCATGCCAGCGAACTCCAGCCAATGCAGGGCTTTGGGCCACTCCTGCGCAGCGAACCAATGGTGAGCAAGTTCACCGGCACACTCTTCAGCGCGCTGGGCAAGGCGACTCTCGATTGCCTGGCCCATCCGTCGATGCAGGAGGCGGCGCTTGTCACCGGTCAGCATGCGATATGCCGCTTCCTGGGTATACCGATGTCGGAAGGCGAATGTCTCCGGTCCGACCGGCAAAGTCATGTCGGACGCGACCAGTCGCTCTACCGTCGCCGCGATCTCCGAACCGGACCGCGAAGCAAGATTGCTCAGTTCCTCGATCGAGAATGTCGGCCCAATGACGCTTGCAACTTTGAGTGCAGCGGCGTCGTCCACTCTGAGGCTGTCGATTCGCTGCTCGATCGTGCTTTCAATCGTTGTTGCCAGCGGCAGGTCGCTGAGTTCGGAGGCGTTTGGCGTCCGCGCGATAGCGCCCGCCCGGATTTCGACCTTGCCGAGGGCGATGAGCATGGCAGCAAGCTCTTGCGCGAAGAATGGGTTGCCCTTGGCCCGCTCGATAACCCACTCGGCGACTGTCGCAGGCACATCGCAGGATTCCATCCGGCTCGTCAACAGGGCGGTAATGTCCTGCGGCAACAGCGGCTCCAGATGAACGATGAGCGCATTGCGAGCGCGGATGGTCTGCAGCGACGTCGGCTCCATGCCGACCATGGGACGCGCGACGATGACAATACGGAGCGTGTCTACTTCCGAGGCCAAGCGCTGAAGCAATGCCCAACTCGAGGAGTCCAGCCAGTGTGCATCGTCGACGATCAGCGCGGTCGCGTCGCGATCAGCTCGATCAGCGAAGAGCATCGACAGCGCCTCGCGGATGTTGTCGGCTCGGACCCCACCGATGAGCGCCTCCGTGGATGCCGTGTCGGGTAGCGCCAGACGCAAGGCGTCGCCCAGCAACGGCGCCCGATCTGAACTGCCGAGCAATTGCCGGGCGACGATGCTCAGCCTGTGTGCAGCGTCCATTCCCGGCTGAAGTCCGCAAAGATCTTCGATGACGGAGGCAAGGGCAGAGTAGGGCGTGTCTCGCCCGACCGGCGTGGCGATTGCAGTCCACGTAAAGCTCCCACGCATCCGCAGTTCACTGGAAAGCCATCTGGCAAATCGACTCTTGCCGATGCCTGCTTCACCCTGAATGACGATGGGGCAAGCTTTTCGTCCCCCCATCGCGAGTGCTTCGCGGACGACCCCGACTTCCTTGTCGCGGCCGAAAAACTCCTCCTTCTCTATCGAAACTCCGAGATGGGCGATCTCCAGTCGCCAGAAGGCGCGATCGCCGATCCCCTTCAATGTCGCCTGGGCATGCGAGCCCTGGACGCTCCCGCTTGCTGCCGCCCACGTCGTGTCATCGGCCAGCACTTCTCCCGAAGCGGCATGCTGCATCAATCGCGCCGCGAAATTGACAGCCGTACCCAACGAGGTCAGTTGCCGCCGCGACTCTGATCCTATCGGGCCCAGAAACACCCTTCCCGTCGAAATGCCGGCACGCGCGCCCGCGATGTCGCGCACTACGAGCGCCGCAAACTGCAAAGCCTCGGGGGGGCCGGTAGCGGCTACGCCCACCACCAGTCCGAACGCAATCTCGGCAACGAGGCGTTGGGCCTCCAGGCTGAAGCGTACAAGTTGTCCCCCCTGGCCATCGGCAGCAGTCTGGATTGCCAACGCCACGTCCTGCAACGACCTCTGACCAGCGGCGAGGTCTGCGCCGACGAAAGCGATCGTGAGGGTGCGGAACTCCCTCATCCAGTCCGTCAAACCTTCAGGGAGCCGTGCGCGGACGTATGCCGGAAGGTACGAGGAGGGATCTGCATCCGCGGTGTCATGGAGTGGAACCTTCAAACCGGACGAGGAGAGCCGCGCGATGCTGCCAGGCATGCCGGCAACGGCCGTTTCGACGAGGCTATAGACATGCTCGACCGCATCGCCGCCCGCGACCAACTCGTATCGTTCGCGGTGACCTCCTATGCGCGCAAGCTTGATGGAGCCGTGCGCGATCGCGCTGCGAAAGCCATGGTTCTTGCCGTCAGGTCCACGGACGGCGCATTGGGCGATCGCATGCGAGGCCCTCGATGCCGCTTCCACGGCGGCGTCACCTCCGAGAAAGATGCAGAGCAAGCCATCGCCAGCGAACTTGGCAACTTCGCCGCCCTCGGACATGACCGCATCGACCGCCGGTCCGAGTGCATGGTTAAGGTCGCGACTGACCAGTTCCCCCCCGTCGGCACCAGCGCTCGCAGCGAGCGCTTCGGTCAATCCGGTGAAGTCGGCCAGATCGGCCAAGAGCACAGCGCCTGGCACCAGGACTGGGGACCCATCGACCGGCACCAGCCCGAGCAGGCGCATTGGTGCGAACGCGTGTGCAACATCCAACTCACTCATAGTGGCAGCACCCTGGAGCTTGGGCCGGCACGGTCGTCAGCACGGCCTCGCAGTTCGTCGAGCGGCCCATGGCTCGAACTGCAGGTTATTGTGGGGCCGCAGGAACGCTGGATCAACAATGCCAGTTGTCGCACACAATTCCAAGGCGGGCTACGGCAGCTTGGCGTCCCCCGCGGCTCAGCCCTGATCGACCTCGTGGGGGGCGCAGACTTTGCGACATTTCTACTTGGCATGCAATGAATTCACGCCACTTCACGACTCGCAATGGAACGGAACTCGTCTTCTCGGCCCTCGGCTATGCCGGGCGCCGAAGACAGCGGCTCCGAGCACGGCCGAGGAGAGCATACGGCGCCAACGTGCGTTGACCATGAATCACTTCTTGGATTGAAGGTTGAGGGTCGACTCAATCCGGCGTCGAGCTCAGGCGCTGCCGGCCAACGGCCTGCCAACGAAACATTTCCGGTGACGGAGCCATCACGCTCGGTCAACGCCGATCAGCGCGCAGCGCTCTTCACGGGCAGAGCTTTTGCGAAATAGCAGGGATTCAAGACGGGGCCTATTGGTTGGCTTGTGTTGGCGACAAGCGCCTGCGGCTTTTTTAGGCGACGACCCGTGCCGTACCAAGTCTCACGCCACCCCTCGCTCACCCGGCATTCGCGGAGGCGCCATCAGCATGAAGACGCCTGGAAACGCCAACGCGCGGCCTGTATCAGTTGATCTCACTGCTCTCGTCACGTGACTGGCACGTGAATTGCGGCTCTGCAGCATTACCATCGATGCGCAAGGAGGGTCCGAGCGATGCCGACGCTGATCGTGACGAGGAATGCCGTCGTGCGGCGCATGATCCGGCTACTCGAAGGGGAGTTCAGGATCGGGCGCGGCCCGACCAATCATCTCGTGCTTGCGGCGGGCACCGTCAGCAAGGTCCACGCAATCCTCAGGCGGCACGGAAATTTCGTCACCCTTCACGACCTCCACAGCACCAACGGCACGCTCGTCAACGGCGAGGACGTGTCGGTGCGCCCGCTGCTGGACAACGACATCATTCAGATCTGCGACTTCGAGATGCTCTTTATCAGCAGGGACGTGCTGTCGGGCGAGGTCATTCCGGATGCTGCGCCGGAACCCATCGTGGAATCGGTCGACACGGAGCCGGCGCCGCTGGAGCCCGTTGTTGGAGTAGATGCCAGCGGCCACCGGATCGGAGGCTCGCGTGGCGCGCGCTGGGTCGGCAACGGTGTGGCCTTTACTTTGCCCGCGCAAGGCCGGGAGATCGACGCGCTGATCACGGACGACGCGCTGGCATCCCATTTCGGTGCCTATGTGCAAGCCTCCGATGGCGCGAGCCGTGCGGTGAGTGCGTACGAAGAGAACCATGTGGCCATCAACGTGGCTGCTTGGTCGCGCTACAACGGCACACGCCGAGAGCCAATCGTCGTCAGGTCGTCGGATTTCTGAGGCGCATGGCGGGATCGCAGCGGCCTTCGTCAGAAAATCTGGGAGGCCTTATTCGAATTTCGATGAAGATCGCGCCGATTTCTTCGTTCCCAACGTTACAGGACCGTCGAAGAATCGCGGTCTTCCGTTGTCCTGGAGCGCTCCGCATGTTGCACCGTCAAGCCTTTCTCCACCTCGCAGCCGCGTTTCTATTGGCACCGATCGTCGCATCCGCCGCACCGGCTGCCGGCGACCCCGTGTGGTTCGGCGTCAGCGGCCCGCTGACCGGGCAGAACGCGCAGTACGGCGCCCAGTGGAAGGCCGGTTTCGATCTCGCGCTGGAGGACGTGAACGCCACCGGCGGCATCCACGGCCGCCCGCTGACCTACGTGTTCGAGGACAGCCAAAGCGACCCGCGGCAGGCCGTCGGCCTGGCGCAGAAATTTGTGAATGACAAGCGCATCCAGATCGAGCTCGGCGACTTCTCCAGTCCGGCATCGATGGCCGCCTCGCCGATCTACCAGCGCGCAGGCCTGGTGCAGTTGGGCTTCACCAACTCGCACCCCGATTTCACCAAGGGCGGCGACTACGTCTGGAGCCCATCCATCAGCCAAGCCGCATTCTTCAACTGGGCCAATCGGCTCATGCTCGCGCTGGGCGAACCCGCGGCCAAGGGCAAGGACGAAGCGCCGCTGCCGTCTCTGTACAACTGAGTGCCCTCAGTTCAGCCGCTGGCCGCCGGCGGCGTCGAAAAGATGCGCCTTGGCCGCCACCGGCGAGAATCCCAGGTGGTCACCCGGTCGCGCGTTGATGCGGTCGCGGAATGCTGTCATGACGGTCTGGCCGGACAAGCGCAGCGCGACCTGTGTTTCTGCGCCGGTCGGCTCGACGACGATCACCTCGGCGGACAGCCCACTGCCCGGATCGATCGTGAAGTGCTCCGGGCGCGCGCCATAGAGCACGCGATCGCCGTGCGACCCGTGCGTCACCGTTGCCAGTGGCAGGCGCAAGCCGTCGTCCGTCAATACGAATGGGGCGCCGTCGAGTTGCAGGTGTCCAGGGATGAAGTTCATGGCCGGCGAGCCGATGAAGCCCGCCACGAAGGCATTGCGGGGCCGGTCGTAGAGTTCGAGCGGCGCGCCGACCTGTTCGACCCGTCCGTCCTTGAGCACGACGATGCGGTCGGCCATGGTCATCGCCTCCACCTGGTCGTGGGTCACGTAGACCGTGGTGGTGCCCAGGCGTTGGTGCAGCGCCTTGATCTCGGTTCGCATCTGCACGCGCAGCTTGGCATCGAGGTTCGACAGCGGTTCGTCGAACAGAAATGCCTGAGGCTGCCGCACGATGGCGCGCCCCATGGCGACGCGCTGGCGCTGGCCGCCCGAGAGCTGGCGCGGGCGCCGTTGCAGGAGGTCGCCGAGGCCCAAGGTGTCGGCCGCCTGCTGCACACGGCGTGCGATGTCGTCAGGCCTGAGCCCATGGATCTTCAGACCGAAGCCCAGGTTCTGGCCGACCGTCATGTGCGGGTAGAGCGCGTAGTTCTGGAACACCATGGCGACATCGCGGTCGCGCGGGGCGACGTCGTTGATGCACCGTTCCCCCAGAAAGATCTCGCCCGTGTCGACGCTTTCCAGGCCCGCGATCATGCGAAGCAGGGTGGATTTCCCGCAGCCGGACGGCCCGACCAGTGCGACGAATTCGCTGTCCCGGATCTCGACGTCGATCCCGCGGATGACGGGCGTCGCCGCGAAATTCTTGGTGAGGTGGCGGATGGTGATGGAGGCCATGGAGGTATCGAGGAGTCGAGGAACAAAGGAGGAGGAAGGGGGGAACGGTCAGTCCTTGATGCCGCCGGCCGTGAGACCGCGCACCAGGTACTTTCGAACGAGTACCGTGAACACCACGACGGGGAGCATCACAAGCGTTCCGCTGGCGGCGATCTTGGTCCACTCCCATCCTTCGTACTGCAGGAAATTGACGATCGCCACCGGCGCCGTGATGGCGTTGGTCCTGGTCAGGATCAGCGCGTAGAAGAAGTCGTTCCACGAGAAGATGAAACACAGCACCGCGGTGGCCGCGAGACCTGGCGCGGTGAGCGGCAGGGACACGCGCCAGAACGCCTGCCAGACGCCGCAGCCGTCGATCCATGCCGCCTCTTCGAGCGATGCCGGCACCGCCTCGAAGAAGGTCTGCATCAGCCAGATGACGATCGCCAGGTTGAAGGTCAGGTAGACGATGGCGAGACCGATCGCCGTGTCCTGCAGCCCGAGGTACTGATAGGCGAGAAAGAAGGGAATCGTGAAGGCGATGGGCGGTGCCATGCGCGTCACCAGGATCCATAGCGCAACGCGGTTGCGCCCCCTGAACTCCCAGCGTGTGAGGGCGTAGGCCGCGGGCACGCCGATCAGCATCGAGAAGACGGTGGAGAGCGTGCTCACGAGCAGGCTGTTGCCGAACGACTTGAGGAAATTGCCTTGCAGCAGGCTGATGAAGCCGTCCAGCGTCGGAACGAACAGCAGGCTGTCTTCGAAGATTTCGGCCGCTGGCCGGAAGGCGAGTTGCACAAGCCAGAGGAAGGGGGACAGGACGACGAGCAGAAGCAGCGCGACGGTGAGCGCGCGCCCATGCCGCGAGAGCCATGATCGACGCCGGGCGGGCGCTCGAAGGCGGGTCGCCGAGACGTCTTCGCGGCCGCTGGGCTCCCGTTCGTCGATGTCGATACCCCATGCACGGCTAGCGCTTGTCATGCTCGCTCCATCCCAGCTTTCCGACCAGCCAGCTCAAAACGAAGACACCCACCAGCATGACGGTCGCGATCGCGCTGGCATAGCCCCAATAGGAAAAGTTGAACGCCTGGATGAACCCGTAGTAGTTGGTGACTTCGGTCACCGACCCGGGCCCGCCATTGGTCAGCACGTAGATCAGCGGAAAGGCCTTGAAGCTGTCGATGAGCCGGAATAGTCCGCACACGACGAGCACGGGGCGGATGTAGGGCAGCACGATGTACCGGAACAGCTGCCAGCGACTGGCGCCCTCCAGCGTCGCGGCTTCGAGCGGCTCGTCCGGAATCATCTGCAACGACGCCAGCACCATCAGCATGGTGAAGGGAAACCATTGCCACGTGTCCGCAAGCGAGATCGCCCACAGGGCGGTGTCGGGGTTGGCGATCAGCGAACGCACCGGCCAGCCGATCGCTTCGAGCGTGCGATGGATTGGACTGACGTCGGGCGTGTACATGATCTTCCAGATCAGGGCAACGACGATCGGCGGCAGCACCATCGGGATCAGGAACACCGTCCTGGCGCCCTCGAGCACTCGGGACTTTCCGTTCAGCAGCAGCGCCAAGCCGAGCCCGACCCCCAACTGCAGCGCCACGCTGGACGCGGAGAGCTTCAGCTGCACCGCGACGGATGCGAGGAAGCGATCGTCATGCAGCAACTGGCGGTAATTGACCAGCGGGTCGTCGAAGCGGAAGGTGGCCGAAGGATCGGTGAGCTGCAGGGGCGTGAAGCTCGCCACCACCAAGGCGGCGGCCGGAACCAGCGTGATCAGCAGCAGGACGATGAGCGAAGGCGAAAGGCCGAGCAGGAAGGCGCGGCGCCGCTCCGTCTGCCAGCTGCCTGCAGGAAGTGCATGCGCCACACCCAAGTCCTCAGAGCTTCGCGCCGGCGCGCTTGAGCTCGGCGATCGAATTGGCCTGTGCCTGCTGGAAGGCCTGCTTGGCCGTGAGCTGGCCGCTGGCGATCAGCTCGATCGCCTTGTTCAGCTGCTGGTCGACCTGCGGGTAGACCGAGACGGTGCGGTACTTCAGTGGCCGGTTTTCGCCGCCAGCTCGATCGAATCGAGCGACAGCTGCGCGAGATTGCTTCCGTTGATGATCTGCTTCTTCCGGAACTCCGCGGAGTCGATGTCGGAGCGCCGCGCCGGCGAACCGTAGCCTGCCGCCACCGCGCGCGAAGTGATCTGCTTGCTCAATGCCCATTGGATAAAGGCCCAGGCCGCTTCCTTCTGCTTCGACCCTGCAGGGATGCCCAGCCCATGCACCGCAGTGCCGGGAAAGCGTCCGGCCGGTCCCTTGGGCAGCAGACCGAACTTGACGGTCTTGATCGTCTTGCTCGTGGCCGGGTCGCCCAACTGCGCCAGGTGCAACTGCCCGGCATCGGTGAAGTTCACCCGGCCCAGCTTGAGCGCCTGCGTGACTTGGTCCGGCTGGTAGGTGATGGCGCCGTCCGGCCCGAACTCCTTCAGCAGGTTGGCGTAGTACTCGCCGGCCGCGATCGCCTCGGGGGTGTCCAGCGTGGGGAACAAATCGTCGGGCGCCTTCCGGAACACGTCGCCGCCGAAGGCGTGCAGGTAGGGAACGAAGGTCCATCCATAGTGGTTGTCGGCGACGAAGCCGGCAACGCGTTCCTTCTTGTTGACGGCGCGCAGCACCTTCACGAGATCGTCGGTGGTGTCCGGAAAGGCCAGTCCGGCTTTCTCCACGAG
Source organism: Variovorax sp. 05L425 (assembly GCF_056397705.1). Taxonomy (NCBI): domain Bacteria; kingdom Pseudomonadati; phylum Pseudomonadota; class Betaproteobacteria; order Burkholderiales; family Comamonadaceae; genus Variovorax; species Variovorax sp. 05L425. The sequence goes on along the minus strand of NZ_JBFTNY010000008.1, from coordinate 122,267 downwards.
GTCGAAGCGGGACGATGCCGTCAACAGCGCTTCGGCCGTCCAGGGCACGCCATAGAGCTTGCCGTCCTTGCCCGTTTCCGGCGCGCGCGCGCCGGGCAGGAAGTCGTTGATGTCCCAGTCTGCCGGCGTGAGATTGGGATTCCTGATGAAGTCGTCGAGCGGGGTGAGCCAGCCCGAGTTGATCCAGCGGCTGGAGTAGATGAAGGTGACGTTGACCACGTCATAGGCCGAGCCCTTGGTCGACAGCTCCAGGTCGGCGCGCTGGTTGTAGACCGGAAAGGAAGGTGCGTCGAAGTTCACCTTGGCGCCCGTGAGCGCCTCGAACTCGGGCAGCCACTGCTGGAGCAGCTTGGGATAGGCGGCACTGAAGGTCGAGACATTGAGCGTCACGCCGGCGTACTTCCTGGCGCCGGCCTGCGCAGCCGCGAGGCCTGGAAGCAATGTCGACGCGCCGAGTGCGGCCCCTGCGTGGAGCAAAGCGCGGCGATGACGATCGTGAGCGGAGAATTCCTGGGTCATGGCAATGTCTCAGGTTCAGGCGGTGGCGGAAATGACTTCGTCGATGCGCGCATCGTTGGTTGCTTCAGGTCGGCTGCGCGTGCGACTGCGCTGGCCGTCGAGCGCCACCGCGGTGTCGCCGTGGACGGTCACGCGGCGGACCAGGCGGGGCTGGTTGCCGTAGTCGTTGATGGCGAAGTGCTGCGTCGCGCGGTTGTCCCAGATCGCCACGTCGTCCTGCCGCCAATTCCAGCGCACCGTGTTCTCGAGCCGCGTGACGCGGTTCTGCAGCAGTTCGAAAATCCGCGTCGACTCGGTGCTCGACAGGCCCACGAGCTTCTTGACGAAATGGCCCAGCAGCAGCGCGCGCTCGCCAGACACGGGATGCACATGCACCACCGGATGCTCGGCTTCGTAGACGGCGGACACGAAGACGTTGCGGTGGTGGCGCAGGCGTTCTTTCTCGACCAGCACGCGGTCAGCGCCATAGTCATAGTCGTTGCTATGGACAGCCCACAGGCTGTCGGCCAGTTGCTTGAGTTGGGCCGGCAGGCGCTCGTAGGCGACGGCCGTATTGGCCCAGACGGTGTCGCCGCCATAGGCCGGAATGGTCACGGCGCGCAGGATCGAGATCTTCGGAAAGGCATCGACGAAGGTCACGTCGGTGTGCCACGAGTCGGCCCTGCCGCCACCCTTGGAGGCATCGAGTTCGAACAGTTTCGTGCCCTGTGCCGGGGGCACGGTCGGGTGCGCGACCGTGCGACCGAATCGCGCACCGAAGGCCTGGTGCGCTGCGTCGTCCAGATGATCCTGGCCGCGGAAGAACAGCACCTTGTGCTTGACCAGTGCGGCGTTCAACTGCTCGATCGCGTCGGCCGGCAGATCGCCGCCGAGCTTGATGTCCTGGACCTCGCCACCGATGTGACCGGCCACGCGCCTGATGCGCAGGTCGCCGATGCTGGTGTCGATGGATGAAGAGATGTCGTGGCTCATCGGGAATTCTCCTGAAGGAATGGAAGTCGTGATGGGGGACGGTCGAACCGTCATCGGAACGAGCTGCGCATCGCAGCGCCAACTCAATGTGCTGAAAGGGCCTCGCCGTTCACATTCGGCTTGTGCGCGAGCAGTTGCACCAGCGCCGACGCGGGAAACGACTCGCTCTTCCGCTCCGCCACGCCTCCGTCGAGCGCGTCTTCCACCGCGGTGTGCGTCAAGGTGGGCGCGAATGCCTCGATGAAGGCGTAGACGAAGCTGCGCAGGTAGACCCCGCGCCGTACCGCGACCTTCGTCAGGTTGATGCCAAACAGGTGCCCCGCATCGACCGCGCGCAGCCGGACATCGCGCTCCGCTTCGAATGCGATGCCCGCGACGATCCCGACACCCATGCCGAGTTCGACGTAGGTCTTGATGACGTCGGCGTCCATCGCGGTGATGGCCAGGTCGGGCTCCAGGCCGGCGTCTGCGAACGCCTGGTCGATGCGCGTGCGCCCGGTGAAGCCGCTGTCGTAGGTGACGAGCGGGTAGGCCGCCAGTCGTTCGATGGTCAGCGGCCCGTCGAGCAAGGGGTGGCCCGGCAGTGCGATCACTGAATGCGTCCAGCGAAAGCACGGCAGCGTGACGAGTTGAGGGTAGTCGCTCAACGCTTCCGTGGCGATTCCGACGTCGGCTTCGCCGTCGAGCAGCATTTGCGCAATCTGCTTGGGCGAGCCCTGGCGCAGGTGCAATTGCACGTTGGGAAACCTGCCCAGGAACTCCTGAACAGCAATCGGCAATGCGTAACGCGCTTGCGAGTGCGTCGCGGCGATGGAGAGCAGGCCGTCCTCTTGCGCAAGGAACTCTTGTCCGGCCTGGCGCAGGTTCTGGCTCTCGAGCAGCACGCGTTCGATGATGGGCAGCAGATGGTCGCCCGGCGCCGTCAGGCCCGTCAGTCGCTTGCCCGCACAGGCGAACAGCGCGACGCCGAGTTCGTCTTCCAGTTCACGGATCTGTCGGCTGACACCCGGCTGCGAGGTGTGAAGGACATGGGCGGCTTCGGTGAGATTGAAGCCGCAACGAACGGCCTTGCGGACGGAACGCAACTGTTGGAAATTCATGGGACCTGAACGAGAAAGCAGTGCCAATGGCAATAGGCGGCCGATTCTGCTGGCGTACTTTCAGATCCCGAACTACCGATTCGTTGCTTTCAAATAAGGGAATGATCTGAGTCCTTGCGGCCAATGGAAAACGCATCTGCAAACGCGCATTCCTTCGTTTGCAGGCACGCCGGGCATCCTCAGAATCCGCAGGGTCGCCGGTGCTTCGGCCAGTGCCCATTGCCCGTTCCGACAATCGCGTCCGCTTCCATTCGATGACCCGAGGATCTCCTCATGTTGCCTGTTTCCGCTGAAGTAGGCAGCGCGCGCCCCATCTCGATTGGGCGGCGTCATCCGGTTTCGATACTCTGAGATAGGTCGTTGCGCGGCAGGATTTGGTATTCATCGTTGTGTGCATCCCTTCTTGAACGCCTCGATGTGCGCGGCGTCAGAGTTGTAGACCAAGTCCAGCAGGCGGGTGTGGCGCTGAACGTCCTCAGGCGTCCCAACGCCTCGGAGGGCATTTGAAACTTCACGATAGCTGCGCCCTTGCTCGCGTACACCGATGTAGTAATCGATCTCACGCGCTTCCTTCGCGCACTGTTCCGCGCGCTTGGCATCCTGCTTGGCTTTGACATCCTCCGGAGACGGCCCAGGCTTATCGCTGGGGTGAAGCGGGCCACCCGGTCCAAACCACGCCTCGCCTTGGAACTGCCTGAAGCAGAATTCCGTCACCGGGTTTCCTGCCGCTCGCGATTCCTTGCACAGCTGGAGCGGCGACTTGGTCTGGTTGCCGTACTGGTCGCGGTACACCGGCGGGGCGGGCGCGCGGGTTTTCGCTTCGTCAACACGCTCGATCCGCCCGCTGGAAAGCCATTCGATCCTGGCCTTGTAGTTGCCTTCCTCGATGAAGCATCCGGCTTGCTGTCCGCGAACGGCAACGAAGCCTTCATCAGCCTTGTTGCCGCTGAGGCATGGCTTGTCGTAGATCGTGACGCCACCCGGAGCGGTCCCCAGCACGGGGACACCGTCCAGCGCACCAGCCAAGGCAGGCGCGGCGAGCGCTGCCGCGAGGATTGCAATGTACTTCTTCATCTCTCAGCCCCTCCGCCTTGAAGTTAATGTGAAGGACATTTTTCGCGCAGTATGTCGATGGCGATTGTGAAACTGCAAGCGAGGTCGCGGCGGTGGAGTCAGCAGGCCTATGCCTGCAATGGATACGTTCTTGAACGAATGAAAGCGTGCAACCTTATGCGGCCTGCATGGATGTGAGCTCAGAAGAAATGGAAGCGCACGGTGGGGTCGCGCGCGACGCGGTCGCTCAGGCCTCGCTCCCAGACAAGGTAGTCGGTCCATGCGCGGTCGCGCCGCGATGCCGGCACGCGCATGACGGAGCCCCAGTCATCGTCAATGGGCGTGAGGAGTTGGGCGGGCTCCCAGGCTTGTTCGATCGGCAGACCCGCTGCCCTCCACGCTTCGGTGCCGCCCACGAGCCAGGTTGCATCGCTCTCGGGCCACCGCTTACGCGCATCGCGGGCCACGAGACGGGCAGCCAGTCCGTCCGGCGAGCTGAAGACGATGCGGTGTCCATTCTGTTGAAGGGCAGCCAGCGGGTCCAGGGTCGAGGGCAGCAGGTAGTGAGCCCGCGGAAGATGCCGGCGTTCGAAATCGAAGCTCGGGCCGACGTCGACCAAATGAAGACGTTCGGGCGTACCGGGATGCTTCAGATGATCGGCGAGGAGAACGTTTTCCTGGCCACTCCGCAGATCGGTGCCGCCATGAACGCCGCTGCAGCCGCGACGCAGGAGTGGCTCGGCCAATCCACGGCGTCCAAGTGAGATCAGTGCCAGGTAGCGGCCTGCGCCTCGTGCTCGGTCGCAACCGGGCGTCGGCACTGCACCGCGCTGCAGGCTCTGCACGAGAATCCGTTCTGATGCCGAAAGCGCCTTCCCATCGACCCATCGACGCGCAGCACGATCCCGGATCGCTCCCGCGCGCCGGCGGTCAGTTGCTGCCGCGTGTGGCGCTCCTCGCGCGGCTCGCCAACAACCATGGTCGCCGGCTCGCCTTCATTCAGGCGCCGGCCGGATGCGGCAAGAGTTCGCTGCTTCAAGCCTGGCGGCGCGAGTTGGTGGCTGCTGGCGCCGAAGGACCCGAATTGACCTACATCAAGATTGCTCAGTGGACCACCTGCTTCGCGCTCAGTCCCGCCGGTCTCGCTAGTGACCCGCGAACAGCGCTTGCACCTGTGTGCGAAGCCACCTGTTCGCATGGTCCCGATTGGCTCTTCGATGCCAGAACTGATGCACCGGAATGGCCGGGGAAGCAATGGGTGACGCGAGGATTCGAACCTTTGCATAGCGCTGGCACACGTATGCCAAGTCGCTCGGGACGGTCGCGACGAGGTCCGAGCTTTCGATGATGGGCAACAGGCTCAGAAAATGAGACAGTTCGAGCGCAACCTGTCGCCGAAGGCCCTTCCTGGCGAGAAACTGCTCAAAGACATGCTCACGCCCGTCGGGCCGGACGACGACGTGCCGCAAGGCGAGGTATTGGTCCAGACTGAGCGGTCCGTCGTCCACATGCGGGTGGTCATGGCGCACCATGCAGACATGGCGGTTCTCGAACAGTTTCTGCTGGTAGAAGCCGGCGCCCTTGAGATCCGGAAAGTAGCCCAGCGCGAGGTCAGCCGCGCCGCTGGCCAGTGCTTCGGCGGCAGCTTCCGGCGGACGTGAAACCGCACTGAGCCGCAGGCTCGGCGCGGCTTCTGCCAGCCGCCGGATCAGTGGCGGAACGAAGTGGATCTCTCCGATGTCCGGCGTGATCACGACAAAGGTTCTCTCGCTGCGCGCGGGATCGAAACCGGCCGGCTGAAGGATTTCGTTCTTGACTGCGTCGATGACGCGCCGCACCGGAACCTGTAGCGCCTGCGCTCGCGCGGTGGGCTGCATCTGCGCGCCGACCTTCACGAACAATGGGTCTTCGAACATCAGTCTCAGGCGCGCGACTGCGGCGCTTGTCGCGGGTTGGCTCAGGCCGATGGCTTCGCCGGCGCGCGTGACGCTGCGGTGTTCGAGCATGGCGTCGAACACCACGAGCAGGTTGAGGTCGATTTGCCGTATATCCATGGCATGGATTCTATGAATCCATGGAATGGGCTTCTTGGATTCGATGCGGCTGCCTAGACTTCGCGCCAGATCAAGGAAAACAGCATCGCGCTGGACTGGAGACAAGTCATGACCGAACTCACGCTCGCCTTTGCGAACGACCTCATTGCTGCCGCGCTCGGCGCCGCACGTGCCGCCGGCCATCCGCCGCTGGCGGTCGTCGTTCTGGATGCCGCAGGTCATCTGATCGCGGCGCAGCGCGAAGACGGGGCCAGCATGTTTCGGATCGACATTGCCACCGGCAAGGCATGGGGCGCGGTCGGCATGGGGGTCAACAGCCGCACGCTGTCCGAGCGTGCCAAGGGCAACCCCAACTTCTTCACAACGCTGGCCGCCACGGCGAACGGGCGCTTCCTGCCGCAGATCGGCGCCGTCCTGATCAAGGACAGCGAAGGTCGGATCCTGGGTGCCGCAGGCGCTTCCGGCGGCACGGGCGACGAAGACGAAGCCGATTGCATCGCCGGAGTGAAGGCCATCGGCCTTCTGGCCGCCTGACCGCGGACCCGCACCATGCGCCCTCATTGCCATGCCTGCAATGGCGTCGACGTGCACGCGCACGTCGTGCCCGAACGCTTTCCCGCCTGGATGGGTAGCGCCGTTCCTTCGTCCTGGCCTTCGACCATTGCGGCGCCGGACCAGAACGGCATGTGCCATCGCCACGTGATGATCGCGGGCAAGCAGTATCGGACCGTTTCGGAGAAGTGCTGGAGCGCACCACGCCGGCTGGCCGATCTTCCGGGCATGGGCTTGAAGCGTCAGGTGATCTCGCCCATGCCGGAGTTGCTGAGCTACTGGCTGGACGCGCCCGCAGCACAGACGCTGATTCGCTACTTGAACGAACACACCGCCGCCATGGTGGCCGAAGGCGATGGCGCACTGATCGGGCTGGCGGCCGTGCCGCTGCAGGACCTCGACCTCGCGATCGCCGAGCTTGAGCATGCTGTCGGCGCACTGGGCCTCGCGGGCGTCGAGATCGGCAGCAACGTCAACGGAGTGGCAATCGGAGATCCGCGGTTCCTGCCCTTCTTCCAGGCCTGCGAGGCGCTGGACGTCGCCGTCTTCGTGCATGCGCTGAAGCCCACTGGCATGGACAGGCTCGTCGGTCCAGCGCCTCTGCAGCAGGTGCTGGCCTATCCGACCGACGTCGGTCTCGCTGCCGCGTCGGTGATCACTGCGAACCTGATGCTGGCCTGTCCGCGCCTGCGCATCGCGTTCAGCCACGGCGGCGGCACATTGGCAACCTTGTTGCCCCGGCTGCAGCAGGGGTGGCAGGTCTTTCCGGCGCTCAAGGATCAGGTGCGCGAGTCGCCGGTCGACCAGGCGCGCAAGCTCTTCTTCGACACGCTGGTGTTCGATGTCCCCACGCTGCGGCATCTGGTATCGGCGTTTGGCGAGCGCCAACTGATGCTGGGCACCGACTACCCCTTCAATTTTCATGACCGCACGCCCGTGGCGCACGTTGAAGCCGCAGGCTTCGACGAGGACACGGTCGCCGCGCTCGTCCATCGCAATGCCGAGCGCTTTCTCGGCATCGCTTCCGACACACCCGAAACACCCGAGACACCATGAGCTCTCCCTGGATTGAAGGCCTGCGCAGCGTAGCGCTGGACGTTCCCGACCTCGAACGCGCCGAGGCGTTCTACACGGAGGTCTGGCGGCTCAGCGTGGTGTCGCGCGGCACCGGCGCGATCTATCTGCGCGGCACGGGTGCTGATCATCACCTGCTTGCGCTGCGTGCGGCACCGGTCACGGCGATTCGCTGCGTGACCTTGCGCGCCCGAAGTGCCGCGACACTGTCCTCGATCGCCGATGCCGCAGTGGCGGCGGGCGGCCAGATCCTTCGGGCCATCGCGCCGCTGGCCGAGCTCGGCGGCGGCACCGGCCTCACCGTTCGCGACCCGGACGGCCGCATTTTCCAGATCGTGCACGGCGACGAGCGCCACGCCGACGCGACCGAGCAGCGGGACCGCCCGGTCCGCCTCGCGCATGCGGTGCTCAACAGCCATGCGGTGGACGCAACGCGTCGCTTCATGGAGAGCGCCTTCGGCTTCACGCTGTCCGATCGCACGCGGATCATGGCCTTCATGAACTGCAACCGTGATCACCATTCGATCGCGTTGGGCGATGCGGACAACGACGCGCTCAATCACATCGCGTTCCTGATGCCCGATCTCGACTCGGTCATGCGCGGCGGCGGTCGGATGCGCGATGCGGGCTTCGGTATCGAGTGGGGTCCTGGCCGCCACGGTCCTGGCGACAACGCCTTCAATTACTTCGTCGGCCCCTTCGGCGAAGTCATCGAATACACGGCCGAAGTCGAGCAGATCGACGACAGCTATCGCGTCGGCGGTCCCGGCGACTGGACATGGCCACCCGGCCGCGTCGACCAATGGGGCATTTCCCAACCGCCAAGTCCGCGCCTCAAGGAAGCGCAGCGTTCTGTTTTTTTTATCAAGGAGATTCTGGAGTGAAGTTCACCACCTACTTGCGCAATGGCCAGCCGCGCCTGGGCGCCGTCGAAGGCGACGCTGTCGTCGATCTGAACGACGCACAGCCGCAAGTCCCGGCGGACCTGCGCGCGGCGCTGCTTGCCGGCATAGACCTCTGCGCGGTCGCCAAGGCGGCGCTGGCATCGGGTGCGCCGCGCCAGCCGCTGGCGTCGCTGGCGCTTGCGCCGCTCGTGCCGGCGCCTGGCAAGATCGTGTGCCTGGGCCTGAACTACTACGACCACGCGAAGGAGAGCGGGCGCCAGAAGCCGGAGTACCCGTGGTTCTTCTACCGCGGCGCGAGCTCGCTGCTGGCGCACGGCGCGCAGGCGCTGCGCCCGCGCGTGTCGGAGAAGTTCGACTATGAAGCCGAGCTCGCCGTCGTGATCGGCAAGCGCGGCAAGCATGTGTCGCAGGAGCAGGCGCTCGATCTCGTCTTCGGCTACAGCTGCTTCAATGACATCTCGGTGCGCGACTACCAGAAGCGCACGCCGCAGTGGACGATCGGCAAGAACTTCGACGCCACCGGTGGCTTCGGTCCCGTGCTCGTCAGCGCCGACGAACTGCCGCGCGGGGCCGAAGGCCTGCGCATCTCCGGACGTTTGAACGGCGAGATCATGCAGGACGCCAACACCACCGACATGATCTGGGGCGTTGCCGAGACCATCGCGCTGCTCACCGAGTGCCTGACGCTGGAGCCTGGCGACGTGATCGTCATGGGAACGCCGGCGGGTGTCGGCCAGAGCCGCACGCCACCGGTGTGGATGAAGGCCGGCGACCGCTTCGAAGTCGCGATCGAGCGCATTGGCACGCTCGTGAACACCGTTGTCGACGAAAAATAGGATGACCGCGCTCCCTCAGGAACGCGACGTGTACGACGTCGCCGTGGTCGGCTTCGGCCCGACGGGCGCGGTCGCTGCAGCGTTGCTCGGCAGCGCCGGCCTGAAAGTCTGGGTCGGTGACCGGACACGCGAGGTCTATGACAAGCCACGTGCGATCGCGCTCGACCACGAGATCCTACGGGTGTTCCAGCAGATCGGCGTGATCGATCAGGTGATGCCGCACGTCGAGCCGTTCACGCCCTCGGAATATTTCGGTGTCGACGGCCAGTTGATCAAGCGTCTCACGATGGTCGCACCGCCGTATCCGCTCGGCTACACGCCGTCCAATGTGTTCAGCCAACCGCCGGTGGAAGAGGCGCTTCGCGCCCGCGTGCACAGCTTGCCGAATGTGAACGTGGAACTCGGCGTCGAAGTGACCGCGCAGACACGGGACGATGAAGTCGTGGTGCTTGCGCTGAAGCATGAAGACGGCTCGACCTCAGCGTTGCGCGCGCGTTATGTGATCGGCTGCGACGGCGCCTCGAGCTCGGTGCGCGACAACGCCGGCCTGTACCTCGAAGACCTGACATTCGACGAGCCATGGCTGGTCGTCGACGTGCTGGTCAACCAGCGCGGGCTTGCCAAGCTGCCTCTGACGAGCGTGCAGTATTGCGATCCCGAGCGGCCCTGCACTCTGGTCATCGGCCCAGGAAATCACCGCCGATGGGAGATCTCGCTCAAGGAAGGCGAAGACCCGAAGGTCGCGGCAACTCCGGAGCGCACCTGGGAGCTTTTGTCGCGCTGGCTCACGCCCGAGGACGGCACATTGTGGCGTCAGGCGAGCTACCGCTTCCATGCGCTGGTCGCCGACCGTTGGCGTGATGGCCGCGTATTCATCGCCGGAGACGCGGCGCACCAGCAACCGCCGTTCCTCGGACAGGGCATGTGCCAGGGCGTGCGCGACGTCGCCAACCTGGGCTGGAAGCTCGCCAGCGTGCTGAAGGGCGAAGTGACCGGTCCGGCCGCGGAGGCGCTCCTGGACAGCTACGGCGAGGAACGCAAGGCGCATGTGCAGGAATTGACCACGCGCATCAAGGCCATCGGCGCGGTGATCTGCGAGCGTGATCCGGCCAAGGCGCGCGAACGCGACCGCAGGCTGCTCGCCGAAACGGGCGGCGTGGTGAAGGACGTGCCTCGCCAGGAGGTTCTGCCTCATCTCACGTGTGGATTGCTCTCGCGCACCCCGCATTCCGCCAACGGCTTGCTGTTTCCTCAGCCGTGGCTCATGCAGCGCGGCGAGCGATTGCGCTTCGACGAAGTGGCCGGACACGGATGGCGGCTGGTGTTGCTCCCTTCCGCGCCTCGTCCGGCTCTCACGGACGGACTGACCGTCGTGACTGCCGGCGACGCCGGACTCGTCGAGACGGACGAGGTGCTGGCGCGCTGGATGCGCCGCCATGAATGCGTCGCGGCATTGGTGCGACCCGACCACTACGTGTTCGGCGTCGCGAGCATGCCCGCGGAGGTGCAGGACCTGGTGAACGAATGGCGTGCACGCATGCGCTGAATTCGCGGCGAATACCGTATCCCGACGACTAAATAACACAACACAATTGGAGACATGCAATGAACTCACCTTCCACCGCCACGGCCCCGGAGCTGCCAACCCCGGCGGCGCCGGCGGCCCGCAGCGGCGCGGCGCACGCGCGCCTGCTGGCAGCCGCCTCGCTCGGGTCGGCAATCGAGCACTACGACTTCTTCTGCTACGCCTTCATCGCGCCCATTGCGTTCGGGGAAGCCTTCTTCCCGAAGATGGACGCGCTGGCAGGGACGCTGGCCGTCTACACCACCTTCGCGATCGGCTTCGCCGCGCGCCCCCTGGGTGGTCTCGTGTTCGGTCACTACGGCGACCGGATCGGGCGCAAGGTGGTGCTGATGCTGACGCTGCTGATCATGGGCATCGCCAGCTTCCTCATCGGCTGCCTGCCGACCTATGCGAGCGCGGGCCTGTGGGCGCCCGTCATGCTGATCGTGCTGCGCTTCGTGCAGGGGTTCGCATTCGGGGGCGAGTACATGAACGCCGTGACGCTGACGCTCGAGGGGGCGCCCGCCAAGCGGCGCGGCTTGTTCGCATCAGCGATCAACGCATCAGGACCGGTCGGCGTGATCGTCGCGTCGGGATTGATCGCGATGATGACTGGCGCCTTTGGCACGCAGGCCTTCCAGGAATGGGGCTGGCGCGTGCCGTTCTTGCTCAGCATCGTGATGGTTGCTGTCGGGACCTATGTCCGTTTGCAAGTCGACGAGTCCACGCTCTTCAAGCAACTGAAGGCGCGTCGCCAGGTCGCGGGCATGCCGATCGTCGAGGTGCTGCGGTCGTGGAAGCTGCCCACCGTGCGCGCGGTGCTCATCAACATGGTGCACAGCTCGTTCCAATACCTTGCCACGGTGTTCGTGCTCGGCTATGCGGTCAAGCGCCTGCACATGTCCCCATCGGGCATCACGACAGGTACTACGCTCGCGAACGTCCTCGAAATGGTCATGGTCCCGCTCATCGCGATGGCCAGCGACCGTTGGGGCCGTCGTCCGCTGCTGCTGCTGGGCATTGCACTCGCGGCGGTGTGGTTCCCGGTGTTCCTTCAGATCGTCGACATGCGCGACGTCATTCTGATGAGCGGCGCGCTCGTCATCACCCTGGGCGTGGTGCACGCGATGATGTTCGCGCCGGAAGCGGCGTTCACCGCCGAGCAGTTTCCGACCGAAGTGCGCGTCAGCGGCGGCTCGCTCGGCAAGCAACTAGGCATCGTGCTCGGCGGCGGCCTGGCACCGCTGATCGCCACAGGCCTGATGGGCAACGACGCCAGCTTCATGCCGGTGATCATCTACTTCGAGGTGATTGCCGTGTGCGCCTTCATCGGCATCCTGTTCGCGCCCGAATCGTCGCGCCGCGCGCTGTAGGCGGCATTGTCACGTTGCCGATGGCGTAAGCTTCCCCGATGCAAAGGACGACGAGATCGCTCTATCACGGTCATCGGTTCCCGGCGGCGGTGATCAGCCAGGCGGTGCGTTGGTATTTTCGATTTCAACTGAGCCTGCGCGACATCGAGGAGTTGCTGTTCGAGCGCGGTGTTGTCGTCAGCTACGAGACGATCCAGCGCTGGTGCGACAAATTCGGCGCGAGCTTTGCGCATCGCGTCAAGGCTGCGCGCCGCAAGCCGGGATCGACTTGGCATTTGGACGAGATGTTCGTGACGCTGCGCGGCGAGCCCTACTTGCTGTGGCGCGCCGTCGATCAGCATGGCGCTGAACTCGAAATTCTTCTGCAGAAGCGCCGCGACAAGCTCGCAGCAAAGCGCTTCTTCAAGTGCGTGCTCGCCGCCTGCCCGGAGGTACCGCGCAAAATCGTCACCGACCAGTTGCGTAGCTATCCGGCCGCCAAAGCCAGCGCGTGGCCGTAGGATCTGCCCCTCGACCTTGATCAGCGATTGGTAAGGCACATCGCGGGCGTTCGCCGCGACCTTGATTGAGTCCAGCAGGTGCTGAGGCAGGCGCAGCGAAATGGTTTTGGTCGTGGGTTTCAAGTTGGGCAGCGCTACCTTCTTGGCTTTCGACCAGTCAAGGTAGTCCGTCGAGTCATGCTTCTCCCAATACGCACGCTCTTGCGCTTCGGTGGCGAACTTCGGGATCGCCTTAGTCTGCTTGTTCATAAATGGCTCGCTCCTTTCGGTGCATGTCCCTGGCTGAAATGACGCGAATCAACAGGCTCGATTGGCGCAAAGTGAATGTGATGTGCAATGTGCGCCCGTCGTCGGTTTTGCCCAAGGCGTGGAGCCGGGATTCTTGACGGCTGTGCGCGGCATATTCCAAAAGCAGCAAGGGTGCGTTGAATGCGCCGCAGGTTCTCCAGGGTCGCCGCGGCCACCTCCGAGCGACGCCGCCTACTCGGTGGCCCAGGCGAACAGCAGAAGGGCGCGATCGCGTTTTCCTCGGAGGGTGTCGTCGCAGGTGACCGGACCGGTAGCTTATGGCTTCCTCCGCAGCGGGCGCAGCATTTCGCACGGTCTGCCGAATCTTCTGAAGAATCGCTTTCACATCCGGCGGAAATCCCGAGACGTACTCATCGATGGTTGTGGGCGCTGCCTTCCGGGTCGACATTTCAACGTGATCTGCGTCGTCATGCTGCATGAGCGTGCCTTTCTCTCTTGGCCGAACGCGGCCCTCAGGCTTGGGAATATATGAGGGTGAGAACAGAGAAGAGCACGAGAATTCCAAAGAAGCGCGTGCGTTCGGCCGTGTACAGGCATACGATTTGATCGACGCCCCTCAGGACTCGCAGATTGACCTCACCCAGGCTCGACGCACTTCTGCGCCAATGCGCGTGCAGCACCGCTCCGGAAGCCGCCTTCTGGAAAGGTGTCGTCGCGAGTCTCAATGAGCCGAGCCCGAACTGGGGCCTGGACCTCCACCCGGATCGCGAACCGGAGTCGGTGGACGCCTTTGTCTACCTGGTGGACACGAGCAGCCTCTGGCTAGCCGGCGCAGCGATTGCGCCCGGGCAGTTGACGGCGCTCTACGAAGAGCACGAAAAGCAAGGCAGCGGCAAGGGCGGCCCCAGCAGCGACCTGGTGCGTGCCGCGGCGTGCATTGCTGTGGCAAGCGAGGGCGGTAATGCAACTGCCTCACCTGAAGTCCTGGCGGCCTTCGCGTGCGCGGTGCGCGCCGTGGCTGCTTCTCCGGCCTACGCCCAGGCCCGCCAGCACGAGTGCCCCTTGCTGGAAAACCACCACTGGATGCTGCTGCTGTACCGCCTTGCGAACGACGAGGCCATCGTGGCAATCGGGCAAAATGACGAGCCCTATCAGGGCATGCTCGAGCGCAGCACCGCGCTCGAATGTGTGCAGCGCATGGTGCAAGAGGACCTGGGCTCGCTGCGCGCCGCCGTCAACCAGGCCGTGAAGCGGGCAGGGGGCGTGAGCCTGGCGCCGGAACTGCGCCGACTCAAGATCATCTGAGCTTCTCGCAAGCCACCAGCTCATGCTGGATCCGGCGGGTGATTCGCGCGGCCGGCATCGAACCCGAATGACGATGCGGTGGCCTCGGCCCGCAGCGCCGTCCTCGATATCGCTCGGCGCTTGGTCGAAATCAGTCGCCTTTGCGGTCGCGTCCGGAAGCGCGCGGCAAGTTCCACTTGTAGCGCAGCGACAGGTAACGCAGTGCGAAGCACGCCATCAAGGCGATCCAGGTCCGCCCGTTCGACACCCATCCGAGGCGCTCGCCAGCCACCTCGATGACGGCGGCCACCAGCGCAGCCGACGCATAGATCTCCCGCCGGAGGATCACCGGCACCCGATTGGGCAGCAGGTCGCGCATCACACCGCCGCCCACGACGGTGGCCACGCCCGTCAGCACGGCCACCTCGGCGCTGTGACCAAAGATCATGGCCTTTTGCGCGCCGGTCACGGCGAACAGCCCCAGGCCAAGGAGTCGAACATCGAGCGCAGTGAACAAGCGGTGGTCGTTCAGGCCGGCAAGGGCCAGTTCGTGGACGTTCATGAGTGCATGATGCGCCTCAGGCCAGGGTACTCGGGCAATTCCGCCGGCTACGGGATCTGCGATTTCGCCGCCTTCGCCGCGATCAACTGAATCAACAATTCATCCCGCTGGCGGAACATCCCGGGAAAATCAAGACCCTCCAGTTCGGCGTCCACGCCCTGTGCAATCTGCTGGATGTAGTCGTCCGAGCGCGTATTGCCGGGGCGCAGTTGCAAACGGGCGAGGGGATCCCGCTCGGAGCCGAGCGGCAGGAGTTCGGCCCAGACCCGCACCTCGACTCTGTCCGGGTTTGGAAATCAAAAGAAGGCGGTGCGGTTCCGGGCCGACGCCGCTTCGGGCTCAGCGCATGCGTGTGTGTCAGGTCCGTGTGATCGAAGCGCCGCCGTCTACCAGGGCCGCGGTGCCGGTTACAAAAGTGGAGTCGTCGGACGCCAGATAGAGCACCGAGCGCGCAAGCTCTTCGGGTTGCGCTGCACGCTTGAGCGCATGCAGGCCACCCACAAAAGCTGTCTTCTCGGGCGTGTCGTTCATCTGACGGTACATGTCCGTTTCGACTGCACCCGGCAAGATGGCATTGACGCGCACGTTGCGCGGCCCGTACTCGGCAGCCAGGGCCTGTGTCAGGCCGATCAGGCCCGATTTGCTCGCGGCATAGGCAGCCACCCCCGGGAATGCAAAGCTGTAGCCCACGAAGGTGGACGTGAAAATGACAGAGCCGCCGCCGTGTTTGAGCATCTCGGCGATCTGGTGCTTGGCGCCGAGGAAGGACCCCGTCAGGTTCACCGAGATGGTGTCGCTCCATCCCGCCTCGGACACGGTGGTGCTGTCGCCGGCTTCGCCCAGCACGCCGGCGTTGTTGAAGGCGATATCCAGGCGACCGAAGCGGCTGACGGCGGTAGCGACCAATTCCCTTGCATAGCTTTCGGAACGCACATCGCCAGCCACTGCGACTGCCGTGCCGCCCGCCCGCTCGATGTCCGCGACGAGGCTCTCGAGCTCCGCCTTGCGCCGGGCGCCAACGACCAGCTTGGCGCCTTCAGCGGCGAACAACAATGCGGTCGCGCGACCGATACCAGAACTCGCACCGGTAATGATGGCAACCTTGTCCTTCAGACGACTCATGATGATTTTCCTTGGGTTGAAACGGTGACTTACCGTGCCCCAATAATCTTCCTTGGCTTCGAATTTGCCGTGCCATGTTTTCGATGCAGATGTTCGGGTTCTTCGAACATGACTGGAAAGAGTCGCAATGAAAATCGAGCGCGAAAGCGAGCAGGCTTCGGTCGTATCAGCGGCCTATGTTCTCCACGGTCGGATTGGCTCCTGATGCACTTCCCAACGCGATGCCTCAATTTCAGACAGGGCCACGTCGCGCTTGTTCGGTTCTCCGAGAGCGCAAGCTGTACCTGTACGCGCAACCCCTGAAGGCGAGGGCAGAGGGCAAAGCCGAGCAGGCTTGCGCGACATCTGAACTTTGCTGAAACGCGACATTACAACTTGGGGCCCACAGGATAAGGTCATACAATTTGCATTATGTAAACTATCTGGTGCGTGGTCACGCCCATCTGCTTCATCTTCGCGTGCGACGTCAGGCCGGCCTTGAGACTGACAATTCGATGCCCACGCGCGATCTTGCGCCGACGGATCTCGTTCTGGATCGCGTAGGCGTCGTCCCAGTCCATCTGGGGATACTCGTCGGTGATCTTCGGCGTGTCCCACGCGCCGAGTTCGCAGCTTTCCAGATGCTCCGCGAGCGCGGCAATCGTCTTCAGGTCGAGGTTCATGCCGTCGCCTCCTGCGCCGCGCCTCGCGCCCGCGCGAGTGTCATCACGGTGTCCTCGATCATGTCTTCCTGGCCGCCAACCATGCCGCGCCGTCCGAGTTCGACCACCATTGCCGTTTGCTGCGGGCTCCGGGCTATCGAAGGAGGATCAGCTCGGGCACAGCATCGGAGCCTGCCCATACGATGGCGTTCTGTTGGTAGCGATGCCCTAGCTCACGTGCCGCGTCTCGACTGATGCCGAGGACTGCAACGCTCTCTTCGCCGGGCCAACTGCTGGCAGGGTCTCCATCTCTGCTGACGCCGGGCAACAGCGCGAGACCCAATGCGTGTACATCAACGCAGAGCGCAGTCATGGCGACCGCGTTGTCCGCATCGCGCAAGGCAACCCCCAACGGGTTCGAAGCGGTGAGGAATGCGCAGCTGTCCACGCCCAATTCGCTGTATATCGCAGCCAACCCGGCTGACCGCTCACCGATGCGCAGTATCACAGCGGATGCACCTGCAGGCTCGATGCAGTAGTGCGCGGCGCGGTAGGAGGCGATAACCTCCTCAACGCTGGGATTTGCGTGACTGACGGCCAGCAACGACATGCGGCATTTTCCCGCCGTCCTGGATGGCACCATCAGGCTGAAGGGTTTGCGCAGGTGCAGTCGGCCCCTTGCTTTTCCGCCCGGTCGCTTCCACAGTGGCCTACATCGCGCCGATCAGGAGAAAAGCATGGATACCGATGCATCCGTGACAGGAAGCCGAGGCGAACGCCTGGACGAGGTCGTTGCACTGATTCACGCCAAGGTCGCCCCGGACCAGACGGACCTTCTCGCCGCCTTCGCGCGGCAGTACTTCGGTCAGGTGGACCCTGAAGACCTGGCGGATCGCCAAGTGGCCGACCTGTACGGCGCCGCGCTGTCGCATTGGGGCTTTGCGCGCAACCGCAAGCCGGGTCACGCCCGGGTGCGGGCGTTCAACCCGACGATCGCGGAGCACGGCTGGCAGTCGACGCACACCATCATCGAGATGGTCAACGACGACATGCCGTTCCTCGTCGATTCGGTGACCATGGAAGTCAATCGCCACGGGCTGACCCTGCACCTGATCATCCACCCACTGGTCGGGGTGGTCCGCGACAGCGAAGGCACGCTCCAGGGGTTGGCTACAGAGACGCCTTCGCCCGATGCCCGCCGCGAGTCCTTCATCCACGTCGAGGTGGACCGCGTGGCCGACGCGGGCCACCTCGAGGCGCTTGCCACCGACTTGGCGCGCGTGCTCGGCGACGTGCGGGCGGCGGTGGCCGACTGGAAGGCGATGAAGGAGTGCGTACTGGACATCGTTCGGGGCCTCGACGAGCGCGCGCCGCCAATCCCGCCGCAGGAACTCGCCGAAGGCCAGGCCTTTCTGCGCTGGCTGAACGATGACCACTTCACCTTCCTGGGTCACCGCAGCCACGAGTTGGTGAAGGTCGACGGCGAGGACGCCCTCAAAGTCCTGCCGGATTCGAGCTTCGGCATCCTGCGCGAGACGACCAAGGATGCGGCAGCCGCCTTCGCGGCGCTGCCCCCGGAGGTGCGCGCCTACGCACGCCGACCCAATTTGCTGGTGGTCACCAAGTCGACCTCGCGCTCCACCGTGCACCGGCCCGGCTACCTCGATTACATCGCCATCAAGCGCTTCGATGCCGAAGGCCTTGTCTGCGGCGAAGACCGTTTTCTCGGCCTGTTCACTTCCACGGCCTACAGCGCCAGCCCGGCCGACATTCCTCTGCTGCGGCGCAAGGTGGCCGACGTGGTCGCGCGCGCAGGGCTCGCGCGCGGCAGCCACTCGGGAAAGGCACTCGTCAACATCCTCGAAACCTATCCGCGCGACGAGCTGTTCCAGACCAGCGCCGACGAGCTGTTGTCCACATCCATGGGCATCCTCCACCTGGGCGAGCGCCAGCGCTTCCGCCTGTTCGTGCGGCGCGATCAGTTCGAACGTTTCGTGGCGTGCATGATCTACGCGCCCCGCGAGAACTACACGACCGAGCTGCGCGAGAAGTGGCAGGCGATCCTGATCCATGCCCTCAATGGCACCAGTTCAGAGTTCAACGTGCAGCTGTCGGAATCAGTCCTGGCCCTGATCCAGATCACCGTGCGCACCCGGCCCGGCAGCATCCCGCCCTTCGACGTACGCGATCTCGAGCAGCGCCTGGCTGTCGCCGCCCGCCGCTGGGACGACGACCTGAAGTCGGCGCTGATCGAGGCGACCGGCGAAGCGCACGGCAACGCGCTGCTGCGCCAGTTCGGCGGCGCATTCCCGGCCGGTTACCGGGACGAGTTCGCGGCGCGCGCCGCCGTGCACGACATCGAGCTGATGGAGCAGCTGAGCGACACGCAACCGCTCGGCATGAATCTCTACCGGCCGCTCGAGGCGTCCCCAGGCACGCTGCGCTTCAAGGTGCTGCGGCGCGGCGAACCGCTCATCCTGTCGACCAGCCTGCCGATGCTCGAACACCTGGGCATGAAGGTGCTCGACGAACATCCGTACCGCCTTGCACTGCAGGGCGCGTCGCCCATCTGGGTCCATGATTTCGGACTGCGCAGCGCGCTGGGCGATGCCGAGATCGAGGTCGACGCGCTGCGACCGGTGTTCGAGGATGCGTTCGCCGCCGTTCTCGGCGGCGAGGTCGAGAACGACGACTTCAACCGCCTGGTGCTTGCAGCGCGCCTGCCCGCGCACGAGATCGTCGTGCTTCGCGCCTACGCGAAGTACATGCGGCAGATCGGCTTCGCGTTGTCGCAACCCTTCATGGAAAGCACGCTGGTGGCGAACGCGCCCATTGCGCGCGCATTGGTCGAACTCTTCAAGCTGCGCTTCGATCCGGCGCAGGCCGGCGGCGGCGACGACACGCTGGCCGGCGAGAAGGTGCGCGCGATCGAAGCCGCGCTCGAGAACGTGGCCAACCTGTCGGAAGACCGCGTTCTGCGGCAGTACCTGTCGCTGATCCTGGCCACCACGCGCACCAACTACTGGCGTCGCGATGCGGCGGGGCGGCAGCGCGGTTTCCTGTCGTTCAAGTTCGATTCGTCGAAGGTGCCCGACCTGCCGGCGCCGAAGCCGATGTTCGAGATCTTCGTGTACTCGACGCGCTTCGAGGGTGTGCACCTGCGCGGCGGCCGCGTCGCACGCGGCGGACTGCGCTGGTCGGACCGGCCGGAAGACTTCCGCACCGAGGTGCTGGGCCTCGTGAAGGCGCAAATGGTCAAGAACACCGTGATCGTGCCGGTGGGCTCGAAGGGCGGCTTCGTGCTCAAGCGCGCACCCGCCGCGAGCGATCGCGATGCCTACCTGCGCGAAGGCGTGGCCTGCTATCAGGACTACCTGCGCGGTCTGCTCGACATCACGGACAACCGTATCGGCGACAAGATCGTGCCGCCGGCGCAGGTCAAGCGCCACGATGACGACGATCCATACCTGGTGGTCGCGGCCGACAAGGGCACTGCCACCTTCAGCGACTACGCCAACGGCATCAGCAAGGAATACGGCTTCTGGCTCGGCGACGCCTTTGCCTCCGGCGGCTCGGTGGGCTACGACCACAAGGCCATGGGCATCACGGCGCGCGGCGCCTGGGAATCGGTGAAGCGCCACTTCCGGGAGATGGGTATCGACACGCAGACGACCGACTTCACGGTCGCCGGAATCGGCGACATGTCGGGCGACGTGTTCGGCAACGGCATGCTGCTCTCCCCGCACATCCGGCTGGTGGCGGCGTTCGATCACCGGCACGTCTTTCTCGACCCAAGCCCCGACGTGCAGAAGAGCTTTGCCGAGCGCGAGCGCCTGTTCAAGCTGGCGCGATCATCGTGGGCCGACTACGACGCGGCGCTGATCTCCGAGGGCGGCGGGATCCACGCGCGCAGCGCCAAGTCGATCCCGATCACGCCGCAGATGAAGCAGGTGCTCGACATCACCGCCGATGCGCTCACGCCGACCGAGTTGGTCAACGCCATCCTCAAGGCCCCGGTCGACCTGATCTACAACGGCGGCATCGGCACGTACGTGAAGGCTGCAAGCGAGAGCCACGCCCAAGTCGGCGACCGCGCCAACGACGCCCTGCGCGTGAACGGCGGGGAACTGCGCTGCAAGGTGCTCGCCGAAGGCGGGAACCTCGGGTGCACGCAATTGGGCCGGATCGAGTTCGCGCTGGCGGGCGGGCGCATCAACACGGACGCGATCGACAATTCGGCCGGCGTGGACACCTCGGATCATGAGGTCAACATCAAGATCCTGGTCGGCCTGCCCATCGCCGAAGGCGAGCTCACCGAGAAGCAACGAAATGCGCTGCTGCCGGAAATGACCGACGACGTGGCCGCGCTGGTCCTGCGCGACAACATTTTCCAGACGCAGGTGCTGTCGGTCACGGGGCGCATCGCGCCGCAGCTGCTCGATGCGCAGACCCGGTTCATGCAGTATCTCGAGAAGGCCGGGCGGCTGAATCGTGCGATCGAGTATCTGCCATCCGACGAGGAACTGGCCGAGCGGCGCGCCCAGGGACAGGGCCTGACCGGTCCCGAGCGCGCGGTGTTGCTGGCCTACAGCAAGATCTGGGTCTACGACGAACTGCTGGCTTCGCCGCTGCCCGACGACCCGTGGGTCGCGACGGCGCTGGGGCGATACTTCCCGAAGCTGCTCGGCGAGAAGTTCGCGGCCTACATGCCCAGGCATCCGCTGCGGCGCGAGATCATCGCCACGCACGTCACCAACAGCACCATCAACCGCATCGGCAGCACCTTCGTGCATCGCCTGGTCGAGACCACCGGCGCCCGTGCGTTCGAGGTTGTGCGTGCCTACCTGATGAGCCGCGAGATCTTCGGCATGGTGCCACTGTGGCTGTCGATCGATGCGCTCGACAACCGCGTGGACGACGCCGTGCAGTCGAGCCTGCTGATCGACACCAGCCGGCAACTCGAGCGGGGCACCAAGTGGTTCCTTCGCTCGCGGCGCCTCAACGAGGACATGGAATCGACCATTGCGCACTTCACGCCGAACGTCGAGGCGCTGTCGAAACGGCTGACTGAACTGCTCGACGCCGATGGGCGCGCCCGCGTCGATGCCGCGGTCTCGCACTATGTGGCCGGCGGCGTGCCGCGCGAACTGGCTGAGCGCGTTGTCACCTTCGACGCGCTGTACGCCACGCTCGACATCGCAGAGATCGCCGGCAGCGCCAGGTGGCCGGTGGCGCTGGTGGCTGCGATCTACTTCGACCTCGCGAACCGCCTCGGCATGCCGTGGCTGCGCGAACGCATCGCGGCACTGCCCGGCGACCAGCATTGGCAGATGCTCGCGAAGGGCGCAATGCTGGACGACCTGTCGAGCATGCAACGCTCGATCACCGGAGCGGTGCTGGCCGGGGGCGGCGAAATCGAGTCGCCGACGGCACTGGTCGAGGCATGGCACGCCGCGAATGGCCGGACGCTCGAACGCGCGGCGGAACTGATGGGCGAACTGCGTGCAGTGCCGGC
The DNA here is from genome assembly GCF_056397705.1 of Variovorax sp. 05L425. Classification (NCBI taxonomy): domain Bacteria; kingdom Pseudomonadati; phylum Pseudomonadota; class Betaproteobacteria; order Burkholderiales; family Comamonadaceae; genus Variovorax; species Variovorax sp. 05L425. Next base: position 100,392 of record NZ_JBFTNY010000008.1, on the reverse strand, counting down.
GCCTGACGCCTCGATGCTGTCTGTCGCATTGCGGGAACTGCGGGCATTGGGATAGTGCCCTGATCGCTGCGCGCAGCGTCAAGCACGCGAAACGGAATTAGTCCGATTTGCCGGCGTCCTTCCGGTTCTTGTCATCGTGTTCCTGCTCGTCGTCGCTGCTGTCCGTTTCAGAATGCCGTCACATTCCATTCGTAGTCCATTGCGACCTCGCTCGACAAGCGCAGGCGCTCCGCCGGCTCGGATGCCAGCGCGGTCAGAATTTTCTGGTTCATGCGATGCATGGTCGCCTTGGCCTCGTCGACGAATTCGCCGGAGAGTGCCTGGTCCTCGTACCGCATCACGAATGCGCGAGCGGCCGTGCCGATCACAAAGTAGAGGCTTGCATTGGACGAATCCTCTTTCATGAGATCGAACGCCGACTTGTAGAGCGTCTTGAAGGCGTCGGTGCCCAGACCGGAGTCGTTGAATTGATCGGAGATTTGCTTGAAGTTCATGACGTTGCTTTTTCGAGTGAGTGGTTGGCGCCCAATCCACCGCGTGCCTGCGACCACGCCGATGGATCAGACAGGAATTCGTCCAGTTCGTCCAGCGCGGCGTTGCCGAAATCGTTGCGTGCCCGAGCGACGGCCAGGATGTCGCGCCAACTGGCCAACGCATGGACGTTCACGCCCAGCGTCGAAAGTAGCGCCTCGGCTTCGAAGGTGCCGTAGTCGAAGATGACGAAGACCTCTTCCACGACGGCGCCGACGCCGCGCAATGCGCTGACGAATGCGACTTTCGAAGCGCCCGCAGCCATCATGTCATCGACGAGGAGCACTTTGGAACCCCTGGGGACCACACCCTCGATCTGATTCGTTCCAGCCGCTCGCTTGCGGACGTACTGCAACGGCAAATCCTGCGCTTCCGCCATCCAGGCCGCGAAGGCGATACCACTGGCTTCGCCGCCGGCAATCGACGCAACGTCTCTCAGACTCCCGCTGGCCTGCAATCGTTCGATGGCATGGCCTACCAGTTCCCTTCGCACGCGGGGAAATGAGATGAGCCGCCGGCAATCCATGTAGGCCGGGCTGGCCCACCCCGACGGGAGGCGAAAAGGCTCGTCGGCGCGAAAAGTCACGCATCCCGCGTCGATCAATTGGGCGGCAACCGCCTGGGCCCGACCTTGGGGAAATTGTGGTGAGGTCATCATGGGAGTCCGTTCAATCTACTGAAGGAGTGCGAGCAGTTTTCGCAGATGCTGCGCGCCCGCCCTGCCCTTGTAGGCAGCCTTCCAGAGCTTGCCGATCATGGCCTCGTACATGCGAACCGCCTCGGGCGATGCGGTAACGGTGGCGATGCCGTTCCTGACGTTGGGCAATTCGCCGAGGCGGAACGGACTGACCGCAAGCACGCTGCCAGCCCGGCTCGAGAACACCTGGAAGGTCGATGCGGGCATGGCGTCATCGATCAGTCCGATCTGCACGTCGATCGGCTCGCTTTCCATCAGGTCGGCGATGCGTTCGACTTCACGTCTTGCGGCGAGCCTGCGCACGGCCCTGGTCTTCTCCGGCAGGTCGACCCTGCCCACAAGGCCGGTCTGAATGAAGCGTTCGAGCTCGCGCAGGCCGATCAGACTCACGATGTGCGGCCTGCGTTTCTGGAAGAACGCGCGCCGCTCTTCCATGATCTGGAGCATCTTGTCGATGTCGGCGGCGCTGGGTGACTTGACATCACGTCGAGGGGAAGCTTCGGCGAGCATTTCCCGCAGCAGTGGCAGGTAATCGTCTGACGTGAGCAGCAGCGAGATCGGCTCGAAGTGCGCCAGGATGCGATCGGCGGACTCCTCCAGTTGGCGCATCCGTTCGAAGAGGCCGAGAGCCGTCGGGTAGTACTCGACTTCGACGCCGAGCAGAGATGCCATCGAGGTGTCCAGCAGTGCTGCCAGACGCTCCAAGGTCTCGATCTTGACGATCTCGCCCTTCTCAAGCCGGTAGACGACAGCCCTGGAGATGCCGAGTTTTTCCGCGACGTCCTCGGCGAGCAAGGACGCACCCACCCGGTAGGCCCGCAACCGGTTGCCGAGCGCCAGGTAGTCGATCGAGGACTTGTAGGCTTGATTGGCGGCGTCCATCTCACTTTCCAATCTTTGAATCGAAAAAGAGACTATAGGAGATGGCGGTCCAGAGGTCATCAGGGCTGGCTCCACGATACGGTGGTGCCGCCCAGGAAAGGATGAATCGTGGCGCCGCCGGGCAGCACCACGTCGTCGGGCACCAGGCAGTCCGTGCGGGTCCACGTCACCGTTTCTTCATTCGGCGACAAGCCATAGAAGCGTGGGCCGTTGAGGCTGGCAAAGGCTTCGAGCCGGTCGAGCGCATGCTCCTCGTCGAACACGGTGCAGTAGCTTTGCATCGCAGTCGGCGCGTTGAAGATGCCGGCGCAGCCGCATCTCGCTTCCTTGAGCACGCGATAGTGAGGAGCCGAATCGGTGCCCAGAAAGAACCTCGGGTCCCCTGACGTCGCCACCTTTCGCAGTGCCAGGCGATGGCGCTCACGCTTGAGGACAGGAAGGCAATAGAAGTGCGGCCGGATGCCGCCCGTGAAGATGGCATTGCGATTGAACATCAGATGTTGTGGCGTGATGGTTGCGCCGAGACGGCCACTCGCATCGGCGAGCACGAACTCGACAGCCTGCTCGGTCGTGATGTGCTCCATCACGACCCTGAGATTCGGGAAATCTCGCAACAGGGGGCGGAGCGTGGTCTCGATGAACACGGCCTCGCGGTCGAACACGTCGACCGATGGATCAGTGCTTTCCCCGTGCACGAGCAGCGGCATCCCGATCACTTGCATCGTCTCGAGCGCCTTGGCGACCTTCGCGGTCGAAGTGACGCCCAGTTCCGAATGGGTGGTCGCGCCGGCGGGATAGAGCTTGACTGCCGCGAAGACCTTCTCCTCGAACCCCTGCCGAAGATCTTCGGCAGGCGTGTTGTCGCAGAGGTAGGCCGTCATCAGCGGCGTGAACCGCACACCCGGATCGAGCGCGGCGAGGATCCGGTCGCGGTAAGCGCGTGCCATTGCGACCGTAGTGATCGGCGGATTCAGGTTGGGCATGACGACAGCGCGAGCGAACTGGTCCGTCGTGTATCGCAGCGCGGCTTCGAGCACCTCGCCGTCGCGCAAGTGCAGATGCCAGTCGTCGGGGCGGCGCAGGGTGATCGATTGATTCATCAGGTGCCTCATGCCAACTGGGCGAAGGCGCCGTGCATGGCCTGCACGCCGAGCATGAAGTCGCCCATGTCCATCGCTTCGTGCGGATTGTGCGAGCCATTCTGGTTGCGCACGAAGAGCATGCCGCTGGGGATGCCGGCGTTGGCAAACAAGGAGGCGTCGTGCCCCGCTCCGCTGGGAATCACTTCAAAGCGCGTCCCCTGCGCTGAGCAGGCGTTCGAAAGGACCTCGCAGATCGATTTGTCCATGGTGGCCGGATCGCTCAGCAGGCGACGGTCGAACTCGAACCGGACGCCGCGCTCCCGTTCGATGGCCGTGCACTCGGCGCGCATCAGTTGATAGAACGCCTCCAGCGTGTCGTTGCTCTTGCTGCGCGCCTCCAGGCTGAAGCTGACCTGCCCCGGGATGCGCGAGATCGAGTGCTCGGCAGGGTCGGTGCTCACGATGCCCGTCGTCACGACGAGATCGATCCCGCGTTCGAGCAGGGCGCGCCAGTGCGCATCGATGCGCATGATCAAATCGGCCACCGCGAACATCGCATCATGGCGCAGCCAGCGCGGCACCACGCCCGAATGCTGCGCATCGCCATGACACACGACACGGTTGTGTCGTACGTTGCCACGGATACCCGAGACGACGGCCAGGGGCAACTGGCGGGCGATCATCACCGGACCCTGCTCGATGTGCAGTTCGAGATAGGCCTTCACCCTGGCCTTGTCGATGAGCACTTGCTGGGTGCGGATCGCCTCGATGTCAGCGCCGCAGGCTCGCATGCAGTCGGCCATTGTCTCGCGCGTCGTGCGCTGCTGGAGGTCGAGGTCCGCCGCGCCGATCTTGCCGAACAGCGCGCCGGAGCCCATGTAGGCCTTGCCGAACCAGGCACTCTCCTCACCACGGAACGCAATGACTTCAAGGGGCAGGTGGTAGGCCTCGCCGCTGCGCTTCTGTTCCAGCAAGCAAAGCAGTCCGGCGACGACGCCGGCATAGCCATCGAAATTCCCGCCTTGCGGCACGGAGTCGATGTGCGATCCGGCCCACGAGACCGAGGACGACGCGCCGGCCTCGGGCAGGCGAAACACCAGGTTGGCCGCCCGATCGGCATGCACGTCCAGCCCCTGTGCCTTTGCGAACTCGCGCAGATAGTCGGCGGTCGCCGATTCGCCGCGGCCGTAGCTCTCGCGCGTGACGCCGACGCCATCGAAGGTCAGATCACGCACGTCGGAGAACAGCTTTTCGGCGGTGGATTGAAGGCCGAGAACGCTCATGGCCTCGCCCATCAACCCGACTGCTGCGCAAAGCGCAGCCACCGGTCCGACAACTGTCGGTCGAGCTTGACCTGCCCGGTCAGTTCGCGAATGTTCTCCACGCCCATCTCCCGGCAGTAGGCTTCGAGCCCGTGGATGATCTTCTGCATCGCGCCCGGATCGATGAAAGATGCGGTGCCGATCTGTACCGCACTGGCGCCGGCGAGCATGAACTCGACGGCATCGTCCGCGCAGGATATGCCGCCACATCCGATGATCGGTATCCGCACGCTGCGATAGCACTGGTGGACCATCCGCAGCGCGATCGGCTTGATCGCCGGGCCCGACAGGCCGCCCATCACGTTGCCGAGCTTCGGCTTGCGCGTGCGCACGTCGATCGACATGCCCAGTACGGTGTTGCCCATCACCAGCGCGTCGGCGCCGGCTTCCTCGGCCGCCCTGGCGACGGCTGCGATGTGCGAAGCGTTCGGCGTGAGCTTGGCCCAGAACGGATGGCTGGTGCGGCGACGAATCGCGCTGACCACCTTGTACGTGGTCTCGGGCGTCATGGCGAAGGCCATGCCATCTGCCTCGAGATTCGGGCACGAGATGTTGGCTTCGACCACGGCCACCTCCGGCAATGACATCTCGGCCACTGCCTCGGCGAACTCGTCGACGGTGTCCGCGGAAATCGAGACCACGACGGGCGTGTCGTATTGCGTGTAGGCCGGCAGCACCGAATCGCGGTAGTAGGCCAGGCCCTTGCTCGGGATGCCGATCGAGTTCAGCATGCCGCTGTAGGCTTCGGTGACGCGCGGGGTCGGGTTTCCGGCGCGGCTTTTCGGGGACACGCTCTTGATCACGAGCGCACCGAGCTTGTTGAGGTCGAGCGCTTCGGCATATTCGATCGCGAAGCAGCCCGAGGCGGGCATCACCGGGTTGCGGAGGCCTAGCTCTCCGACCTTGACGGACAGATTAGCCAAACTCCACCTCCCCGACGACGTCGCTGATGGGGAATACGGGGCCTTCGCGACAGACGCGAAGGAATTGCTTGTCGCCGCCCTTGTCGAACAAGCGGACACAGGAAAGGCACACGCCCATGCCGCAGGCCATTCGCTGTTCCATGGCGACTTCGCCGCGCGTGGCTGGAAAGTCCTTCAGCACCCGCTGCAGGAGCATGAGGATGCGGTGCGATCCACAGGTGTAGACCACGTCGTGATGCCCGGCGCGCAGTAGACGGCGTACCAGCGGCTCCATGGCCTCGACCGAGGAACTGCCTTCGCTGTCGAAGACGCAATGAACGTCGGCATCGGCGCCGCGCAGGAACTCGTCGCGCATCAGGTCCTTCGGTGTGCGCGCCGACATGACGGCGGTGATCCGGATGCCCGTCTTTGCCGCGTGCTGGAGCAGCGGTGCCATCGTGGCGAGGCCGACGCCGCGCGCCACGACCATGATTCGCTTGAAAGTTGGCTCCAGTGCGAATGTGTTGCCCAACGGCCCCACGATGTCCATACAGGCACCGACATCGAGGTGCGACAACGCATGGGTGCCCACGCCGGTGACGTTGTAGAGGAATTCGATCGTTCCGGCTTCGGGCCCGACACCGTAGACACTCATGGGCCGCAGCAGGAACGGGCTCAGGTCGTTCGTGCCGGGGCACTTCAGCTGGTAGAACTGGCCGGGCTTGGTAGAGCCGGCGAGGTCCGCTTGCGAAGTCAACCTGAGGTACTTGTAGCGGTCGTTGATCCAGCGGTGTTCGGTGACTTCGCAGCGATGCGATGCGACGCTGTCGGCATTGCGCTGGAAGCAGGCCTTGCCGCTGGCGGGCGACTGGTGGTCGGCAGACGTTTGCATCATTGGAGCTCCTTGCCTTTGAGCTCAGGAATGAGGAACAGCGTCGCCAACATGTCGAGCACGTAGATCGAAGCCAGCAGGGCAATCGCGACCTGGAACGAATATGCCGTCGCCAGCGCCCCGACTACCACCGGTCCGAATCCGCCGACGCCGCGGCCGATGTTGAAGAGCACGTTCTGTGCAGTGGCCCGCGCTTCGGTCGGGTAGGCCTCGGACATCAGCGCGCCGTAGCCGCCGAGCATCCCGTTCACGAACATGCCCATCACTGCGCCCGCCCACAGCATGGTGATCGGATCGGTCAGTTGCGAATAGGTCAGCACCATCGCGACGGCGCCAGCCTGGAAGAGAAGGAAGCTGGGCTTGCGGCCGATGCGGTCTGCGATCTGGCCAAACACGAAGATGCCGGCCATCATCCCAAGGATGGTCACTGAGGTCCACATTGCCGACTTGGTGAGATTGAAACCGAGCTTGCTGGCCAGGAAGCTGGGCATCCAGATCATGATGCCGTAGTAGCCGAAGTTCTGGACCGAGCAAAGGATCACGATGCCGAGACTGGTGCGCGTGGTGCGCTTGTCCTTGACGAGCAACTGGAATGCCTTCAGCTTGGAACCCTTGACCTTTGGCTTGCGAACGAAGACTTCCGGTTCATGGAGGCGATTGCGGATGACCCAGGCGACGATGGCCGGAAAGATGCCAACCAGAAACATGCCGCGCCATCCGATGTGCGGCAGCAGCAGCGGCGTCAGCAAGGCGGCTGCGAGCACGCCGGCCTGCCATCCCAACGCCACATACGAGGAAACCCGAGCGCGTTTGTTGGCCGGCCACGCTTCGGCCGCCAATGCCATCCCGATGCCGAACTCGCCGCCGAGGCCGATGCCGGCGATCGTGCGGTAGACGAGCAAATCCCAGTAGCCTTGGGCGAATGCGCAAAGGCCGGTGAAGACGGCGAACAGCAAGATGGTCCAGGTCATTACGCGAATGCGACCGAAATGGTCACTCAGCGAGCCGAAGACGATGCCGCCTGCAACGGCCCCGATGAGCGTCCAGGTCACCAGCGAGCCGGCCTGGCCGGGGGTCAGATGCAGATCGGCAGAGATGGCCGAGAGCATGAAACCCAGGATGAGCAGGTCAAAGCCATCCATTGCATAGCCGATCGCTGAACCGGCAAGTGCCTTCCACGCATACCCGCTGACCTTTTCGCTGTCTGGGGGGTTCGCCACCGATTTGAGAGTCGTGTCCACGTACATAGCTCCAACGAGGTGCGCCACGGGCACCAGGAGGTTGTTCGGCCGACGGGTGACTCCTATGGGCTGGGGTCTGCGCCGGTTCTTGTTTTCGATCTTAGTCTCGAAATAGAGACCAACAAAGAGATTTCTGGTTCGTAGAAACCCTTAGCGGTCTCCGCAGTCGCGACCACGCTTGTCTCGCCTGGCGCGGTTTCGGCCGGCACGCCCATCAGCATGGAGGTTCCTTGGTGTCATGAGACGAAACGACACACGGCGATAACGCCGTGTGTCGTCCGTAGGGATGATCGTCGCCGCCAGCCGGCGACGCGGGTCACTCAGGCGGTCGCAGCGACCTGATATAGCTCGACCCTGGTTCCGTCGGGATCGGTGACATAGATGGTCAGGCCATAGGGCCCGTCGTGCAGATCCTGCTGAAACTCGACGTCGGCCTTTTTCAGCCGCTCCCGCAGCGCGCGGACATCGTTGACCTCGAAAGCCATGTGATCGATCTGCCGGTGTGCCGGCGCCCGGCCCCCGACGATCGCGATGCCCTGGTGAAAGGCGGTGAACGGCCGGCCGTCAGCCAATGGCTTCGCGGGCCGAATGGAAAAGCCGAGCTGGTTCACATAGAAAGCCGTGGAGCGTTCCACGTCCTGAACCATCAGCAGCATGTGGCCATAGCCGAGCGTGCGCGGCGCAGACTTCGAGTCGATCCAGCCGCGCATCTCCTTGGAGTCCGACAGCTCGCAGAAGTATTGCTTCCAGACCTGCTTCGCCGTTTCTTCCCACTCGCCGTTGACGCCGGAGATGCAATCGTTCAATGCGACGACGTCATAGTCGCGCAGATAGGCCTCGCGGATGCTCGTCTCGACACAGGCGTTCGTCGTGGTTCCGGCCACGAAGAGCGTCCGGGTGCCCAGCATCTTCAACATCATCTCGAGGCGGGTCTCGTAGAAGGCGCCGAAGCGGTGCTTGCGGATGACGTAGGACGGATTGAAGGCGGCCAGCGGCTTCAACTCGTCGACGATCTCCTCGTCCCAGCTGCCGGCAAGAGCGGAGACCTGTTTGCGCCGTGCCGTGTGGCCTGCGAGCTTCTTGCGGGCACGGCTCGCGTCCACCGCGAAGTGCTCCTGCACGGTCCAGACCACTGGAATGCCCGCCGCCTGGCAACGCGGGATCAACTCCGCGAGGGCCGGGACGATCGACGAGAGGCGCTTCGTGTTGACGCCGGAGATACCGAGCGTTCCGTTGTCGTGGATGAAGGCGTTCTGAAGATCAATGACCAGGAGTGCCGAGGTACGGGGATCGAGTTCGTCGAGATTCATCACTTTTCCTCCATGTCGATGCCCAGCACGCCGGCGCGTCCCCAGCTGTCCTTCGGCGTGTCATGAATCACGACGTGAAGATGCTCCGGCTTGCAGCCTGCCTCGTCGACCATGGCCTTCGTGATGGCCTTGACGAGGTTGCGCTTCTGGTCGACCGTGCGACCTTCCCAAAATTCGACGATGACGAACGGCATGTCAGTGCTCCTTAGGTTGAATTCCTGCCCAACGCGGGACCGGGGGTGAGAAGCCCGTGACGAAATCGTTGCCCGCACGGTCTTCGCCGCGCACGAGCCAGAGTGGCCGCGCGGCATGATTGATCAGTGGCTGTTCTTCCATGGCGATCCAGTTGGCGAGCGCGCGCCCGTCGCGAAGGAAGCTGCTGGTCGCCGGCATGTAGCGGATCACGTACACAGGCTCGTCCGGATCCAGCAACGGCAAGCCGGTTGCGACGCAGCTCAGTTCCAGGCACGTCACTGGCTGCGCATGCCTCGGCGCCACGAGCACGACGGCACCTGCCGGTGGCATGACAGGCCAGTAGCGCCCTTCCCGCCCTTCGCGAACGAAGCGTTGGTATGAGGCCGCTTCGAGGTGCAGCTCGGAATCCCACAGAACGATGTCGGGCCCGATCGCCGCTTCGACGCGATCCACGATGGCCGGGTCCTCGCACAAGTCCAGGAAGCGCCAGGCATCGGTAAGCCCAGCCGCATGGCCCCAGGGGTTGTGGAGGCCCGACAGCCGCTCCAGTCGTGGGCGCGGCCGGAGCGCGGCGAGTTCCCGCGCCGCCTCGTGCAGGTCTCCGATGCGCTCGCTGACGCTCCGGGTGCGTGGCGCTACACCACGCGTCACGCCTGCGCAAATCCCGGTTTCCATGGTCACGAGGGATTGGAAAGGCAGCGCCCACGGCCGAAGAGACTTTCGTCGACCTTGCCGTTCTCGTAGACGATGGCGCCCCGGGCCACCGTAAGCACGGGCCATCCCTTGAGCTTCCAGCCTTCGTAGATGCAGGTGCCCTTGCCGGTATGGTGGACCGTGCGCTCTTCGTCGAGGTCGACCAGCACGAGATCGGCGTCGAAACCAACTTCGATGTTGCCCTTGCGTGGCCACAGGCCGAAGCGGCGTGCAGGATTGGCCGAGTTGAGCTGGACCAGGCGCGACAGCGGCAAGCCGCGCTGATGCACTCCGAAGTGCAGCATCAGCGAAAGCTCCCACGGAAAGGACACCACGCCCGGCAATTCGGACCAAAGGTCTTCGAGCTTCTTGGGCAGGAACGGAACGTGATCGGTGCCCAGGCTATAGACCGAGCCGTTCAGCACGCCGCGCCACAAGCCCTCCTGCTCTTCCTTGTCGCGCAGCGGTGGCGAGATCTTGGCGCGCATGTCCAGGTCGCTGTCGTAGGCCGTGCGGGTGAGGTAGTGCTGGCAGGTCTCGACGGTGACGTGCACGCCGCGCGCCTGCGCCTCGGCAGCCAGCACCGGGCCCATGCCGACGGAGGTGTGGACCAGGTGCAGCGAGCAGCCCGTTCGCTCCGCAAGGAAGATCATTCGGCGGATGGTCTCCACCTCGCAGAAGGCCGGGCGGGATTCGGTATAGGCGCCGAGATCCTGTCGACCTGTCGCCTTGATCTCGTTCTTCATCCAGGCGGCGATTTGCGTGTTCTCGCAATGGACGTTGATGAGCGCGCCGGGGATCTTCGCCAGGATGCGCATCGCGGCATACACCCAACCATCGGTCGCCGGGACGATGCCGATCGGGTTGTCGGGCTCATAGCCGAAGTAGCACTTGAACGAACGCACCCCGGTCTTCGCGACGATCTCGGGAATCTCGGCGATGTGCTCTTCGCGCTGAATGCCGAAGTGAAAACCGAAGTCGATGATCGCGTTCTCCTCGCCGAGTGCCTTGCGTTCTTCGTAGAACGGCAAGTAGGAGGGCTTGAGATTTCGGATGTAGAGCAGCGCCGTGGTCACGCCCCCGGAAGCCGCCGCCGCCGTCTCGGTGCGCATGTCTTCTGCATACGGGTACTTGACGCCCAGGTGGCAATGCGGATCGATCACGCCGGGCATCAGCACGCGGCCGCCGGCGTCGATCTCGCGATGGCCTTTCGGCAAGGCGCTGTCGGCGCCGGTCAGGATGATCTTGCCGTCTTTCACGGCGACACCGCCGTGAAACTCTCCGTCGTGGCGAACCACCCGTGCGTTGCGAATCACCAGATCGGCGCTCATTGTTTTTCCTTCAAGATGTTGTCGATGCGGCGACGCACGCCGCTCCATTGGCTGCGGCCGACAGTGATGGGCGCGCGTGCCCCGAGTCCGCGGGCCCAGACGAACTTGAGCCCAAGCTCTTGTGCGGCGTCACGATCGATGCCGCCGGGCGGCGCTGCGAGGTCGACGAGCAGGGCATGCCTGGGCAATGTCTCGAGCAACTCGCGCCCGAGAACACGCGCAGGCACGCTCGCGATGACGATGTCCGTGTCCGGAAGCACCAGGGCCACATCGGACAGTTCATGTGATTCGGCGCCCGCGGCGTAGGCCGCGGCGCGCTGCACTGCATTGCGCGCGGCGACGTGGACATGTGCGCCCAGTCCCAGCAGCGTATGGGTGACCAACGAACCGATCGTTCCCTGCCCGACCAAGCAAATCTTGGCCTTGTGGATCGTGATATCGGTGTTCTCGATCAGCACCTTGAGCATGCCTTCGACGATCGCGGGTCCGCGCAGGAGCATCAGGTCCTCGTCCCACTCGTACTCGTGCAGGCTGATGCCGAGCGCCTCGCAATGGGCCTTGAGCCTGGGGTCGGCCCATCCCAGGATGATGTGTCCCGGGCGCCGCATGCCGGCGAGCATCTCGCGGTCCGGGATGACGCGTTCGGCACATTGCGGCGCAAAGAGCGCGCCGTCCGGGGCGATGCCGGGGATGGGAAAGAGCGCGATGTCGGCCCCTTCCAGCGCCTCGCGCGCGTTCGACACGTGGTTGACGCCGGCGATGCCCTGCTCAGGCCACGGGAAGCCGTAGGCGCGTACCTGGGCTCCGGCCGCAACCGCACAGCGGGCAATTTCCTGTTCGCGACGATCGCCGCCGACGATCGCAATGACGACTTTGTCCCAATTCATGGCTGCCTCACACGTTGAAGAAGTTCGGATCTCGACAGGCCCGCAATGCCCATCGCTTCGGCGGTGCGTCCGCCCTTGCTGTAGTCGATGCCGACCAGCGCCTGCGCGAGCGTGTACAGCGCGCGGGCGACCGGCGTGGCCACAGCGGCGATCGCGGCGATTTCGAGGAAGGGAAGAAGGCCGTGGCCGAAGTCCTCCCGGTAGTACCGGTGCTGCAGGGAGTCGGGGCCCTTGATTCGCTTGTTGGCCTCGCCGCCCGCGATCGCGGCCACGAAGTCCTGCGTGTCGGTGACTGTCGATTCGACGGTGCCGATCAGTTTCATTTCTTCGACAAGGTTCGGCAGACGATGGCCGAAGGCCGCGGCCACGGCCAGTCGCTCATCGTCGAGCGCACGCATGGTGCGCGCAACCCCGGGCGTCATCGCCTGGACATAGAAGGTGAAGTCGCCGTGCGTCGCTTCGACCCAGGCCGCTGCGAGAACCGCACCCGGCGGATGCAGCACCAGGTTGGCATTGGCAAGCGCAGAGGCGAGCACGTCGCCGACCGGCGCAGCCCCGGGGAACAGTTCGCAAGCGACGGCCAGCGCCGAGTCACCACCGGGCAGCGCCGCCGCACGCACCTGGCGCGCTCGGCCGGTCACGGTCACGCTGTCGGGCTGGTACTTGCGGGCGACATAGGTCAGGGTCGAGAACTCGGCGATCGGCGGCAGATCGGCGCGCACGCTTCGATAGGCGTGCGCGAAGTCCAATGCGCCGCCGGTGTGCCCGGGATTCAGCACCACCGGCCGGTTCGCCGGCCAGCGCGCGGCGGCGAGTGCGCGAGCAACCGGCGCGTGAGAAAAGGTCGGCAGCGTTACCACCGCTGCATCGGCGCCCTTGATGGCCTCAGCGAGATCCGCCGTGATCAGTGCCGGCCGTGCGGTGCCTTCGCCCAGCACGCCTTCGTAGCGCACGCCGCCCAGTGCCTGGAAGGGCACGAGCGTTTCGGGAGAGCGGTTCCAGAGAACAACTTCATGCCCGGCCCGCGTGAGTTCGGCAACGGCCGCGGCCCCACCGGCGCCGGCGCCCAGTATGGATACTTTCATTCCTGCCTCTCTGGTCAGTGCGCGACGAGCACGCCCTTGGCTTCGAACATCTCGCGCACCTGCCGCACGTAGTGCTGGAAGGCAGGGTTTTCGTGGATACCACTCCAGCGGCGCGGCCTTGGAATGTCGATGGCGAGATCGAGATCCACGCGGCCGGGCCGCGGCGACATGACGATGACGCGATCGGCGAGGAACACCGCTTCGTCGATGCCGTGCGTGATGAACAGCACCGTGTTGCGCAGTCGCATCCACATGGTCTGCAGGTCCATGATCATCTGCTCGCGCGTCAGTGCATCGAGCGCGCCGAAGGGCTCGTCCATCAACAACAGCCCGGGCTCCTGGATCAAGGCACGGCAGATCGCCACACGTTGACGCATGCCACCCGAGAGTTCCGAGGGGAACTTGTCTGCGAAGCCCTTGAGCCCGACCTGCGCCAGCAGTTCGCGCGCGCGATCGGCGTAGGCCTTTCGGTCCAGCCCCTTGATTTCGATGGGCAGCAGGATGTTGTCGAGGATGCTGCGCCAGTAGAGCAGCAGGTCGGACTGGAACACGACACCGGCCTTGGGATGCGGACGGACGACGATGTCGCCATCGATGCCCAATCGACCGGAGCTCACCGGCGTCAGGCCTGCCAGCAGCGACAACAGCGTACTCTTGCCGCACCCGCTGGGGCCGACGATCGCGACGAAGCTGCCGGGCTTGATGTTGAGGTCGACACGGTCGAGCGCGAGCACGTCATCGCCCGTGCGCACCTCGTAGGACTTCGAGACACCTTCGATGGTGACGGCGGCTGCACTACTCATCGCGTCGACTCCCCGCGCCGGATTGCAAGACGCATTCCTTCAAACTCTTCACGTTCATGGCGGATTCCCATCACTTGGCGCTTTCGCGGTGAAACGAAACCTTGCTCTCGACAAGAGAAAGGACGAAATAGAGCAGCACACCGATCAGCGAGATCGTGACGACGGTTGCGAAATTCAGCGTGGTGTCGAACTGCGAGTTCGCCTGGAGCTGCAGGTAGCCGAGACCGCGTTCGGCAGCGATGTACTCGCCGATGATGGCGCCAATGACTGCCAGCGAGATCGCGACCTTGAGGCCACCGAAGATGCTCGGCAACGCCGCCGGCAAGCGAACCTTGAAGAAAGTCTGCGCCTCGCTCGCGCCCATCGAGCGGACCATGTTGACCAGGCCCTTGTCGAGCGACTGCAGGCCCACCACGGTGGAAATCACGATCGGGAAGAACGAGATCAGGAAGGCCAGGCTGATCTTCGGCGCCCAGCCGTAGCCCAGGTAGAGCACCAGCAACGGTGCGAGTGCGATCTTCGGGACCGTCTGCAGCGCCACGAGAAGCGGATAGACCGCACGCTCGAAGACCTTCGAATAGAAGATCGCCAGCGCGAGTGGAATGCCGACCACCACGCCCGAGAGGAAGCCGCCCAGCACTTCGAGCAGAGTGATGTACGAATGCGTCGCGAGCAGGTTGAAGTCGGTCACCATTCGCTTCGCGATGGCGAGCGGCGTCGGCAGCACGAATTCCGAGAGGCCGGACAGCGGCACCGCGAACTGCCATACGACGAGGACGCCGATCGCAAGAAGCACGGAGGCATAGCGCTCGAAGAATCTGACTCGTGGCGGTTTCTTTTTCGTGCTTCTAGAGACGGGCATCGCGACCATTCCGGGGAGTTTCAGTTCAGTCATGGATCACCTTGGCTACGGCTGGGTCAGCAGGTCGTTGGTGAAGAAGGCGTCGGCCGGCTTCGGCGTGCCGATGGCTTCGTCGGTCTTCAGGAGCTCGAGCGCCTGCGCGATCGTCTGGGCGTCCGTCCACCCGAGCGGCTTGCCGGGCTGCACTTCGATGGCTTCCATCGTCGCGCGCACCTGCGCTTCGATCACTTCGGGCGCGGGGCCGCCCTTCCAGGCTTTCGCTATCGCGGCGGTCGCGGCCTTGGGGTCCTTTCGGGTCGCATCGATGCCCTGGTTCACCGCCGCCAGGTAGCGTTTGAGCACGTCCGGCTTTTTCGCAATCGTGGCGTTGCTCGAGACCGCGGCCAGTCCGGGGATCGCCAGGCCGTTCTGCGCCAGGTCGAGCGACGGGAATTTCGTGCCGATACGCGCCTCGATGATCGGGAGGTCGTTGTTCTTGTAGACGCTGACCACGTCAACCTGCTTCTGCAGGAACTGCGGAACGCGCGACTGCGCGTCCATCTGGACCTTCTTCACCTTGGTGCAGTCGATGTGATTGACGGCACAGAAGACCGCCAGGTAGGAGGTCCCCGTTTCACCGACGGAGTGCGCGACCGTCTTGCCTTCGAGATCCTTCGGCTTGAGCACCGGCTTGTCTGGCTGCGAGATCAGCACCACGGGTGTCTTCGGTTGATAGAGGGCAATGATCTTGACGGGCATGCCCTTCTGGATGGCCGACACCGCAAAGATGGCGGGCATGATCACGACGTCTTCCTGGCCCTGCAGCAGCGCTCCCAGTGCAGCGGGTGCTCCCGCGCCCTCACCCATCCGGACATCGAGGTTGTTGGCCGCATACATCCCCTGCTCTTGCGCCAGGTACATGTGGGCGTATTCGCCCTTGAGTTTCCAGCTGAAGCGGACGTTGACATCGTCCGCGGCCCAGGCTGCCGAGGTCAGCGTGAGCGCCGCCGCAACGGCCGCCGCTCGAATGCTGGAATTCAATGAAATAGCCGAATAATGGAACCGCATGAAATACCTGCCATATGGTTGAGTGGGTGAACCGGGGCCGAAACTTGCGTGAGCGGCTGGCCGGGCCTAGGGTTGGCGATCTCGCATCTGTGTTCTGCTCTTCTGCATATCTTGATCACGAAGTGTGATCACACATATAATCGCCAACAACCGGGTTAACCCGCACTCCACACGAAGCACACATTCCAAAAGAGAGCGCCATGGAAAAGATCGCCAGCCGCCGTCAAGCACATAACGCGGAAGAGCCGAGCAGACGGGCACGCGGCAGCGTCCCGGAAGAGGTCTTCCAGAGGTTGCGACGAGGATTGATGGTGGGCGCTTTCGTACCGGGCCAGGTGATGAGCCTGCGCAAGCTCGCCGCCAGTTTCGGCACCAGTCCGATGCCGATTCGCGAGGCGCTGACGCGACTCGTCGTGATCAATGCGCTGGAGGACACCTCGACAGGATCGGTTCGCGTTCCCCGTCTCACGCCCAAGAAGCTCAACGAGCTTTTCGCCGTCAGGGAACTGATCGAGGGACTGGCCACGGAGATGGCGTGCCGCAATTGCACCCCTGCCCTGCTCAAGTCGCTCACGACCATCAACAGCGAGCTTCTCGATGCCATCGCCAAGCGCAATCTGATCGGTTGCCTTTCTTCGAACCAGCGCTTTCACTTCACGCTGTATGAGGCGGCCGGAACCGAAGTCGTCATGCCACTCGTGGAGTCCCTTTGGCTGCAGTTCGGGCCGACGATGTACCTGTCGCTGCTCTCGCCCGACATGCCATGGGATGCATCGGCGCACGTCGAGATCCTCGAAGGACTGGAGGCGAAGAAGCCCGCTGTCGCCAAGCGCGGCATCCTTCGCGACATTCGGAACACCGCGCAGTCACTTGCGCCCGCCCTCGTCGAGCCGGAGACGGCAAGCCTGCTGACTGCCCCGCTCGACGACCTCTATTTCGGCAACTGAACCCACCCATCGAGGACCTGAAGAACATGACTCAGCAAGGACACGACGCCCGTCTCAAGCAACTCGGCATTGAGTTGCCCAACCCGGTCGCCCCCGCGGCCAACTACATCCCGGCGCGCAAGAGCGGCTCCATGATGTACATCGCAGGCCAGGTGCCGAGTGCGGGCGGCAAGGACCAGTACGTCGGCAAGGTCGGAGGGGACGTGTCGATCGAAGACGCACAGAAGGCAGCGCGGCTGTGCGCGATCAACATCCTCGCGCAGCTGCGCACCGCGCTCGGCGGGAGCCTCGACCGCGTCGTGGGCTGCGTGCGCCTGGGCGGCTTCGTCAATGCAACGCCGGAGTTCGGCGAGCACCCCAAGGTCATCAACGGCGCTTCCGACCTGATGGTCGAGGTGTTCGGCGACGCGGGCCGGCACGCGCGCGCGGCGGTCGGCTGCAATTCGCTGCCGCGCAACGTGGCGGTGGAAGTGGACGCCATTTTCGAGATTGCCTGAGCATGAGCAGCGCCGGACTCGACAGCCGAGTGCCGATCCATGTGCTGACCGGCTTTCTCGGCAGCGGCAAGACGACGCTCCTGCGTCACGTGCTGGCCGATCCGGATTTGTCGGATACCGCGGTCGTCATCAACGAATTCGGCGAAGCGGGTCTTGACCATCTTCTGGTGCGGGAAGTCGCCGAAGACGTGGTGCTGCTCAGTTCGGGCTGCCTTTGCTGCTCGGTGCGGGACGACCTGGTGTCGACGCTGGCAGAGCTGAATGCGCTGATGCGCACCGGCGACATCCCCGCGTTTGCGCGCGTTGTCGTCGAGACCACGGGCATGGCCGACCCTGCGCCGATCATGCAAGCCATTCTCAGCGAGCAAATCCTGACGCCGTGGTTCCGACTTGGGCAGGTCATCACCACCGTCGATGCCGTGAATGGCGACCAGACGCTGGTCCGCCATCGAGAAGCCCGACAGCAGTTGGCCACCGCCGACCGGGTGATCCTGACCAAGTCGGATCTGGTCGACGAGTCGGACTGCGCGGTGTTGCTCGAAAAGCTGCGGGCGACAAACCCAGGTGCGATCTTCGCCACTGCCAGCAAAGGCCGATTGGCGGCTCGTGCGGTCTTCGAGGAATCCGAAGCCCAATGGCGGCGATCCGGACCGATCCTGCCGATGGCGGCCGAGGATCGGCAGGCCGGCAACGCACCACTGGGTCCGCTGATGGGCAGTCATGACGAGGCGATCCGGACGTTCACCGTCCAGTTGGAGCGCCCGGTCGAGTGGAGCGTCTTTGTCGACTGGCTGGAGTTGCTGCTCGCGAACAGGGGCGACTCGATCTTGCGCGTGAAAGGCCTGTTGGGCGTGGCGGACGACGAACGGCCCGTGGTTGTCCAGGGCGTGCAACATGTCCTCTACCCATTGGACCGGCTGCCAACTTGGCCCGATGGGACAGCCTCGCCCGGATGGATCGTCTTCATCGCACGCGACCTGACCGCCAGGGCGATCGAGAACTCACTGCGCTCCGTCTACGACCTCACCCCCGCCTGAATACTGCGACATCGCATCCGTGACCACGACCTGGCCTCGGCTTGCCATCAGTTGCCGCTGTCATAGAGGGTCGTCGTCGTCTCGACGCCCTCTTCGTGCAGGCCCGCCCGCTTCACAGCCGCGGCGGCGAGTTCCCTGGCCTTGCGGCGCAATTGGGCCTCATCGACGCCGTGCACCTTGCCGTCGCTGTAGAGCGTTTGCCCATCGACCCAGGTCTGCGAGATGGAAGCGGTGGATGCCGAGAACACCAGCGCCTGCAGCGGATCGTGAAACGGCGTCCATTCGATGTGGTCGAGGTCGAAGAGGATGAAGTCCGCCTTCTTGCCCACTTCGAGCGACCCGATGTCGTGGTCCCACATGGCGGCCTTGGCGCCGTCGATCGTGGCAGCCCGCAGCGCCTGTCGTGCGGTGAAGATGTCCGGCTTCATGCGCGCATCCTTGAACATGCCCGCAACGAGCAGCATCTGCCGCATCAGGTTCATGTTCCCGGCCGCGGACACGCCATCGGTGCCCAGACCGACCGTGACGCCCGCGGCGACCATCTCCGGGTACTTTCCGATCGCGGTCGCACCCTTGCCGAGCTTGAACGATGAGCAAGGGCAGAAGGCCACCTTGGCGCCGCGGCGAGCGAGCAGGGACACCTCTTCGTCGCTGACGGCAGCGCCGTGCGCAATCACCAGATTGGAGCCGATGCCACCTGCGCGGTCGATGCGCGTGATTGGCCACATGCCGTATTTGCCCTCGCAGACCTTCGCCTCTTCGATCGATGTGGCGAGGTGATAGGTGGTGCCGACGCCGAGGCGCTCCGCGAGCTTCTGGGCCCCGACGTGCAGTTCCAGCGTGCAGGGCTCCTTGCCCTCGATGTTGACCCAGCAGCGCACGCGGCCGCCGAGGGCGCCGTCGTATTTGCGGACGCAGGCCTCGAGCTCGGCGAGAGCAGCCTCGGCGCTCGGAAAGAAGTGGTGCCGCGCCATCTCCTCCGTCCAGCCGCGCGGCAGTTCGGCCGGCGGATTGTCTGCCGCATGTCGTCCTGTCACGCCGCGGATGCCGGTCTTTTCCATCGCGCGGACGGTGATGCCCGGGTCGTACTGCGAGCCCATGTCGATGAAGCACGTCGTCCCGTTGCGAAGCATCTCGGTGATGCCGAGCAACGCACCCCAGTACTCGTCTTCTTCCGTGATGTGAGCATAGAAGGGCTTGGCCCAGTGGAAGACCCACGCCCGCGTATTGAGGTTGTCGGGAAACACGGCACGCGACAGCGTTTCGGACAGGTGGACGTGGCTGTCCACGAAGCCCGGGCAGATGCCGAGCATTCGACCATCCATCACGCGGTCGAACTTGCCGCCTTTGTGTCTTGCGGTAACCTGCTCGGCGGGGCCGATGTCGAGGATGCGGTCGTTCTCGATGATGATGCTGGCGTCGCGAAGGACGGTGTCCCTGGCGTCGACAAGGAACGCGAATTCAAGGTGCTCGATCAGCGTACGCATGGATGATCTTTCCAGTGTTGATGTTCAGCCTTTGACAACCAGCAGCTTGTCGGTGTCGGCGTAGTCGGACAACAGTTCGCAGCCGTTGGCGGTGACGAGCAGCATGTCCTTGTTCTGCATGCCGAACCCGAAGCCGGTTTCGTAGCACAGCGGCTCGAAGCCCAGGACCATGCCTTCCTCGATCACGGCGTCGCTGCCAGGCCGGCCGAGGATAGGCGTCTTTCCGAGGTAGGGATCTTCATGCAGGTGCAGGCCGATGCCGTGCCCGACGAAAGAAATCGGCGGCAGGTCCACTTCGGCGAGTTTCGCGATGAATGCATCGTAGATGGCGCGGCAGCTTGCGCCGGGCTTTACCAGCTCCATGATCCGGTACTTGCAGTCGACGAGGTGCTGCCAGATCCGCTCCGCATGCGGAGGCGCCTCCTGTACGACGGCGGTGCGGCACACCCCCGCCTGGTAACCGTCGATCACCGAGAAGATCTCGATGCGGCAGACGTCACGCGGCTTGAGCCTGCGTTCGCTCGGGCCCACGTTCGGCAGCACACTGCGTTCGCCCGTCGCGATGATCATGAGCTTGAAATGCTCCGCGCCCAGCGCATAGACGTTGCGGGTCAGGTGCCCCGCGATGTCCATCTCCGAATCGCCGGCCTTGACGGATGCCAGCGCATCGGTGATGGCCTGGTCGGCGATGCGTGACAGACGGCGCAGCAAGGCGATCTCTTCTGGTGTCTTGATCTGGCGCAGCCGCGCGAGGATGTGTTCGCAGCGTTCGAAGCGGGCCTCCGGCAATGCCTTCTGCAGGCGCGCAAGATCGCCGGCGGGAAGGTAGTCCATCTCGATGCCGATGCGCGCCTCGCCGAGTCCGAGCTTCTTCAACTGGTCCGCCAGGACCAGCATCGCGTCGTCGGTGAACTCAGCCCAGATGCGCGTGGGCACGTCCGGCGCTCGCCGCTTGACCGTGCTGGCTTCCATGTCGACCGAGAACAATTCGGTCTTGCCATCGACGCGGACGATAGCCATCGCGTGGCGGTGCCGGATCAGCGGTTGCGACGGCACGACAAAGCCCGTTGCATAGGCGTAGTTTTCGGGCGAGCACGACACCATGGCGTCGAGTCCGTTCTCGGCCATGGCCTTGACCTGCCGTTCGATGATTGCTTTGCGCATCTTGAGTTTTCCTGGTGATGAGAGTGGGACGGCGGTGATCAGTCGCGCACCTGGTACTTGTCGACCTTTCCGAGATCGACATCGATGCCCATGCCCGGAGCGGTCGGGACCTCGATGGCACCATCCACGAGCTTCATGGGGGCGACGATCAGGTCGTCGCGGTAATAGATGCCGCCGACCTGGCCCTTCTGCCATTCGGCCGGCGTTGACACGGGAACGACGCACGACAGCGTGGCAGCTGGCGCCGCGGCGGCCAGATGGATGTTTGCGAGATTGCCGACGCCTGTCTCGACGGATCCGTTGACGTTGCAGATGATCCCGGCAGCCCTGCAGACAGCGGCCACCTCCATGGCCTTGTAGAGACCGCCGGGCTTGGTGGTGTAGATCGACACGATCTGCGCGGCACGGTGCTCGCTGATCTGGATGACATCGTGGGCGTTCCAGGCCGACTCGTCCGCCATGACCGGCGGGTCGATGGCGCGCGCCACTTCGGCAATGCGCTCGATGCCCATGACGGGTTGCTCGACATACTTGAGCCGATACTTCTCCATCGCGCGCACCGTGGAGATGGCCTCGCCAGGGGTGCGATAGCCTTCGTTGGCATCGACGCAGAGCTCGACGTCTTCGCCCACCGCGCCACGGACGGTGCGCACCATGTCGATGTCGCGCTTCGCATCAACGCCGATCTTGATCTTGATCGTCTTGATGCCCTCGGCGGCGACCTGCGCCACTTCCTTCTCCGCCTCCGCGATCGAGATCAGGCCGATGGAATGCGTGACCGGGATACGGGACCGCACCCTGCCCCCCAGCAACATGTGCACCGGCAATTCCAGCCAGCGCCCTGTGACGTCGTAGGCGGCGAAGTCGACCGCGGCCTTGGCGTAGGGATATCCGCGGACCACGGCGTCCATGCGGGCGTGCATTTCGGCGAAGTTTCCGAGCTCGACGCCGAGTAACGACGGCGCGAGGTACTTCTCGATCACCAGCTTGGCGATCGCCGTGGATTCGCCGAAGTAGCGGCCGAACTCCCCGCCCCAGTCTTTCAGGGCTGGCGCCTCTCCCCACCCGACGCGGCCGTCGCTGTCCGTCATCCTGATGAGCAAGTAACGGCCGATGGACTCCGTCAGGCCCGTCCACTTGTGCTCGCGCCGCGTCGGAAGCTGGACGAGAACTGTCTCTATGGTTTGAATCGTTGGCATGTTTCGGCTCCTCGCGTATCAGCTCGCGCGTGTCGAACAGACCATCTGCCGACGTGCGAAGAATACTGTGATCACAGTTTGTGATCAAGTAGAATTCTTGTCAATACGCGAATCCCTTGAGGGAGGCGATAACGCAGCACGAGTGCAAAACCATGATTGTTGAGATCACCAACTACTACGCCTTGCCCGGAAGGGCGGATGCCGTGCTGGCGCAACGCCGGCATGCCAGCGCAATCAGGACACGCCTGGGATTGCCGGCAGGTCGGATCTTCACGAAGCTTGAAGGCCCTGGTCCCGACGTTCGGTGGGAATGCGTGTTCGAGACGCCCTCAGCCTATGAGGCGGACATGGCCGCCCGCGCGGCGTGCGATGAATTTGCCGTGGCTCGACAGGCAATGCATCTGCTGCTGGAAAGGTTCGAGCGGCATATCGAAGCGACGGCGGTCGAATAGCATCGTCCGCGGGCACGAAGTTCAACGTGTCCTCTCCGTGCATCGACGAGTAGGACCGCGCGAGTCATCCGCCGAGCGCTTCACTCAGGCCATACAACACATTGCGGACCACCACTGCGCCCACGTCGTGGCTCAGCAGCACCAGATCGTGCCGTCTGCCCTCTCGGTCGGCCACGTGATTGCCGAGCAGCGCTTCGGCCCGGAATCCCAGTTCCTCGAAGACGGCGATCGCGGCGCGCTGGTCGGTGGTCATCTGCGCCACGAGCTTCGTGAGCCCGAGTTCGAGAGCCTGCGCAAAGCACTCCTGGATCAGCACCCGGCCGAGCCCCTTGCCGCGCCACGCGGGCGACACCAGCACGCGCAGCTCGCCCACGTGGCGCGACCAGCTCAGCGCGTCGGTAAAGATCGCGGTGCACCCGACCATCACGTCGCCGTCGCGCGCGACGAGACTCGTCAGTTCTCCCGCGTCGATCGATCGCATCCAGGCATCGACGACCTTCGGGTGGCTGATGTCGCGTTGCAGGAACAGCAGGTCGTGCGCCGGCAGTGTCGCAACGAACGCAACCAGCGCGTCGCGATCGCCGCTGCGCATGCGCGCGATGTCGACGGGTGAATCGCCGCATTCGATGCGGCGCGGGTAGTTGCGCAATGCTTCTACTTCTGTCATGTCGAACGTCCTTGCAGCCATGAATCGAGTGCCGGCCACATCCGCTTGACCGCGTTGGGCCCGGCGGCAATGCTGATGTGACCGCCCGGCAGCACGAGTTGCTCCTTGTCGTCGGAACCGACACGCTCGACCAGCGGGCGCGCACAGTCCGGCGGCACGATGTGGTCGAACTGCGCCACCACATGCAGCAGAGGCACCGTGATCTTTCCGAGATCGACCCGTCGCCCGCCAATGTGCAAGGTCCCCTCGTACAGGGCGTTCTTCCGCAGCAACTCGTGCGTCGTCTGGCGGAAGTAGCCGCCCGGTAGCGGCAAGGTATCGTTGCCCCAGCGCTCCATCATCCGGAAGCCCTTGACGAACTGGTCGTTCCACAGGTTGTCCCAGAGCCTGACCTGCCCGGCGATGCGACTGGCGGGACGCAGCGCGTCGAAGCCGGCGACGACGATGTCCGAGGGCACGACGCCCACGCGGTCGACGAACCGGTCCACGTCGAAATGGCGCGGGTCCGACAGCGATCGGAACAGCTCCATTTTCGTGAAATCGATCGGCGTGGTGAAGCAGACCAGGTTCTTCACGGGCCCATCGGGATGCAGGGCCTGATGGATGGCCGACAGCATGCCGCCCGCGCAATAGCCGACCAGGGTCACGTCCTGCTCGCCCGAATCCTCCTGAACGCGGCGGATGCAGTCCGGAATGAAATCGAGCACATAGTTCTCGATCTTCAAGTCGCGTTCACTGTCGTCCGGCGCGTTCCAGTCGATCAGGTAGATGTCGTAGCCGCGCGAAAGCAGGTATTCGATCAAGCTCTGCCCCGGCGCCAGATCGAGGATGTAGGCCTTGTTGGTCGGCGCCATCACGAACAGCAACGGCACGCGATACACCTCATCGGCCACGGCACGGTAGTGCACCAGTTCGAGCGTGCCGCGGCTGTGCAGCACACGCTTGGGTGTGCCGCCGACCGCGGGCGGGGGCGCCCCCAGCAGTTCGATGCTCTTGAAGCCACGCTGGACGGCGCGCTCGACCTCCAGACGCAAGCGTTCGGTCAACGCCGGATCGGGCGTCCTGACGGCGGGTGAAGCGGTGGTCTGTGTGGCCATCGTTCAGGCCTTGCTCTTTCGGGAGCTACGACGCGCGGGGCTCGCTGCCGCTCGGACGGCCGGCGCAGCCTTCACCGCCGGTGTCGGTGCTTCGCCAGGCGGTCTGCGTGTACGCGCGGGYCTCGATGCAACTGGTTCCGGCGGCAACAACCGATCGAGCTTTTCTTCGATGCGGCGCAGCGAAGCCGCGAGCTCGCCAACCTCCTTGCGGCTGGGCAGGTTGGCCTTCTCCAGATACTTCTCGATCAACTTCTCGAGCATCTGCTGCATGCCCATCGAGACCGTCGAGAACTGGTGCAGCGAGCGAGCGACCTCCTGGTTGCCGAGGCCACCGGTCGCGAGCGAGTTGACGTCCTTCTCGAGTCTGGTCACGGCGTCCCGCCACATCTGCAGCGGATCGCCAAGGAACGAGCTTGCCATTTCGCATCTCCTGTCTCCCGCACGGCCGAGAGGCCTCGGCCGGGCTGCAAATGGTAATCCTCGTGGCCGACTTTGTGGACGTCCAGGCGCGGATACGCGCGACAGCGGCATTTTCGGCGACACTGCGCAACTGAGCTATTTGCTTGCTGTCATGGCCGATCGACCGCATTTTTCGGAACACGCCGACAAGCCGGTTTCAAGATCCTGGCGATCCTGGCTCCTGCGCGTGGTGTTTTGGCTCACCGGGCTGGTCTTGGCGGGGGCGCTGGCCTTGTCGTTCGTCATATTGACTGCACTGGTGGCCGCCTATCCGAACCTGCCGGAAATTTCCGAGCTTCAGGACTACCGACCGAAGCTGCCGCTGCGTGTGTTCTCGTCAGAAGGCATTCTGATTGGCGAATTTGGTGAAGAGCGCCGCGAATTCACGCCGATCTCGGCAATTCCCAAGCTGATGAAGGACGCCGTGCTGGCGGCCGAGGACGCGCGCTTTTATGACCACAACGGGGTCGACTTCAAAGGCCTTGTGCGTGCCGGGGTCGCAAACTTGAACAAAGTGAGGAGCCAGGGTGCCTCGACCATCACCATGCAGGTGGCGCGCAACGCATACCTGAGTTCGGAGAAAACGGTGACCCGCAAGGTCTACGAGGTCCTGCTCACGTTCAAGTTGGAGCAACTCCTTTCCAAGGATCAGATCTTCGAGATCTACCTCAATCAGATCTACCTGGGCAAGCGGGCGTACGGCTTCGCCGCGGCCTCGGAGGCCTATTTCGGCAAGCCGCTCAAGGACATCTCCATCGCGCAAGCCGCGATGCTGGCGGGCCTGCCCAAAGCGCCCGGCGCCAACAACCCGGCCAACAATCCTGCGCGGGCGCGAGAACGCGAACTCTATGTGATCGACCGGATGCAGGAGAACGGTTTCATCACGCCTGAGCAGGCAGCGCAAGCCAGGGAAGAGAAGCTTCGCTTGCGCGACGCCCCGGACCCCGTCAGCCTGCACGCCGAATATGTCGCCGAAACTGCGCGACAACTGATCTACGCGCAGTATGGCGAAGCCACCTATACCCGGGGCCTCAGGGTCTACACCTCGATCTCGGCGGTCGATCAAACGGCCGCCTACAAGGCCCTGCGCGACGGAATCATGGGTTACGAGCGAACCCAGGTCTACCGTGGACCCGAAAAATTCATCGAACTGCCCGGCGATCCGAAAGAACGCGACGACGCGATCGACAACGTGCTTGCAGAGCACCCCGACAACGGCGACCTGATTGCTGCCGTGGTGCTCAAGGCCAGTGCCAAAGAGGTCACGGCCGTCCGTGCGAACGGCGAGACCTTGCACATCATCGGAGACGGACTGCGGCCTGTGCAATCGGGCCTGTCGGACAAGGCTCCGCGCAACATCATGATCCGTCGCGGGGCGGTCATCCGCCTTGCGAAGACGCCGAAAGACTTGTGGGAGATCACCCAGCTACCCGAGGTCGAAGGCGCATTCGTCGCCATGGATCCGCGCGACGGCGCCATCAAGGCGATGGTGGGCGGCTTCGATTTCGGCAAGAACAAGTTCAATCATGTCACGCAGGCGTGGCGTCAGCCAGGTTCGAGTTTCAAGCCGTTCATCTATTCGGCAGCTCTGGAAAAAGGATTCACGCCAGCCACCGTGGTCAATGATGCCCCGCTCTTCTTCGATGCGGCCACGACAGGCGGGCAACCATGGGCGCCGAAGAACTATGGAGGCACCTTCTCCGGACCGGTACCCCTTCGCACGGCGCTCATGAAGTCCATCAACATGGTCACGCTTCGCGTCGCGCAATCGATCGGTATCCGTTACGCGCAGGACTGGATCACGAATTTCGGCTTCGACCGCGAGAAGCACCCCGCCTATCTGCCCATGGCGATAGGCGCCGGTGCGGTCACGCCCATGCAGATGGCAACGGCCTACTCGGTGTTTGCCAATGGCGGCTATCGCCTCAATCCCTACCTGATCACGCGCATCACGGACCGCAAGGACAAAGTGTTGGTCGAGCCGCGGCCCACACTGCTCAACGAAACGACGCGCGCCATTCCGGAGCGCAATGCTTTCATCATGGACACGCTGCTGCAAAGCGTCGTCAAGGGCGGTACCGGCGCGAAGGCGTATCAAGCGTTCAAGCGCGACGACATCTATGGCAAGACGGGAACCACCAACGACTCGATCGACACCTGGTTCGCAGGCTTCCAACCGACGATGACCGCGATCGCATGGATGGGATACGACACGCCTCGCAGCCTGGGAGACAAAGAGACGGGCAGCAGCCTGAGCCTACCGATCTGGATAAGCTACATGGAGACCGCGATCAAGGGCGTGCCCGTGACTGAGCTTCTGCCGCCCGACGGGGTGGTCCATGTCGGCGGCGAGTGGTACTACGACGACAACGCGCCGGGCCATGAGCTTGCGAATCCAGGGGGGATGTTCACACCCACACCAGCCGAGGCTTCCGCGCCTGTGAAGGAGGAGTCAGTTTCGGACGAACGCAGCCGAATCCTTGACATGTTCCGCAACTAGACTGGGCGCTTCTCCGCCCTGTGCTTGACCTTCATGCGGGCCACGAGGAATTTCTTGCCCCCTGCCTTCCATTGATCTCATGAACACTCCGCCTCTTCGCGTCGGCATCCTCGGCTGTGCCAACATTGCCAAACAGTTCGCGCGAGACGTCGCGCCGAGTCCCACGGTCGACATCGTGGCCGTCGCCAGCCGCAATGCCGAGACAGCCGTGGCCTTCGCATCGGCACAAGGCATTGCCCGTTCGCACGGCACCTATGAGGCCTTGCTGACGGATCCTGGTGTAGACGCCATTTATCTGCCGCTGCCCAACAGCATGCACGCCGAATGGGCCATCAAGGCAGCGGCGGCCGGAAAGCACGTGCTCAGTGAAAAGCCGCTCGCGCTCAATCATGCCGAAGCCCGGTCCATGTTCGATGCGGCCAAGGCGAACGGCGTGATGCTTCTCGAAGCCTATCCCTGGTATTTCCAGCCACAGACCGGCCACCTGGTCGATCTGCTGCGCGACGGGGCCATCGGTTCCGTGCGATCGATCCAGGCGAGCTTCGGGTTCACGCTGCCCAGCCCTCAGACAAACATCCGAATGAAACCGGAGTTGGGCGGCGGCGCGCTGCTGGATGCCGGCAGTTATCCACTGAGCCTGATCCGCCTGGTGATGGGCTGTGCGCCGGAGCGGGTTCTCGCCGATGCCAACTGGGCGGCATCCGGCGTCGACATGAGCGCAACGGCCACGCTCTACTACGCCGACGGCCGGCGTGCGCAACTCTCGTGCGCGATGGACGTCTGCATTCATCGGTTCGCCAGCATCATCGGCACCAACGGCGTGATCACCACCGAGTTCTTGAATCACACCAGCACTGATACCGGAACGCATCCCCACGGGTACCTGCCCAGCCAGATGCGCGTGCGCCGCGGAACGACCGCAACGCCGTTCGAAGACGTCCATGCCGAATCCGGCAGCGGCTTTCGGTTTGCAGCCGAGGCGTTCGCCAAAGTGATCGCGGAAAACGACTTTGCCGCCATCGATCGCGCAGCGGCGGCCAGCATCGACATCGCTGCCACGCTTGAGGCACTGGCCAGAAGTGCGGTCGAAGGACGAGCCGTGTCCCTGGTTGGCCCTCGGCATTGAAATGGCCCGGCGCTGACTCACTCACTCAGCGCCACGAAACTCATCGGTGGCGATCTTGAGGCGCCGCAACTTGTCATAGAGCGTCTGCTTGGGCAGGCCCAATGCCTTTGCGGTGACGGCCACGTCGCCACGATGCCGGCGCAAGGCGTCGGCGATCACCGCACGCTCGAAGTGTTCCACCTGTTCCGGCAAGGTCGCCGCGTCTTCGTTGGGACTCTTCGACAGGTCGAGACGGTCACCCATCAAACCCAACGCGAAGCGGTCCGCGACGTTTCGCAGTTCGCGCACGTTGCCGGGCCACGCATGCGCCATGAGTTCAGCAAGCTGGCTGTTTGTCAGAATTGGCGCGGCACACTCGAAGCGACTCGCAGCCAGCAGCGTGAAGTGTTCGAACAGCACCGGAATGTCCTCGCGACGCTCGCGCAGCGGCGGCAACTCGACGAAGGCGACGCCGAGGCGGTAGTAAAGATCGGCGCGGAACTTCTGCTTGTCACTCAGAAGTTTGAGGTCCTCCTTCGCTGCGGCCACCACCCGGCAGTCGACGGCAATCGGCTTGTTGGTACCGAGGCGTTCAATGCTGCGTTCCTGCAGTGCGCGGAGAAGCTTGATTTGAACCGGCATCGGCATGCTCTCGATCTCGTCGAGAAACAGCGTGCCATGGTGCGCATACTCGAACTTGCCGACGCGCATGCGGGTGGCGCCGGTGAACGCGCCGACCTCGTGGCCGAACAGTTCGCTCTCGACCAGAGCTTCCGACAGTCCGCCGCAATTCAGAGCGACGAAGTGGTTGCGACGACGATCGCTGTGATCGTGCAGGCAACGTGCAACCAGTTCCTTGCCGGTGCCGGTTTCGCCGTAGATGATGACGTCGGCCGATGTCGCAGCGAGTTTGAGCACCGTGCGCCGTACGCGCTCCATCTGCGCCGAGCGGCCGATCATCGCGGCCTGTATGCCGTGCCAGTTTTCGAGTTGCTCATGCAGGGATTGCACTTGCAATGTCAGGCGACGCTTGTCGATGGCGCGTCGCACGACGGCCACCAGGTGGTCCGAGGGAAAGGGCTTCTCGATGAAGTCGTAGGCGCCGTCGCGCATGGCCCGGACCGCCATGGCGATGTCGCCATGCCCCGTGACCAGGATGACAGGCAGGTCGGCGTCGATGGACCGGATGCGGCCCAGCCACTCGGTGCCGCTGATTCCCGGCAAGTTGACGTCGCACAGCACGACAGCCGGCACGCCGGCCGCGATGCGCGGCTGCGCCTCCTCGGCCGCGGCGAAGGCATCGATTTCGAAGCCCGCAAGCTCGAGCGCCTGCTTGCTTCCGAGGCGCACGTCGGCGTCGTCTTCCACAAAAATCACGCGGATGTCGGTCTCGTTGCTCAATTTGAATCCCTTCGCGTTGATGGTGAAGGTGCGAGTGGCATTTCGATCACGAAGCAAGCGCCACCAGTCTCCATGTTTTCGGCTTTCAGGCTACCCCCGAATTCACGGACGATGTGGGCGGAAATCATCAGGCCCAGGCCGAGTCCCTCGCCTGCAGGCTTGGTGGTGGTGAAAGGCTCGAACAGACGCGGCAATACATCCTCGCGGATTCCGGGACCGGTGTCGCTGACGGCGATGCGGCACTGGTCGCCCACTGCACTTGCCTTGACTTGCAGCCGCCTTACCGGCGAGGTCGCCATGGCGTCGCTCGCATTGCCCATCAGGTTGGCAAGAACCTGCTCCAGTCGCGCTTCTTCGGCAAGCACGGCCAACGCCGGCGACTCGATTTGCACATCGAGTTCGACACCGTTTGCGCGCAGCCGGTGAGAAACCAGGAATTTCGCGTTGTTCACGACGGTCAGGATCGCGACAGGCACACGCGGCACCTCGGTCTTGTGGGCGAATGCCTTGAGTTGGTAGGTCAGGCGCCCGAGCCGGTCGACGAGGTGGGCAATGCGCTGCATGTTGCCGCGCGCATCGTCGATGCGTTGCTGGTCGAGCAGCACGCAGGCGTTGTCGGAGAGCGTGCGCATTGCGCCGAGCGGTTGATTGAGTTCATGCACCATCCCGGCCGACATTTGGCCCAGGGCGGCCATCTTGCCCGCGTGCACCAGTTCACTCTGCGTTTGGCGCAGGTCGGTCTCGATGGCCTTGCGGGCCTCGACCTCGTTGGCCAGGAGGGCGTTGGCCCCGAGCAGCTCCGCGGTGCGAAGCTCAACCTTGGTTTCCAGGCTGTCGTGAGCCCGCTGCAGCGCCGCCCGGCTGGCAAGCTTCTGGCGTACTGCGCGCTGCCGTTGCCACAGCAGCACAGCGAACATCCAGATCAGCAACATGCCCAGGGCCGCGACCTCCCATGAGTGCCGGGCGTCGGTCCTGACGGGCATGGTGTCGTCCAGCACCAGCAGCTGCCACTGATTCATGTTGACGGGGCGCGCGGTGACCAGGTAGCTGCGGCCCTCCACGTTGACCAGCGATGTATCCGCGGCAGGCTTCTCATTGATCTTCCAAGCCATCGGCTTCAGCTTGGCGTCGCCATAGGGCCGGGTGCTGGCAATCGCTGCGAGCACTTGCGGCGCCAGGGGTTGAAGCGGCCGGAACCTCCATTCCTCGCGCGACGACAGAATGATCACGCCTCGCTCGTCCACGACCACCACGTCGCCGGGGAATTTGCGCCAGCCACGCTCCATACCCTCCAGGTCGACCTTGACCGTGGCGACGCCGCGCTGCTGGCCGTCCTGCAAGAGTGCAAAGGCGAGGTAGTAGCCCGCGCGCTTGCTCGTCACGCCAACGCCATAGAAGCGCCCGTGCCCGAGCGAGAGCGCATCCTGCACATAGGGGCGAAACGACAGGTCGACGCCGATCGGCGTGCTGACTTCATTCCAGTCCGATGCAGCCACGCCTCGGCCGTTGCTGTCCAGAACGTAGAGCGTCGCGGAACCCGCCGTTGCGTTGATGCCCTGCAAGTATCGATTGACCTCATCGCGCAGCGGCGCGTCGTCCGGTGTCTTGAGCAACTCGAACACGGTGGGCGTCATTTCAAGCAGCGACGGCAGGTAGCCGAAGCGCGCCTGCTCGCCGTCGAGCTGCGTTGTGATCATGTCGAGGCGATGCCGGGCGGCCTCGCCAAGGCGCTCCAGGCCGGACCGCATCGCTGCGCCATTGACAAGCAGCGCCGCGGCAACGGTGAAGGCTAGCGCTGCGCCGAGTGCGAGCAGCGGAGGCTTGACTTTCAAACGCCTCAAGTTGTCTCCAAAAGGTGCGTTCCAGCCGAGTTTGGCACGGACGCGGTTCTCCTCCTAGGCCACGAAGACGCACCGCGACGCGGGCGTGCGCGTGTCCATGTTGCGGCCGCGGTTCATGTGGTCGTCGATCTCGGCGGCACAGCCCAGCATGCGCGGATACAGGAAGATGGTGAAGGCCGCGGTCTCCAGCGCATCGCCGCTGTATTCACCCTTGAGATAAGGCTGCCACAGCATCTTCAGCAGCAAGGCCGCGATCACTGCGTCGATGTTCACGCAATAGACGTTGCGCGACACGCCGGCTTCGAACAACGTCTGCACCAGCGTGCTGTAGAAATCGTGGAAGACGTTGTACTCGCCGCGGCGGGCGAGCAACTCGCGGATGAAAACTTCACGCGGGTCGTGATTGACTGGCTTGTCCTTGAACACCGGATGATTCACGCCGGGGATCTTCTGGATGTCCAGGCTGCCGCTGGTCTTCTTGTCGGACTTGTACTGCGCGTAGGCGTTGACATAGCGCAGCGCGAGTGCCTTCAGATCGATGCCGTGTGCGGGGTCACTCGGGTCGGTCAGGCCTGAGTCCTTGAACTGCTCGATCAGGAACGCAATGCCTTCGAAACCGTTGCCGCCATGCGCAAAGCCGGTGTGGGTCAGGAAGCCGATCAAGGCCTTGTTCAACTGAACGCGCTCCGGGTCTTCCGGGCCGTCCGCCGACACAGCGCCTTTGGCGCCCTGCGCCGAAATCGTGCCCGGCCCGTTGGATAGCAGCAAGCCCACCAGCAACTGGAAACCATGGAGGTCGCTGGCGTTCGGCTTGAGGCCGAACAAGGCGGTGAAGGCGATTTCGCTGATGGGGCGACGCTCGAGGATGTCTGCAGAAGGGATGCCGCAGAAGCTGTCGGGCCCATGCTGATCGGCTGCGACCGACGCGCCGATCAGCGTGCCGAACAGATGCATCCACCAGGGCAGGCTTTCTGCCGTGAGGCGCGAGACGCGCTTGCGCATCAGCGGCCCCCAGGCCAGCGTCGTCGTGATGGCGGCCAACATCGCATCCGCGGTGGGGTAGCCCGGCAAGCTTTCGAGGTAGCGTGCGAAAACCGATTTGGCGCCGCGCGAGCGCAGGCCCGCCAGCATCGACTGCGCGGCTGCATCGGGCTCGGTCGCGGTGAAGAGGCTGGTATCGGCGATCCGGACCTTGCCGGTGTCGAAAGTCTCGTCGAGCGCGTCGGTCAGGCCGGCCGTGGCAAAGCCTTCGATCAATGCGGCGACTGCCTTGCGCGCGCGGATCTGGCAACGCGGACCCACGATGCTCGCCGCTGCAGCCAACACGCTGTTGGGTGCATTGCCGGCTTCGCGTGCCGCCTGGGCCGCTGCGAGCGCTGGCTTGCCATGCAGATTGAGATGGGCACCGATCGCGACGTTGATCAATGCCCGGTCGTTCACGCCGCCCGCCTCGTGCAGCAGCGACAAGCTCACATTGGCTTCGAATGGGTACTGCGCCGCATCGAGCATCGATGCGCCATGGAGGCTGGTCACCTGCGACTTGGGGTCCATCTGCGATGCGCCCGACGCGTCCTTCATGGTCTGGCGCGGCAACACCGCGCCGATCTGCCGGTTCAGCGCCGCGATCTGAAGCCCATAAGGCGCGGGTGCTTCCACGGTTGGAAGATCGAGCGCGACGGGCACCTGCAGGCCGCGATGGCTGTTGAACCAGCTCTTGAGCGCCAGGCTGCCTTCGGGTTCGAAGTCGGGTCGGCACGCGTTCTCGCGCATGACGGCGGTCAGCGCGGCGGGAATGTGGGCGATGTTCGTCACCACCGCACCCTTCGACGAAACCACAGGATCATCGGGCGTGAAGATCCGGTCCAGCCCGAACTTGTCGAGGAACCATTGCTCCTTCGATGCCGCGTCGTCCGCACCGCCCGCCATGGCGCCGGCGTGACCGACAGCGCGCGTGAGTTGCGACTTCCAGCGTCCCACGACGCAGGCCACCACTGGCTTGGTGAAGTGGGCGTCGAGTTCGTAGTAGCCGCCCGGCTCCACATACAGCACGGCCGCCTTGCTGCGGCTGTCGTTGGCGAGTGCGAACGCGAACTCGGGCGCCGCGAACTGGATGTAGACGTCCTTGCCGCTGGAGATGGCGGTGGTCGTGCCCCACCCCGCCATGCGCAGGTAGGTTGCGATGGTCGTCGTGAAGTTGCCGGAGTTCGAGTAGATCGCGATCGAGCCGCGCCGCAACGCTTCCTCGGGGCTGTCGCCGCCGAGTGCGCCGCCGATGCGCACCTGATTCCAGGTGTCCGCCACGCCGAGGCTGTTGCCGCCGAAGATGTCGACGCCGTTGGCCTGACCCATGGCGCGGATCTCGCGCGAGTCGCTCACAGCCAGCTTCTCGGTGACGATGAAGATCTTCTTCAGTTCCGGATTCACGCGGATCAATTCGGCCACACCGTCGCGCGCCGCCGAGGGCGGCAGGTAGATCACGCCGCAGTTGAAGCGATGTCCGGCGTTCAGGCCTTCGAGCACGTTGTTGTAGACGGGCACGTTGCCCATCGACGTTTCGAGGACTTGGCCCGCGCGTCCGGGCGACGTGCCGAAAACGACGTTGCCGCCCGAGTACACATGGCCGACCGGAGTGACCTCGCTGGACTCGCCGCCGAGGATGTTGAGCACGCACACCCGGTCTTCACGGGTGGCGATCTGTGCGAGGGAACTCACGCCGACGAAATACTTGAACTCGCCGACGCCTTGCTTGTTGTACATGGTGATCTCCTGGAGAGTGTTGGGGGTTGCGGTCAGGCGGCTTGCAGCGCGTTCATGCCGAGGCGGGCGGCGATCTGCTCGCGTCCGCCTGCCTTCATCCATTCGTCGATCTGCCTGGCGTACTGCACCACTTCACTCATGTCCGAATCGAAGCCGAAGAAGTTGTAGGGCACGCCGAGCGCGTCGAGCGTGTCGCGCATCGCGCCCATGCCTCGAACCAGGTTGGGTCCGCCACGGCCGATCACCACATACAGGGGCGTCGGTCCATGCTGGCTGAAGTGCTCGCGCAGCGCGTCGGCCATGGCGCGGAAGGTTTCGAAGATGTCGGTGTTGTTCGACTTGCCGCCGATGATGAACAGCACGTTGGTCTGCTTGATCCAGTGCTTGAAGCAGATGCGAGCCACCTCCTTCATCTTCTCGTAGGGTGGGTTGCCGCCGAAGTCCGAAGAGATGATGGCCTGGTCGCCCAGCATTTGCGTGACCAGCGAGTTGGCGCCGCCGCCGAACGTGGGCGCGAGGATGGTGCCGCGCGAGTTGATCACGTACACATCGCTTTGGCCCTGGTAGGTGCGCAGCTGATTGATCTCCTGCTCGAAATCGGAGTAGTCGACCGCGAAAAGGCTGTTCGGCAGGTTGAGGCGTTGCCAGCGCGGATCGTCGCGGTCGAAGCCGCACTTGAAGTCGCAGGCGATTGGCGTGAGACGGCCCTTCTTGTCCTCGCGCATGCGGATCGGGTTGAGCTCCAGCGTGGTCATGCCGAAGTCGTGATACAGCTCCCACAGCTTGGGCAACTGCTGCACCAGCGGCGAGATGATCTGCTTGGGCGCACCGAGCGCCGACAGTGCATTGGCGACCACGAAGGCCTTGAGGCCGGTCAGCGGATCGAAGGGAATCTGCACGATCTGCGTCTTGTCGAGCTCCTCGATGTCCATGCCGCCGTGATGCGTGAGCGTCATCGTCGGCGCGCGGAAATGCGTGGAGTCGGTGATCGAGAAATAGATCTCGTGCTCGGCCGGCACGCCGGCTTCGAAGGTCACGCCATTGGCCTTGGAGACGACGTTGCCGACGCGGTGCTCGACGAAGTAGAGGCGCTCCTTTTCGGCCAGCGCAGTCTTCAGGTCCTTCGCCTTGCCGATCAGGCCGGCCTTGCCCTTCTTGCCGACGCCGCCCTTGAACACCGGCTTGATGAAGATCAGCTTGTGCTTGTCGAGCATCGCCTTGATCTCTTCCTCGCTGGCGCTTGGCCCCAGGACCTCGGTCGTCGGGAACCCGACGAACTGGAGCATTTTGGCTCCGTGCAACATACCTGTAACTTGCATGACGACTCCATAGAAACAAAGAGGGAAATAGAGGAAAAGCGTGGCGCGCCTGGGAAGGCGCGTCAGGTACCGACTGACTGGAAGGTGCGCGCCAGGATGCGCGCCGGAGGTCGTGCGCTAGGAGATGCGCGCGAGGACGATCAGCACGACCGTCACGGTGATCGCGCCGCCGATGCGGGTTGCGATCTGCGCGAACGGCATCAGCGTCATGCGGTTCGCCGCCGTCAGGATGGCCACGTCGCCCGTGCCGCCCTGGCCGCTGTGGCATGCGTTCACGATGGCGGCCTCGATGGGGTACATCCTCATGAGCTTGCCGACGACCGCCCCGACCGACATCAGCGTCACCACCGTCGCCACGATGGTGATGATGGTCGGCAGGTTGAAGGCGGCGATCAGCTTGTCCCATGGCGTCAGCGACACGCCAATGGCAAACAGCAGCGGGTAGGTCACGGCCGTCGAGAAGAACTTGTAGACCACGAATGCGCCTTCCTGCAGTTGCGGCGAGACCGCTTGCGTCAGCTTCACGATGACTGCGATGAACAGCATCGCGACCGGCGCGGGCAGGCCGAAGAGGCGGTGGCACATGATGCCTACGAGATACAGCGTCAATGCGGTGATGCCGGCGGCGGCAATGTGCGTCACGTCCATGTGGCCGGTGATCTCCTCCCTCGACGTGTCCATGTCGTCATGCTCGCCGGGTTGAAGGCGGCCTTCGCCGGTGAGGTGCGGGTAGCGCTTGCCCACGAAGTTCAAGGTGCCCGCCAGGATGATGGCGGTCAGGCTGCCGAGCATGACGGGGGGAAGCACCGTCGCAAACAGGGCGCCCTGGTCCTGGTGGAGGATCTCGGCATAGCCGATCGACAGGGGGATGGCACCCTCCCCGACGCCGCCGGCCATGATCGGCACGACGATGAAGAAGAAGGTGTGGTGCGCGCCCAGTCCGAGCGCCGTACCCACGGCCGTGCCCACCGCGCCTGCGGCAACCGTGCCCGCCGCAAGGGGTACGAAGATCTTCAGGAAGCCCTTGATCAGCACCTGCCGGTCCATGCTCAGGATGCTTCCGACGATGATGGACGCAATGAACAGGTAGAGGAAGTTGCTGACCTTGGTGAAGTCGGTCGTGACCTTCACGATCTGGTCCGGCAGCACCTGGTAGTAGACGAGTGCCGACGGGATGAAAGTGGCGAATATGGCCGCGGCGCCGATGTTGCGGATCACCGGAATCCGCTTGCCGATCTCGGCCAGCGTGAAGCCGAAGAAGGCGAACATCACAATCGCAAGCGAAATCTCGTTGGGCAGTTTGCCGGTGGCAACGAGGCCCGCGATGAGCGCGCCCGCCAACACGTAGATCGGCAGTGGAATGATGCCGATACGGAACTCCATGAGCTTCCACCAACCCTCGGGCCAAAAGCCCTTGTGGGTTGTCGATACGGCGGGCGGCGAAAGTGTCGCGTTGGGCGTCTTCATCAGTTGTCTCCTTGGCTAAGCTGGGGTGTCCCGCAAGCAAGAGCAACCGTCATGCCACTGCCGGCGGTGGGCGTCGGTCCGCCCAAGTGCTTGATTTCAAAGGAGATTTCTTGTCGCTCTGCGGCGCAGGGCCCAACTGCGCTACGACAAGTCGTGTGAGTGTCGGTTGCAGGCTATGGAAAGCCGTTCTGCCGGATTCGGGATTTCCCTAGTAGTGGTGGGGGACGATGTAGTCCGGAAGCTTCTTGAGTTCCGGATGATCGAAGATCACGGCTGCCTCCCTGTTGGTTATCGGTACCGCAGGAGGTCTGTAGTCGCTCGGCGAGCGGCCAAAGATCGCCTGGGCAAGATGAATGGCCCGCGCCATATGGAGTACCGCCGTCCGCGATGCGTTGGTCGCGTCGCGGGTCGTCTTGCCGGAGCGTGGGATATCTCCACCCTTCGAGAGGCGCAAGAAAAGGTCCAGCGCGACGCCCACGCCCGCGTTCAGCCCCACCCTGAGAACGGTTAGCCGCTGCTCCGGGGTCAAATCATCCAGCGATCGGACGGCAGAGTTACGCAATGCGGAGGCCCTTGACTGTATGGCGCCGCGCAGCACCTTTTCCTGCATCTTCAAGTAGACGCCGAAGGCAGCGACGGCCTTGTCGGCATCCAACCGTCCTCGCGGTTTCAGCGCGCCCCCCTTCTTCTCGGTCGACGTGTCCCAGCTTTCTCCGGTGGCTTTGACATCGTCGTACTTCAGTCCAAGACCAGGATGTGCTGCGATGACGCTCTTGAGTTGAGGCTTCTCGCCCTTTCCGAACCAATCGTCGAGCCCGAGCTTCTCCGATGGCACCGTGCCGGATGTACCCGACCATACGGAGGCTCCCTCCTCGGCCAAGAGCTCGGCAGCCAGGAGCCCGGGGTCGATGTCGAGTTCCTTTGCCACATTCTCGACGCGCGCTCGGAGCCTCGTATTGGTCGTCAGGATCTCGTCCAAGTCCGTTCTGCCCAACACCTCCGGCGTCGTCTCCGGCAGTGGCTTGTGCTCGGGCGCGCCCGTGATCGGTATGTATTCGTCTGGATCAGGAACAGGCGAAGTGGGCTGGGCTGCGAACCCGATCCCGCTTGGTGCCTGCACACGCGCCTTGATGCCTGAACTCACTGCCCGACTTGCGGCTTCGGCATCTTGCTCCTGCGCTCGGCCGGGCGGTGAGCCGCCACGACTTTGCTGCACGACATGGGTCAGTTCGTGGGCGAGCAGTTGCACGCCGGCAGCCTTCCGAGGTTGGTACTCTCCGGGCGCAAAGACAACGTCGGAACCGACTGTGTAGGCCAGTGCGCCGAGTGCGCGAGCGCCATCTGCAGCGGTGCCCTCCGCATGCACGCGGACCGCCGAGAAATCGTGGCCGAAGTGTCGCTCCATGTCCCGTTGAACCGCAGGCTCCAACGCCTTGCCGGAGCCTCGTTTGGATGCAATGAAGGGAGCCGCGCCGATGGCAGACGTGCCCGTCGTCGATCGCCGGCTGGATGCTGGCTTCGCGGCGAACTTGCGCATCGGCATCCCCTTGTTTGTGAACGCGTTCACTGCAACTTGCGGCCCGCATTGCGGCCCTGCCGGGAAGCGGCGGGGGCGGCCGTGGCGTTGAGACGGTGAGTCTAAGTGGCTGCCACGGCAGATTGCAACCGACAGGACGCCATCTCAGCCGATGAACGCTCCTTGCGTGTTCAGCAGCGTCTGACTGACGAAGCTGCTCGCACGCGATCCGTTCATGTACTCGACGCGCCATCCATCCAGCTCGACGGGCTTGCGTCGCTGAAACTCCGAAAGCACCTTCGACCGCGTCGGATTGGGCCCCGCACCCGCGATCACCTGAGCGGCGTAACGGCCGGCCAGGTAACCAGCGAGACTGATCGGCGATGGCGGCTCATCGAACAGGCGCGCAAGCGCATCGCGATAGGCCCTCACCACCGCTACCTTGCTGGAGTGCGGGTTGGGCACGACCTGCGTGAAGATGATGGGGACCGACTTCCCGGGGTTCAATTGCATGAAGGTGTTGCTGTCCACGTCGGCGAGGCACACGACGTAGCGCTGCACGCCGCGCCCGCTCAGGCCACGGGTGAACTGTGCAAGCTCGATGCCCTCCCCCATGAAGACCAGGAAGAAAGGCGCGTCCGCACGCACCTTCGACGCGAAGACCGCCGGATCCTGCCCGACAGGAATGACCAGGCTGCGAACCTTGATCTTCAGCCTCTCGCCGATCGCCTCGGTGCCCGCTCGAAGGGCTTCGGCGTGGGCGGGGTTGGGGTACACCATGCCGAGCTCCGAGACGCCGAGATTGGCGAGGTTCCTGAGCACATAGCGAATCTGGTCTTCCCTCGAAGCGAAGAGGCTGAACAGGCGCGCATCGCCGTCGAACTGCGAATCGGCAAGCCAGGGCGCGACGTGGGCGATGTCCAGCCTGGCTTGGCTGGCTTCACTCAGGGTGGCCAGCGCCAGCCCCTCGCCCACCGTTCCCAGCAAGGCCACCTGGGCTGGGTCGTTCTTGACGAGCTGGACTGCGTTTCGGGCCGCGAGGGGCGTACCGTCCGTCTCGACGGTGTAGAGCTGCGGTGCGGGAAGGTTGGCCTTCCTGAGTTCGGCAAACGCGAGGCGGATGCCGGTCGCATAGTCGCGCGACAACTCCTGCTGGTCGGGCGACATATCAAGCAACTGCGTGACCCGCGGTCCGGGTGATGGGGCGACAGCCATTGCCGGCACAACTGCAAAGGCGCCCAGCATGGCGGTTCCAGCCGCAGCCTGAAGCAGGCGGCGGCGCTGACGAGAGTTCGGGTGGTTCATCGATGCGAGGCTAAGAAGCCCACATGACAAAACTACGGCACAGTAGGTTTTTGGCGTGAAGTAGATCACGCTTGCTTAGGTTTTCTCCTCAGCCCGCGGCCGCAGTGACGAAGTCTTGAACGGAACGCGCCGCGCTTCGTGGCGGCTCGGGCCCTGGTCGAGTCAGCCATTCGTTTCGTGCACATAGGTCCCTGGTGCGGCTTCGCCGGCTGGATGCTCGGCGCTGCCCAACTCTGTCGGCGCCTTCTTCAGACGGCCCGAGCGCGCGGCAAGCCATTCACGCCAGTGAGTCCACCAAGAGCCCGCCAGGGAGGTTGCACCGTCCAGCCAATCATCGGGATCGCTCGGCGCTTCCTCGTTGACGAAGTACTTGGCCTTCGCGTTTCCCGGGGGATTGATGAGGCTCTGGATGTGTCCGCTGGAGGAAACCACCATGGTCACCTTGCCGCCCGGCATGTGCGCCGTGCGATAGCAGTCGCGCCAGGGCGTGATGTGGTCGGTGATCCCTGCGACGGCATAGCGGTCCACGGTGATCTTCGAGATGTCGATCGGCGTGCCCGCGACGTTCAGCGCGCCGGGCTCGGCGAAGCTGCCCTTGCCGACCGCATCGAGGATCTCGGCGTGAAACTTGGCCGGCAGCCGGGTCGTGTCGTTGTTCCAGTAGAGCACGTCGAAGGCCGGCGGTGCATTACCCATCAGGTAGTTGTTGACCCAGTAGTTCCACACCAGGTCGTTGGGGCGCATCCATGCGAAGACACGCCCCATGTCCTTGCCCTCGAGCACGCCCTTGCCGGCTGACGCGGCCTTGGCCAGGGCCAGCGTCCTGGGCGATGCGAACAGGCCGAGCTGCGAGTCCTCGCCCTGCTGCAGCACCGCGACCATCTGCGAGAAGGACTTGACGCTGCGGTCCTTCCTTGCCACGAGATGCGCCAGCAGCGCAGTGACGGTCATTGCGCCCGAGCAGGCGCCCTGGATATTCACGTCCTTGCTGCCGGTGATCTCCTTGACCGCGGCCAGCGCTTCCACGAGACCATGCACGAACTCCGACAGGCCCCAGTGGGCGTGCTCGCGCGTCGGGTTGCGCCAACTCACCGCGAAGACCTGGAAGCCGCTCGCGACGAGGAACTCGACCATGCTCTTGCCGGGCGCGAGGTCGAAGGCGTAGAACTTGTTGATCTGCGGCGGCACGAGCATCAGCGGCCTCGCGTGGACCTTGGCGGTCGAAGGCCGGTACTGGATCAGCTCGAGCACCTCGTTGCGGAACACGACTGCCCCGGGCGACACGGCCAGGTTGCCTCCGACCTCGAAGGCGCTCTTGTCGACCTGCGCGGGCATGCCGTCGTTGTGCCGCATGTCGGCAGCGAAGTTCTTTAGCCCGTCGATGAGGTTGCGGCCGCCGGTCGCGACCGTTTTCTTCAGCGCCTCGGGGTTGGTCAGGAGCCCGTTGCTCGGTGACAGGGCCTCGGTCATGAGGCCCGTGAGCATCTTGGCGCGCTGGGCCTTCTTTGCTTCCAGGCCCAGGTCGTCGATGAAGCCGCCCACCGCGTTCGTCAATGCCAGGTAGCCCTGCATGTAGCGCTTGTGGAACGGGTTCTGTTGCCAGCCTTCGCCGCTGAAACGGCGGTCGCCCGGAGCGGGCGCGATATCCGAGCGGCCCGCGATCACCTGCGCGAGGTCGCGCACGGCGTTCGCTTCATGTTCGAGCACAGTCAGCGGCGCCCGGAACGCGCGGCCGGCGATGTCGCCGGCGGCGGCGATCAGGTCGTCGGGTTGGGTCGCGATGCCCTGCGAAAGCGTGGTCATGATCGATGCTCCCTGGAGGTTCAAGAAGCGGCAAGGTCGCGCAGCTCGCGCCGCAGGATCTTGCCGACCGTGCTCTTGGGCAGGCTCTCGGTGAAGCTCACGATCTTGGGCACCTTGTAGGCCGTGAGCTTCGAGCGGCAGTGCGCAAGAATCTCGTCCGCGGTCAGCGCGACGCCTGGCGCCTTGACGACGATGAGCTTCAGCGCCTCGCCGGTCCTGGCGTCCGGGATGCCGATGCAGGCGGATTCGGCGACACCGGGGCAGCTTCCGACCACGGCCTCGATCTCGTTGGGGAAAACGTTGAAGCCCGAAACGATGACCATGTCCTTCTTGCGGTCGACGATCCGCAGAAAGCCGCGCTCGTCGATCTCGCCGACATCGCCCGTGCGGAAGTAGCCGTCCTCGGTGAAGGCGGCGGCATTGGCCTCCGGCTGGTTCCAGTAGCCGCTCATCACTTGCGGCCCCTTGGCGCAGACCTCGCCGGGCTGGCCGATCGGCACTTCGTTGCCGCTCTCGTCGAGCAGCTTGATGTCCGTGCCGGGCACGGGCAGGCCCGTGGTGCCCGTGAAGTGCTGGATCGCCTCCGGGTTGAAGCTGAGCACCGGACTCGTCTCCGACAGGCCGTAGCCCTCGCGGATGAAGCTGCCCGTGATGCCCTTCCATTTCGCGGAGGTGGCATCCAGAACCGCCGCCCCGCCGCCGCCCGCCAGCCGCATCCTGGAGAAGTCGACTTCGCCGAGGCGGGGGCTCATCGTCAGTCCGGCATAGAGCGTGTTCACGCCCATGAATACGGTGGGCCGCGCCTCCTTGAGCACGTCGATGAAGGCATTCATGTCACGCGGGTTGTCGACGAGCCAGTTCTCGGCGCCCACCGAGAAGTAGGTGATGAAGTTCACCATGAGCGCGAAGATGTGATAGAGCGGAATCGCGGTCACGACGACCTCGGCGCCTTCGCGGGTCGCGTCCGGCATGAAGGCCTTGAACTGCTGCGTGTTGGCGACCAGGTTGCCGTGCGACAGGCAGGCACCCTTCGAGACGCCGGTGGTCCCGCCGGTGTATTGCAGGAACAGCGGGTCGGCCGCGTCGAGCGCCACCGGCCGGCGCTGCAGCGTCGATCCCCGCCGAAGCAGCTCCGGGAAGGCGATGCTCTCGCCGATCCGTGGGTCCACCGCGGGTCCGGGGAGAGCGACATTGCCGCCGTCCCCGCGCGAGACCGTGATCACCGATCGGATGCGCGTCCGGGGCAGGATCTCGGCCAGGGTGGGCGTGGCGCCATCGAAGACCACGATGACCTCGCTGCCCGAGTCGTTGAGCTGGTGCTCGAGCTCGCGGGCCGTGTAGAGAGGGTTCACGTTGACCTGCACCGCCCCGGCGCGCACGATGCCCAGGAAGGCGATCGGAAAGGCCAGCAGGTTGGGCATCATGACCGCGACGCGGTCGCCCTTGCGGATGCCGAGTTCGTGCTGGAGCGATGCCGCGAAGGCAGCCGATTGGCGGTCCACGTCGGCATAGGTCAGGGTCTGGCCGAAGGCGCGGAAGGCTGGCTTGCCGGCGAATCGCGTCATCGCGTCTTCGAGCATGGCCGTCACGGAGCGGTGGGCGTGGAAGTCGACGTCGGCTGGAATGCCGTAGTCGAGGTAGCTGGCGAGCCAGGGCTGGGATCTCATGAAACGCTGTCCTTTGCGTGGATGGTCGAACGAATGCGCGGGCCGGGAGAGCACATGGGGCTGCGGGCTTCATCGGTGTTCGTCGCAGTGCCTCTCGTCTCGTGTGGCTGTATCGTAGAAATCCATGCCAATGCCGTCAGTGACAATGGCGGCCAGTTTTTTGGCTTTGCGGCATACAGCACGCGGAACGTGGAGACATCGACATGCGGCATCACGGGAATCGCACGACTTCGGCGGCGTGGGTCGGCGGCATCGTCGACATGCTCGAATCGGAGGGACTCGACGTGCACGCGATGTTCAAGGAGCTGGACATTGACATGGCCGGCCTCACCCGAGTGGATGCGCGCATTCATACCGAGAAAGTCAGCGGCCTGTGGCGCCTGGCTGCGCTGCGTTCCGGCAATCCGGCCATCGCGCTGACGGCGCCGCGCATGGCCCAGCTCGCCAGCTTCGAGGTCATGGGCTACGCGATGATGTCCTGCGCCAATCTGCGCGCCGGGCTCGAACGGCTGGCGCGCTACCTGCGCATCGTGACGGAGGCGGGCGAGGTCAGGATCGAGCCGGCCGGCAACGAGTGCCGGCTCGGCTTCGAGCTCTACGGTGGCGAACAGCCCGTGCCGCCTCAGCGGTACGAATTCGATCTCATGACCTTCATCGCGTTCTGCCGCTGGATCTCGGGGCGCGAGATCCATCCGAAGCGGGTGGACCTCGCACAGCCTGCACCCGCAGACATGCGGCCCTATGCCGATG
This sequence comes from Variovorax sp. 05L425, assembly GCF_056397705.1. NCBI lineage: Bacteria > Pseudomonadati > Pseudomonadota > Betaproteobacteria > Burkholderiales > Comamonadaceae > Variovorax > Variovorax sp. 05L425. Next base: position 56,193 of record NZ_JBFTNY010000008.1, on the reverse strand, counting down.
CGTTCCAGTGCCCGCTTCGCTTCGATGCAGCGGGCTACGGCGTCATCTTCGACAACGCCGACCTCCTGCGCCCCTTGCCGACATCCAATCCCATGCTGGCCGAGATGCACGAACGCCTCCTCGGCGAAGGGCTCGAACGGCTCGGCGACATGAAGATCACCCATGACGCGCGCGCCGAGATCGTGCGCAGGCTGCCCGAAGGCGAACCCAAGCGCGAAGATGTCGCCGTTGCGCTCTGCATGAGCGAGCGAACCCTGCAGCGGCGACTGCAGGACGAAGGAACCTCCTTCCAGCAATTGCTGGACAGTACGCGCCGCGAGCTCGCCCAGCAGTACCTGCGTCAGCGCAGCGTCTCGCTGGCACAGACCACCTACCTGCTCGGCTTTTCCGACCAGAGCATCTTTCACCGGGCCTGCAAGCGCTGGTTCAACGCCTCGCCTGGCAAGTACCGCAGCAGTTCCAGGATCGAGTCCAGCGCCATCGCCTGACGAAGCTCATCCACCCGGTTCGGGTGGCGGGAAAGCCCTAGTCCTTTTGCACCCTCCGCTACCCATGGCGGGTGGGGGCTGCCAGGGCGTGCGCGCCGACCATTCCCCTGCGCGCACTTCGCTCGGCTGGAGACAACGGCATGGAGACGGGTGGCGTTCCGACTACCGCCATTCACACCACGAAACAAGGAATCCAAAGTGAAGCAGCACCTCCGTCTTGCAACGGCCCTGGCCGTCTCGGCACTCGCCGCCATGTCGGCCCAGGCCGCCACGCCGCTCAGCCAGGCGCACAACCCCTACCTCGCGCAGTCGTACAACAACCAGACGCACTGGGACGATGCCGCCTCCGACAGCACCGACATCGCCGTGCCGCGCGGCTCCTTCGAAGTCACGCCCGAGTCGGTGCAACTGATCCCGAACGAATCGGTCGGGCTGCCCTCGATGAGCGACACCGTCGCCGGCCAGGAGATCCAGTGGTGGTGGTCGGGCTTCGGCCTGCGCAAGGTGAAGACCGAAGGTGGCAAGCTGGTCGAGATCGCGCGCACCGACATTCCGGTGAAGCTGCCCAACTTCGCGCCCGTGACCGCCGAGGAGCGCCGCGCGCAGGCCGCCGCCATCCAGAAGTTCATCGAAGCCAAGGACGAGAAGGGCCTGCTCGACTACGTGACGTCGCAACCCAACCGCATTGCGACGGCATCGTCCGACCAGGTCGCCAACGGCGCCGTGTACGCAGTGCTGACGCGTGACGATGCCTTCATCGGCTGCAACGGCCGCCAGGTGTTCCGCATCGACCAGCAAGACCCGAAGAACCCCGCCTCCGGCATGAAGCCGGCGCGCTTCACCACCCTGCCCGCCTCGCTCTTCGACAACGAACGCGCCCGCGCCAAGACCCACCTGCCCGGCGACATGTCCTTCGGCCTGGGCATGACCTTCAACGGCTACCTTGTCGTCAACACGCTGGGCGGCAAGGTCGTCACGCTCAACCGCGACACGCTCGAGATCATCGATACCTACACCACCGCTGGCGCCGACGAGTCGTTCATGAACAGCTTCGCCACCGGGCCGGAGGCCCAGGGCGGCGCCGTGTACGTGGCCTCCAACACGACCATGTACCGGCTGGTGGTCGATGCCAACGGCAAGATCCACGACGACGAGGCCAGCGGCGCCTGGGCCGCGAAATACGACCGCGGCATCCAGATGCCCCCGCCGAAGATCGGCGACGGCACTGGCTCGACGCCGACGCTGATGGGCTTCGGTCCCAAGGACGACAAGCTGGTCGTCATCACCGACGGCGCGAAGAAGATGCGCCTGGTGTCGTTCTGGCGCGACGGCATTCCCGCAGGCTGGAAGCAGAGGCCCGGCACGCAGTCGTCCCGCGTCGCCGACCAGATCGAGGTCGACATGGGCCCCGGCCTGGACATCGTGCAGTCGGAGCAATCGGTGGCCATCTACGGCGACCAGGCTTTCGTGGTCAACAACATCGTGAGCAAGGAGGAGCCGATGCTCAGCCGCGCCCCCTACTACGTCAACCTGGTCAACGGCGCCACGCGCCCCGGCCCGGTCGGCGCGGCCGGCTTCAAGTGGGACAACGGCAAGCACGCCTGGACCCAGCAATGGTCGCGCAACGACGTGTCGTCGATCTCGATCGTCCCGATGATCAGCGGTGGCAGCCACATGGCCATCATCGACGGCTACTTCGCCGGCCGCTGGGGCGACCGCCATCACATCGGCATGGACCTGGACACGGGAAAGACAGTGATGAGCATCCGCACCGGCACCAACCCGATGTTCAACGGCATGTACGCGCCGATCAAGGTCGATGCCGAAGGGCATCTGCTCTACGGCATGGCCTTCGGCATGGTGCGCATGGACACGTCGAAGATGAAGCGCATCGAGCCCTGAGCCGACGAGGTCTGTGAACTCGGATTTGCCCGCCCCCCACACCGGGGGGTGAGGCGTCGCGCAGCCCTGCGCATCCTGCGGGCATGAAGACCTCCTCCTCCCTCAAGCCATCCTCTTCCATGAACAACGAATCGACTCGTCTCGCCACGCGCGGCATGCCGTTGACCCTGCGCTCGCCACGGCCGGACAGCGATGTCCGCGCCTTCCTGCGCTGGTTCAACCTGGCGCCGGGCCGCATGGAGAACCGGTCCGTGCCGACGCAACGCAAGCTGTGGCGGCTCATGGCACTGGCGCTGGGGCGCCGGCCCCGGGTGGCCTCGGTGACGCACCGCACCATCGCCGGGCCCGGCGGCCCGATCGAACTGCGGATCTTCTCCGCAGGCCCTTCGAAACAACTGCGGCCCGCTTTCCTGTGGTGCCACGGCGGCGGCTTCATCGTGGGCGGCCTGGACTCCGGCGATTCGATCTGCCGCAGCATCGCGCTGGCCACGAATTGCGTGGTCATCGCGGTGCGCTACCGCCTCGCGCCGGAGCATCCGTTGACGGCCGGCCGCGAAGACTTTCTCGAAGCCCTCCATTGGGTGGCGCAGTTCGGCGCCAACCTGGGCATCGACGCGAGCCGCCTCGCCATCGGCGGCGATTCGGCCGGCGGCAACATCTGCGCCGCGGTGGCGCAGCACACGGTCCTCCATAACGGCCCCAAGTTGAGCCTGCAGGTGCTCGCCTACCCGGCCACCGACCTGGTGGCGGAATTTCCTTCGCTCGCGGAAAACGCAAACGGCTACCTGATCAGCGAACGCATGCTGCGCGGCATCGCGGCGCAGATCGGCGAAATCCCCGGCGCGGACGATCCCTGGCTCTCGCCGCGCCGCCAACCCGACCTGAAGGGCCTGGCGCCCGCGATGCTCATCAGCGCGGGCTTCGACCCGATCCGCGACGACGGCCTGGACTACGCCGCGCGCCTTCGCGCTGCCGACGTGCCGGTGGACCTGCTGCACTATGCCGGGCAGATCCACGGTTTTCTCAATTTCGATTCGGTGATCGATGCAGGGCGCGACGCGCTGCATCGCATCGCTGCGGCCCTCGACAAGGCCTTCAACGGCGCCGCCGTGCCGGACCGCACCGTCGAGGTCGCCGACGCAACGCGCAACGGTCTGGCCTGGCCGCTCCGGCCCGTGGCCGAACTGTTGATGACCTCACTGACCGGCTGGGCCACGGCCGAGCGCGTCTGGCTCGCGCTGTTCGGCCGCCTCTCGGCCGCCAGCGACGAGACCGCGCGCAGGCTGCTCGATTCGCGTCTCGTCCCCGGCGCCTTCCTGCGCCGTAGCGCGGCGGCGCAAGCCCATGCGCTCGAAGCGCGCCAGACCTGGCCCCATGCCACGAGTCTGCAATGCGCGCAGCGAAAGCCCCATGAATTCTCACCGCCATCCACAGGGGCGCACACCGAGCACGGTCGTGACACACGGAAGCGGTCTCCCAAGGAAAGTCCGACATGAATCCCAAGCAGCTCCTCGACCCACTGGCGATGTGGCGCCAGACCATCGACCGCCTCGAAGGCGGCGTCAACGACTTCACCACGCGCAACATGGAGTCGGAGCAGTTTTCGCAGGCGCTCGCGCTCGTCCTGCGCGCATCGCTCGGCACGCACCACGTGTTCGACAAGAACATGGCCCGGGTGTACGAGCGGCTGGGCCTCCCGACCCGCAGCGAGGTGGAGGCGATTGCCGCGGGCATTCGCCGCATCGAGGACAAGCTCGACATGCTGCTGCCGCCGCCCGCGCCGGCACATCGGCCTCCTCGCACCCGGCGCGCAAAGGGGTGAGCCATGAACGCACCCGTCAAGTCTGAAGACCCCTCCCTGACGCAACGCCTGCGCTCGGAAGTCGACCGCGCCATACAGCGCAGCTTCAAGGGCCTCGAATACCTCGGCTCGCCCGCGCCCGCCGTCGGGACCACGCCCCGCACCCTGCTGCACCGCCGCGGCACGCTGGGCCTGTATCACTACCACCCGCAAAGCGCCGAGGTGTATCGCGTGCCGCTGTTGATGGTCATGGCGACCACCAACAAGAGCTACATCTTCGACCTGGCGCCCGGCCAGAGCCTGATCGAGTTCCTCCTCCAGCGCGGATACGACGTCTACGTGATGGACTGGCATGCGCCGACCTCCGACGAGAAGCGCCTCAAGTTCGAGGACTACACACTCGACTTCATCCCGGATTGCATCCGGCGCGTGCAGGCGCACTCGGGCGAACAGGACATCACGCTGGTCGGCTACTGCATGGGCGGCGTGCTGTCGACCATCTATGCCGCGCTGCATACCGACGGTCCGTTGAAGAACCTGGTGTGCTTCACCACGCCGATCGACTGGAAGAAAATGACGCTCTTCCAGTCGATGGCCGACCAGCGCCACTTCGACGTCGACCGGCTCGTCGACACGCTCGGCAACGTGCCCTCGCACGTGGTGATGGGCGCCTTCGAGGCGCAACGTCCGGCGGGACGCGTCGCCGCCCAGGTGCGCCTGTGGGACAACATGTGGAACGACCAGTACGTCAAGGGCTACCGCATGATGGACCGCTTCGGCGCGGAAACGCTGCCGCTCGCGGGCGAATACCTGCGCCAGACCGTCAAGGACCTGGTCTGGAAGAACCGCCTCTGCAACAACACCCTGCGCGTCGGCGGCCGCACCGTCGACATCCACAACATCACCGTGCCGCTGCTGCACGTGACTGCGCAATACGACCACCTCGTGCCGCCCGAATGCGCCGCGCCGCTGGTGGCGCAGGCCGGCTCGCTCGACAAGGAACAAATCACGCTGCCCGGCGGACACGTCAGCCTGGTGGCAGGCCCCAATGCGGTCAAGCGCATGTGGCCGGCACTCGATCAATGGCTTGGAAGGAGATCCGAATGAACGACATCACCACATCCCGCGCCTATCCGCGCAAGCACCTGATCGGCAACGCGACCGTCGAGGTCGAGTTGCTCGAGGTTTCGGACGGCCCCGAGATCGCCCGCTTCGTGCAGAAGCTGCCGACACACGACCTGCTCTTCGTGCGCCGCGACCTGAGCCACCCCAAGGTCGTCACCGCATGGCTCGACGCGCTGGGCGAAGGCAACATCACCAGCCTGGCGGCCCGCTCGAACAGTGAGCTGGTCGGCTGCACCGCGGTCGTCACCGACCCGCGCTCCTGGTCGCGGCACGTGGCCGAACTGCGGGTGATGGTGTCGCCCGACTGGCGCGGACGCGGCCTCGGCCGCCTCCTCATCCAGGAATGCTTTGCGCTGGCGCTCGGCCTGGGCCTGGAAAAGCTCTACGTGCAGATGACGGTCGACCAGCGCTCGGCCATCGCCGTGTTCGAAGAACTCGGCTTTCGCGCCGAGGCCGTGCTGCGCGAGCACGTGAAGGACCGCGACGGCAACACCTACGACCTGGCCATCCTCTGCCATCACGTGGCCGAGGTGCAGGCGCGCTTCGAGGTCTACGGCGTGGCCGACGCGCTGGGCGGCTGACCGCGATTTTTCCCAAACAACAACGGAGACAAACCATGCAACTCACACAAACGCTGCGCCGCACGGCGCAGCTCTTCCCCCGCCGCGCCGCCACGGTGTTCGGCGACCGCCGCCGTACCTGGTCCGAAACGGCCAACCGCGTCGCACGCCTCGCAGGCGGTATCGCGGCCATGGGTGTCGCGCCCGGCGAGCGCGTGATGGTCCTCGCCTCGAACAGCGACCGCTACATCGAATCCGTCTTCGCCGTCCTGTGGGCAGGCTGCGTGGTGGTGCCGGCCAACACACGCTGGGCGCAGGCCGAGCATGCCTACGCGCTGCAGGACTGCACGCCGACGCTCTTCATGGTCGACCAGGACTTCGTCGAGATGGCGCGCAAGCTGCCCGGCGTCGATGCGCGCAGCACGATCTACATGGGCGATGACGCACAGGCCGGCCTCGTCTCGTACGAGGCCCTCATTGCCGACAACGCGCCCCTGGCCGATCGCGCGGGACAGGGCCACGACATGGCCTGCATCATGTACACCGGCGGCACCACCGGTTTTCCGAAGGGCGTGATGCTGTCGCACGACAACCTGACGATGGCCACGATGAGCTTCGCGCTCGAATGCCCCTACGAGCAGGACACGGTGTTCCTGCACGTGGCGCCCATGTTCCACCTGGCCGCGATGAGCTCGATGCTGAGCTACACGGCGGCAGGCGCAACACAGGTGATCGCGCCGCGCTTCGACCCCGCGCTCATCTGCAACCTGATCGCATCGGAGAAGGTGAACATGACGCTGATGGTGCCGACGATGATCGACTTCATCGACCGCTATCTGCAGGCCGTGCCGACGGACGTGAGTTCGCTGCGCAAGATGATCTACGGCGCCGCCCCCATCTCCGAAGCGCTGCTGCAACGCTTGATGAAGAGCCTACCGAACGTCCAGCTCTACCAGGGCTACGGCCAGACCGAGATGGCCGGCGGCGTGGTGGTGCTGCGCCCCGAATTCCACGCGCTCGAAGGGCCTAACGCACGCCTGCTGCGCGCTGCGGGCCGCTCCAGCCCGGCCACGGAAATCCGCATCGTCGACGACAACATGAACGAAGTGCCGCGCGGCACCGTCGGCGAGATCGCCGCGCGCGGTCCGACCGTGATGCTGGGCTACTGGAACAAGCCGGATCAGACGCGCGACGCCATCGAGGGCGGCTGGCTGCGCAGCGGCGACGCGGCCTACATGGACGAAGAGGGCTTCATCTTCATCGTCGACCGCAAGAAGGACATGATCGTTTCGGGCGGCGAGAACGTGTATTCCGCCGAAGTGGAGAACGCCCTCTCGCGCCATCCAGCCGTGCTGGAGTGCGCGGTGATCGGCATCCCCCACGCGCAGTGGGGCGAGGCCGTGCATGCGGAATTGCGCCTGCGAGACGGCGTCGATATCGACGAGGAAGCGCTCAACGCCCACTGCGCCGAACTCATCGCGGGCTACAAGCGTCCGCGCTCGTACAACTTCCGCAAGGATCCGCTGCCGCTTTCCGCGGCGGGCAAGATCCTCAAGAACGAACTGCGCAAGCCCTATTGGGAAGGGCGCGAGCGAGGAATCGCATAAGCGGCAGGGCCTGTTGCTATCCTTCCCTGGTCATCACTTCCGAGGGTTTGAATGCTTCTGCAGGATCTCCGACCCGAAATTCATCTGCCCGGGCCGTGATCGCGCGGCGGCGACCAGTTCGTCGACACCGGTGATCGGCGACCCCGACGCGACCACGAGGAGCGAAGGGCTGCGCCAACTCAGGGATATCGGGGCGAAGCTGCCGGACGCCCAGCGATCGTCGCTCCAAAGCCCTGTGTGAGAGTTCCATGCGGGATCCTGGCTCGACTCATCATGGCGCATCGCGCTCGACGCGGTCGTGTCCTCCGGGCCCAAGCCCGATCGATTGCCCGAAAGTGCAGGCGCGCTTGCCCGATGTGCCAATGTGCAGCATCGTCCGCAACGCACAAGATCCAACCTGAATCCGTGTTCCTGCGGTCCATGGCGCCGCAGGGGCGCCGGCCAGGACGCGCGAAACCTGAAAGAAAGTGGGCGTGAAATGAGGATCGCGATTCTGCGGGGGGTCTGCCTGACGGTTGCCCTTCATCCTGTTGGAAAGTCACCCATGAACAGACGACACACGTGGCAGGCCGTTCTCACGGCCTTCGCGGCCTTCGCGGCCTTCGCGGGCTCGCTCTTCGTCCAGACCGCTTCGGCGGCCGCTGCCACCCTGCCGACGCCCGCCAAGGCGCGCGCCATTGCCAAGGACGCTTATATCTATGGCTTCCCGATGGAGGACAGCTACCGCACGATGTACGCGTTTTCGATCGCCAAGGGCAATCCTGAGTACAAGGGTCCGTTCAACTCGGTGTTGAACATCGCGCGCGTGTTCACGCCCGAGGACAAGGCGTTCGTGACGCCGAATTCCGACACGCCCTACACCTTCCTCGGCCTGGACTTGCGCGCCGAGCCGATCGTCCTGACGCTCCCGGCGATCGAGAAGAATCGGTACTACGTGTTCCAGATGATGGACCTGTACACCTACAACTTCGACTACCTGGGCACACGCACGACCGGCAACGGCGGCGGCCACTTCCTCATCGCGGGGCCGCGCTGGAAGGGAACCGTGCCCAAGGGCATCACGAAGGTCATCCGGTCCGAGACGGAGATGATCAACGTCATCGGGCGCACGCAGCTCTTCGATGCCGCCGACCTCGACAACGTCAAGAAGATCCAGGCCGGCTACAAGGTGCAGCCGCTTTCCGCCTTTCTCGGCAAGCCGGCACCGCCGGCGCCGCCCGAACCGGACTGGATCAAGCCGCTCAGCCCGGCGGAGCAGCGGACCTCGCTGGAGTTCTTCAATGTGCTGAACTTCGCGCTGCAGTTCGCGCCGACGCACCCGAGCGAGAAGGCGCTGCGCGCGCGCTTCGCGAAGATCGGCGTCGAGCCCGGTAAGCACATTGACATGGCTTCGCTCCCCGACGACATCAAGGTCGCCATGCAACAGGGCATGGCCGACGGCCAGAAGGACATCGATGCGCGCCGCGCGGCGCTCGGCGGCAAGATCGACACGCTGTTCGGAACCCGCGCCTACCTGAAGAACGACTACCTCAATCGCGCCGTCGGCGCGCAGGTGGGCATCGGGGCGAATTCGAGGGAGGAGGCGCTCTATCCGATCTACGAGAAGGACGCCAACGGGCAGCCTCTGGACGGCAGCAAGAGCCGCTATACGCTGCGCTTCGCCAAGGGCCAGCTGCCGCCGGTCAATGCCTTCTGGTCGCTCACGATGTACGGATTGCCGGACCAACTTCTGGTGAAGAACGACCTGAACCGCTACCTGATCAACTCCCCCATGCTGCCCGGCCTGAAGACCGATGCCGATGGAGGACTCACGATCTACATCCAGAACGAATCGCCCGGCAAGGACAAGGAAGCCAACTGGCTGCCGGCGCCCAAGGGGCCGTTCATGCTCACGATGCGCTACTACCTGCCCAAGGCCGAGCTGTTGAGCGGCCAATGGAAATCGCCGGTGGTGGAGCAGGCCTCACCCTGATCGAAGGAAAAACATCATGATCTTCAAATCCAGGCTCGCTCTGGCCATCGCATTCTGTGCGCCGCTGTGCGCCATCGATCCTGCGGCTGCGCAGGCATCGCCGCCGGCGGCGGAGGTCCGCGCCACCGCGAAGGACGCGTACATCTACGCCTACGCGATGCTCGAGAACTACAACACCATGTACAAGCAGCTCGCCGATCCGAAGGCGCGCGAGTACGTAGGCGGCTTCGGCAAGTTCCGTCATTACGCCGAGCTGTACACGCCCGAAAACCATGATGTCGTCACGCCCAACAACGACACGCCGTACTCGTGGGCGTGGCTCGACCTGCGTGCCGAGCCCTGGGTGGTGTCCGTTCCCGCCGTTTCGAACAATCGCTACTACGTGCAGCAGTGGGTTGATCTCTTCACCTACAACTTCGCCTATGTCGGCTCGCGCGCGACGGGCAACGATGCGGGCGACTTCCTGATCGTGGGACCGGGCTGGAAGGGAAGCACGCCGCCCGGCATCAAGCAGGTGTTCCGGTCAGAGACCGACATCGTCATGACGTTGACGCGCACGGCGCTCGACGGCCCGTCCGATGTCGAAGCGGTGAAGGCGGTGCAGGCCGGCATGAAGCTGATGCCGCTCAGCAGCTTCATGAAGACCGCGCCGCCACCGGCCGCGGCCCCGGTGTCGTTCCCTCCCTACGATGCAGCCAAGGCGCATTCGCACGACTTCATCGGCTACCTCAACTTCCTCCTGCAGTTCACCCAGCCGCCGGATGCGAGCGAGGTGGATCTGATGAAGCACTTCTCGACCATCGGCATCGGCCCGGGCCGAGCTTTCGATGCCTCGAAGCTGCCGCCGGCAACGCTCGCCGCGATCGACGAAGGCGTCAAGGACGCGCAGGCGGCACTCGCCGAGAAGGCCAAGGTCACGCTGTCGTCGAACGGGCTGTTCGGCACCCGCGCCGACCTGAAAAACGACTACATGACCCGTGCGATCGCGGCCCAGAAGGGCCTGTACGGGAACTCGCTGGTGGAGGCCTGGTATGGCGGCTATGTCGGCGACGGCAGCAAGCTGTCGACGATTCACTTCGCGGCGGGCCAGTTGCCACCGGCCAAGTTCTTCTGGTCCATGACGCTCTACACGCTGCCGGACCGTTTCCTCTACGCCAACCCGCTGAAGCGCTATTCGATCGGCGATCGGACGCCCGGCCTGAAGCGCGACGCCGACGGCGGACTCACGCTGTATGTGGGTCACACATCCCCAGGCCCGGACAAGGAATCGAACTGGCTGCCGGCGCCGGACGGCAAATACAGCGCGGTCGGCCGCATCTACGGGCCTAGCGAGGCGGCGATGAACGGCACCTGGAAGCTTCCGCCTTTGGTCCCGGTGACGGCCGCGAAGTAGGTAGCTCCGTCCGGAGTGGTGATCAGGTCGCGGACGATAGCCTCTGGACACTGGAGGTGTTACAGAGCGTCAAACAGGTGCACCTCCCGCCCATGTGAGGCGTTGACTGCAAGAACGGCATCTCGCCACCTCTTGGAAGAGCAACTGTGAGCCTCAATCGTTCTGCATTCAAATGGGCTGCAACGGCTGCCTTGGTCGCCGGCTCCCTCCTGGCCGCTGCTTCGGCCAACGCCGAGGTCAATTGGTCCATCGGCATCGGCGCGCCTCTGTATTACGAAGCACCGGCACCCGTCTACGCCGCACCTCCGCCGGTCTACTACGAACCGCCCCCTCGCGTGTACTACCGTCCGCCGCCGCCGCCGGCGTATTACCGTCCTGCGCCCGTGTACTACGGCCCCCCGCCGGCCTACTACGAACCAGAGTACAGGGGCGGCTATCGCCATCGGCATCACGAGCGTCGGGAACGGGACGACCACGACGACTGAGACGGCCCCGACGCAAAGCGGTCATCCGGCAAGCGCGACGATCCGCCCTACGACAGTCATCACGGCATTGTTCTGTGCAACCACCTCAGAAGGGCCGGGGTTGGTCGCCGTAGTCGTCACCGCGAGTCGAAGTGAAGGAACGATCAGCGCAAACTGCGCCCCGTAACCCCAGCCCCAAGCCACTGGGTGGCCACTCAGACTCCCCGTGAACCACAGGTAGCCATAGCCGGTCTTTTGCATGGGCGCTGCGCTCCATGAGGTCGGCACATGAAAGCTCGTGCTGTTCTTGACCCATTCCGCCGGCACGACCTGTTTATCACCCCATCGACCGTCGTTGGCCATCGTCCACGCGATCTTGGCCAGGTCTCGGGCGCGCAACCGAAGGCCTCTGTAGCTCATGAAGTTCCCTGCCTTGTCGCGGGCGCCCTCGACGCGATCGATGCCCAATGGGCCGAGAAGGTCGCGCTGCGCAAGTTGCTCGACAGGCATTCCTTGGGCATGAACAAGGATGGGAGAAAGCAAGGAAATTGCGGCGTCGTTGTAGACCCACTTTCCGGCCTTCTGCGTATCGACTGGAAGTCCCAGTGCGAAGGCGACGGGATCGTCTGCGGCCTCCAAGGCGCGCATCTGGGTTCGATAGTCGTAGACCAGACCCGAGGTGTCGGTGAGGATTTGTTCGAGCGTGATCGAATGCGAAGCCGCGCCGGGCGCCTTCGCTGCCGCCGCTGGCAGGAGACTGCCGACGGTCTCCGAGACGCTCTTGATCTTTCCTTGCTGGATCGCGCTACCGACAAGCATCGAGGCAACGCTCTTCGTGACCGAATTGACGCTCTGCAGATCGGAAGCCGAAGCGCCTCCGTAGTATTGCTCCCCGACGAGGGAGCCATTCTTGACGACGAGAACACTTTTCAGAGCGCTCACGGAGCGAGCATCGTCCAGGATCTTCTGAAGAGACGTCTTGTCAATGCCCTCCTCTCCCTTTGGGACGACAACCCAGTCGTCGGAGGTTTCGGCAGCGAGATTCGAGGTGAGCGGCGCCAGCGCTCCCAGTGCGACCGCCAGGCTGCCGGAGACGAATTCACGACGCGATGTTGTCCTTTTCTGCATGGTCGTCCTTCTGTGAAGCGCAGCAGTGCCGCTGGGCGCGCTCAGGCGTCGAGCGACGGCTTGTGTGGCCGGATTCTGCCGTAGCTATCAGGAGGACGACGGACCGTCCTGCAATGGCTAGTTCAAAGATGCGTGCCGATACTCAGCGTATGCAGTGGGGCGGAAATCGCCAACCGGCACGGTTCGCTCTCCATCTGAAAGGACGACGCGGACGTTGGCCTCCTTGAGCATCCAGCAGCCACGGGCTGTCTGTCCATCCCAAGTCGCCAGGAAACAAACCCGACCCGGCGCGGGGCACTCGCCCTGGGCATCGGTCAGTTGCAATAGACGAACCGGGCTTCCATCCGCCACGAAGAGGACGCTTGGCGTGAGGTCGCAGCCGGCAACACAGGCGCAGCAAACCAAAACGACAGGCCACAACGATGGGCTGTCAGCCTGGCCTGGGTTCACCCGCGGCGGCTGGAACATCCACGTCAGAGAATTGAGATTGAACATGATTCAGGTCCAAAAATGCAAAAAGGCAACGAGTCGAACTCGTTGCCTTTGAGGGGGCGACTGGCGAAGTGAGCGGGCTAACTGCCCAACATGATTCGACCGCGCTGCTCAAGGGCAACGAAGGTGCGAAAGCTCGAAATCGACAAGTGCATGGACACGATGAATGCGTTCAATGTGACAGGTGGAGGCAGTCTAGGCCGACGGCAGGTACTTGTCTACGTGAAAATTACCTCGCGGAAGGCAGCGATGAGCGTCGCGTTCCCCATGAGGGACTTTCGGCTCGGCACGAATGACTGCGCGTCCAGCGCCCCCGCGCCCTGATTGCGATGCGCGCGCCGCAGCCGCGGCGCGTACTTCGAGAAGGCATTGCCGAAGAAGTGCCATGGCCGTTCTCCGGATCAGAGTGCGCCAGCGAGTTCCGGCACCGCAGCGAACAGGTCCGCTTCGAGGCCGTAGTCCGCCACGCTGAAGATCGGCGCTTCCGGATCCTTGTTGATCGCAACGATGACCTTCGAATCCTTCATGCCGGCCAGGTGCTGGATCGCGCCGCTGATGCCGGCCGCGATGTAGAGCGAAGGCGCGACGACCTTGCCGGTCTGGCCGACTTGCAGGTCATTCGGCGCATAGCCTGCATCCACTGCGGCACGGCTCGCACCCAGTGCGGCGCCGAGCTTGTCGGCCAGCGGCGTGAGCACTTCATTGAACTTCTCGCTTGAGCCGAGTGCACGGCCGCCCGAGACCACGATCTTCGCCGCGGTAAGTTCGGGCCGATCGTTCTTCGTCACCTCGCGGGACACGAGGATGGAAGCGCCCGTGTCGGCAACAGGCGCGACAGACTCGACGGCGCCGCTGCCACCGCTGGCTGCCGCTGCATCGAAGCCGGTGGTGCGCACGGTCACGACCTTCACGGCATCGACGCATTGCACGGTGGCAACCGCATTGCCGGCATAGATCGGACGCTCGAAGGTGTCGGGCGACACGACGCGCGAGACTTCGGACACCTGGGCCACATCGAGCTTCGCAGCGACGCGCGGCGCAACGTTCTTGCCGTGCGCGGTGGCCGGGAACACCAGGTGCGTGTAGCCACCGGCCACGGCCAGCACCTGCGCCGCCATGTTCTCCACGAGTTGCTCTGCAAACTGCGCGCCGTCGGCATGCAGCACCTTGGCGACGCCAGCGACTTGCGCAGCGGCTTGTGCGGCGCCGCCGGCGTTGTGCCCGGCCACCAGCACATGGACATCGCCGCCGCAAGCCGCAGCGGCGGTCACGGTATTGAGGGTGGCGCTCTTCAGTGCGCCGTGGTCGTGTTCAGCAATGACAAGTACGGTCATGATCAGATCACCTTGGCTTCGTTCTTCAGTTTGTCGATCAAGGTCGCCACGTCGGGCACCTTGATGCCGGCACCGCGCTTCGGCGGCTCGGCCACCTTCAGGGTCTTCAGGCGCGGCGCGACGTCGACGCCGAGGTCCGCGGGCGTCATCGTCGCCAGCGGCTTCTTCTTGGCCTTCATGATGTTGGGCAGGGTCACGTAGCGCGGCTCGTTCAGGCGCAGGTCGGTGGTGATCACCGCGGGCAGCTTGACCTTGACGGTCTCCAGGCCGCCGTCGACTTCGCGTGTCACGGTGGCGTAGCCATCTGCAATCTCGACCTTCGATGCAAAGGTGGCTTGCGGCACGTCCAGCAGTGCGGCCAGCATCTGGCCGGTCTGGTTGCAGTCGTCGTCGATGGCCTGCTTGCCCAGCACGATCAGGTCGGGCTTCTCCTGATCGACCAGCGCCTTCAGCAGCTTGGCAACGGCGAGTGGCTGCAATTCCTCGGAAGTCTCGACCAGGATGCCGCGATCGGCACCGATGGCCATCGCCGTGCGCAGGGTTTCCTGGCACTTCGCATCACCGCAAGAGACGGCGACGATTTCCGTGACGGCGCCCTTCTCCTTCAAGCGCACCGCTTCTTCGACCGCGATCTCGTCGAAGGGGTTCATGCTCATCTTCACGTTGGCGATGTCCACGCCCGTGCCGTCGGCCTTCACTTGCGCTTTCACGTTCGCGTCGAGGACGCGCTTGACTGCTACCAATGCCTTCACTTTTCTTTCTCCGTCAGATTGCTGTTGGGTCGGGGCGCACACCCAGGCCCTGCTGCTGCAGGCGGGCGATGGCGTCGTTGTCGAAGCCCCAGTCGCGCAAGGCCGCGCCACCGTGCTCGCCGCGTTCCGGCGCGCGCTTGGGCAGCGCCGAGGGCGTGGCGGAAAAGCGCGGCGCCGGGCCGGGCTGGATCACACCGCCCACTTCGATGAAGCTGCCGCGGGCGCGGTGCTGTGCATGGCTGGGCGCTTCGCTGAAGCCAAGCACCGGTGCCACGCAGGCATCGCTGCCGTCGAACACCTCGCACCACTGGGCGCGCGTGCGGCTTGCGAACACCATCTCGAAGGCGGCGCGCATCTGCGGCCAGCCCTTGCGGTCATGCTGCGAGGAAAGACCGGCATCCGCCAGCCCCAGCTTGGCGACCAGATCGGTGAAGAAGCGGCCTTCGACCGCGCCGACCGTCATGTATTCGCCGTCGCTGGTTCGATAGGTGTCATACCAGGGCGCACCGCTGTCGAGCCAGTTGCTGCCGCGCTGTTCTTTCCAGCTGCCCGAGGCGATCATTCCCCAGAAGACCGCACCGAGCTGGGCCGCGCCTTCGATCATGGCCGCGTCGACCACCTGGCCTGCGCCGCCGCGCTGCACGTTGAGCAGTGCCGCGAGCACGCCCATCGCCAGCAGCATGCCGCCGCCACCGTAGTCGCCCACGAGATTGAGCGGCACCGTCGGCTTGCCGCCCGCCGGGCCAATGCCGGAGAGCACGCCCGAAAGTGCGATGTAGTTCAGGTCATGGCCCGCGCGTTCCGCCATCGGGCCGGTCTGGCCCCATCCGGTCATGCGCCCGTAGACGAGGCGCGGGTTGCGGGCGAGCGCCACGTCCGGGCCGAGGCCCAGGCGCTCCATGGCGCCGGGGCGGAACCCTTCGATGAGCACGTCGGCGCGTTCGATCAGTTCGAGCGCGGTGGCCACGGCCTCCGGCTGCTTCAGGTCGAGCGTGACCGAGCGGCGACCGCGCCCGGTGATGTCGATGCGGGGGCCGCCGGTCTTGGGCGGACCCAGGTCCGAATGCGCCACGGGACGGTCGATGCGGATCACGTCGGCGCCCATGTCGGCGAGCAGCATGGTGCCGAACGGACCGGGACCGATCGCCTCGAATTCCAGGACGCGAATGCCCGACAAAACACCCATAGAAGTCTCCAGTTCGTTTCAGGAAGGCGGCGCCCGGCGCACAGGTGGCGGGGCCTGCCCATTCGATAAGACAAGTAGATCAGCCTGCGACCCCCGACACACCCACCCCTATCGGGTAGGGTGGCCCGGCAGGGGTGCACCGCTGCGTATGCTGCTGCACAATGCCCCGCTGCGCCGGCTCTTGCGCCGCCAACCGCCCCCCATGCCACCCCGCCCCGCCCCGTCCACGTCGCCGCGCGCGCAGCCAGACGCAGCGCCATCAGCCGCCTCGGGCGCCGCCATGGCGGCGCAGCGCTCAGGCGTGGGTGTCGTGGCGCGGGACCGCTTGTTGGCGCGATTGCTGGAGGCACGGCGGCTGCGCTGCATCACGGTCACGGGCCCTTCCGGCTCGGGCAAGTCGACCTTGATCGCGGCATGGCGCCAGGCGCTCGTCCCGCTGGGCGCCGATGTCGCATGGTTCACGTCGACGGCCGCTGACAACGAGCCCGCCCGCTTCCTCGACGGCCTGCTGGCCAGCGTGGCCCGCGTGGACCCGGCGCTGGTGCGCGAAGCCGGCCAGTCTCGCAGCGACAGCGTCGCGTCGGACCCCGACGGGATCGAGCGCCTCGCGATCTCGCTGGTGCGGGGCATTGCGGCACACCCGCGCGACCTGGTGCTGGTGCTCGACGATGTCCACCATCTGAGCCACCCCGGCATCCAGGACGCACTCCAGTGGCTGCTGGACTATGCCCCGCCCAACCTGCACCTGGTGCTGGCTTCGCGCGGCAACGTGCGGCTCTCGCTCGACCGCCTGCGCAGCCAGTCTCAGACACTGGAACTGGACCAGCGCGACCTGCGCCTGACGCCGGCGGAAAGCGCGCAGTTCCTGAAGGCACAGCTCGGCGACGAGATCGACGCGCGCACCATCAAGACCCTCCACGACCTCAGCGACGGGTGGGTCGCGGGCCTGCGCCTCTTCACGCTCGATTGGAAGAAGAAGCAACTCGAATCCGGCCGCGCGGCCCCGGGCGAACCCTTTGCGCGCTTGCCGGCGCGCGACGCTGCCGCCTTGACGCAGTATTTCGAGCAGGAGGTGTTGTCGCTGCTCGCGCCCGCCGAACTCGACATGCTGGTGCGCGTCGCCCCGTGCAACCGCTTTTGCGCCCCGCTCTGCGCCGCGTTGGTGAATGCCCCGAACGAGGTCGCCGCAGCCGCAGCACTGCTCGCAAGGCTTGAAAGCGACAATCTCTTCGTCTTTTTTGTCGACAACCAGTCACTGGAGCCCTGGTATCGACTGCATCCGCTGCTGCGCGACGCGCTGCTGGTCCGTTTTGCCGCGCTGGATGCGTCCACCCGGCAGGCTGTGCACGCGCGCGCCTTTGCCTGGTTCCGGGACAAGGGCCTGCTCGAGGACGCGGTTCGCCATGCCGTGCAGGCTGGGCAGCCGGCCCAGGCCGCGACGCTGATCGACCAATGCGCGCGATCGCTCATCGTGCGGGGCGAACGACGCGAACTTTTCGCGCTGCTGCGCCAGATGCCGTCGCAGCAGATCGAAGAGAGCTTCACGATGCGCCTGTGGCTGGCGCGCTCGCAGTTCTTCGAGCGGGACCTGAACGCCAGCGCAAAGACGCTCGACGGCCTTGCGCGCGACCTGCCCGCCGATGCAGCGGCGCTGCGCTTTCACGTCTCGACCCTGCGCGCCGCGTTGGCCGTGCAGCGCGACGACACCGGCGCCGCCCTGTCGATCCTGCCGCAACTGCTCGACGTGCCGACGGATGCCGAGGCGCTGGCCGTCGGTGCGCGCAACAACATCCTGTCGTGGCTCTACACGCAGCAAGGCGAATACGAGAAGGCGCGGCGCCTGCTGCTGGACGCGCCGACGCTGTTGGTCGACGGCGTTCCCCTCGTCTCGACGGCGGCGGGCAGCCTGCAAGGCCGCTGCCTCGTGGGCCTCAGCTACGCGCTCGAAGGCAAGATGACGCAGGCCGAGCGCATCTTCCGCGCCGTGGCCGCCGAGGCCGAGCAAAGCGGCAAGGCCTGCGCCGACGCCTGGTACCTCGCGCTCAGCCTGCTGACCGACGTCCTCTACGAACTCAACGACGCACGCCAGGCGCGCGCCCTGCTCGAGGACAAGGTCGGCATGCTGGAGCGGATGGCCATGCCCGACGCCGTGCTGCGCGTCTACCGGGTGCTCTCCGCGGCCAACTGGCAGGCCGGCAACCCGGTCGCGGCTTTCGCCCACGTCGAACGGCTGCAGGACTACGCCACCAGGAACAAGCTCGACCGCCTGCTCGCGCATGGGCTGGGCGACGAAGTGCACTACCGGCTGCTGCTCGGCGAGCTGACAGCCGCGGAAGCCGCGCTTGCAAAGCTCAACGCCGTCGAGGCCCGCCACGCTTCCGCACCGTCGGGTGTCCCCGACGAGATCGGCGAAGTGGCGCAACGCGCCCGCATTCGCCTGGCCACGACGCTCGGCGACTACGAGTCCGCTGCCACACAACTTGCCACGCTCATCGCGCAATGCGAGGAGCGTGGCCGGCAGCGCAACGTCGCGCACCTTCTGGTCAAGAGCGCAGCCGTCGATGCGCGGCTGGGGCGCTATGGTCCGGCACGGCAGAAGCTGCTCGATGCCTTGCGGCGCGGACACCGCCTGGGGTTGCAGCGCAGCCTGCTCGACGCGGACCCGTCGGCCCGCACGATGATGGGCGAACTCGCCCAGACCGAGTCGCTCGACCCGGTGCTGGCCTTCTACATCGAGCGCCTCCAAGCCATTCGCGCCCGGCCAGACATGCCGGCCAACGAAGCCGAGGCCGGTTCGGCCGCGCGCAATGCAGCGGCCGTTGAACTCGAGGACTTCAGCGACCGCGAGGTCGAGATGCTGCGCCTGCTGGCACAAGCCATGCCCAACAAGAAGATCGCGCGCGCGCTCGGCCTCTCGCCCGAAACGGTGAAGTGGTATCTCAGCCGCATCTACGGCAAGCTGCGCGTCTCCGGCCGCGACGAGGCCGTCGCGCGAGTGCGCGACCTGGGCTGGGACGTCGAAGGCCCGTCAGGCGTCGCCGCGCCAGCCTGAAGCGCGCCACCACCCGGCACGGGTGGGTCCTTTGCAGAAGGTGCGCCGGATCATGGCGCACACCGATGCAACAAGGGTCCTATGCCGAGCGAAATCATCCCGCTGCGCGAGTCGCAGCTCTCGATCGAAGAAGACGGCGTGGCCCTGTTCACGCACCAGCGTGCCGCCGCACGCAACGCGCTGTCGATGGACTTGCGCGCCGACTACAAGGACATGCTCACCCAGGTCGAGAACGATCGCCGCGTGCGCGCCCTGGTGCTCACCGGCTCCGGCGGAAGTTTCTGCGCCGGCGGTGACCTCAAGGGCCGCTTGACCAGCACCGATCCGGACTTCCGCACCGCCGACGCCCTGCGGCGCCGCGTGCAGGACGGCCATGGCTGGATCCGGCGCCTGCATTCGCTCGAAGTGCCCGTCATCGCCGCGGTGGATGGCCCGGCCGTCGGCGCGGGCTTCTCGGTTGCGCTGGCCGCGGACTTCATCCTGGCCTCCACGCGCGCCGTGTTCTGCATGTCCTTCCTCAAGATCGGGCTGATCCCCGACTTGGGCGCCTTTCACTTCCTGCCGCGCGCAGTCGGCCTGCCGATGGCCAAGGAACTGGCGCTCACCGCGCGCCGCGTGAGCGCCACCGAGGGCAAGCAACTGGGCTTTGTCCACACCCTGCACGAACCTGATGCGCTGTTGCCCGACGCGATGCGCTTCGCCCGCCGCTTCATTGCTGGCCCGCGCGAGGCCATGGGACTGACCAAGAACCTGATGAACAAGAGCTTCGAGACACCCTACGCCACCCTGGCGGACCTGGAGTGCAACGCCCAGGGCGTGGTCTCGACGACGCCCTATCACGACGCCGCCATCGAAGCCTTCCTGCGCGGTGAACCGGCCGTCTTCGACTGGGACCGCAACGCGGATTGATCCGCCCCCCATCCGGAGTGGGGGTCACCCGCCCCCCGAGGATTAACTTCAGAGCCTGAGAACAGAGACCCTGGTGGAGACAAATTCATGCAAGTGACCCGCAACGTCTTCCGAGACGACCATGAGATGTACCGCGAGACGGTGCGCCGCTTCATCGAGCGCGAATGCCTGCCGCGCCAGAAGGCCTGGGATGCCGCCGGCAAGGTCGATCGCGAGACTTGGCTGAAGGCCGGCCGCGAAGGCTTGCTGTGCGCATCGCTGCCGGAGGAATACGGCGGTGGCGGCGGCGACTTCGGCCACGCGGCGGTGTTCGGCGAGGAGTTCGCACGCTCGGGCGTCAGCGGCCCGGCCTTCGGCATGCACTCGGACATCATCGCCCCGTACATCCTGCGTGCCGGCACCGAAGAGCAAAAGCAGAAATGGCTGCCCGGCGCCGCATCCGGTGAAATCATCCTGGCCATCGCGATGACCGAGCCCGGCACCGGCAGCGACCTGAAGGCCGTGCGCACCACCGCTGTCCGCGAAGGCGACGAATACGTCATCAACGGCAGCAAGACCTTCATCAGCAACGGCCTGATCGCCGACCTGATCATCGTGGTCTGCAAGACCGATCCCGCGGCCGGTGCCAAGGGCATCAGCCTGATGGCGGTCGAGGCCACACGCGCAGGCTTCCGCCGCGGTCGCAAGCTCGACAAGGTGGGCCAGTACGCGCAGGACACGGCCGAACTCTTCTTCGACAACGTGCGCGTGCCGGTCGCCAATCGCCTCGGCGAAGAAGGCAAGGGCTTCAGCTACCTGATGGGTGAATTGCCGCAGGAGCGCTTCACGATCGCCATTTCGGCCGCCGCGCGGCTGGAGCGGGCACTGCAGACCACGATCGACTACGTGAAGGACCGCAGGGCTTTCGACCAGACCGTGTGGGACTTCCAGAACACCAAGTTCAAGCTGGCCGACGTCAAGGCGCAGACGGTCGCGGTGCGCACCATGATCGACTACTACATCGGCGAACACATGCGCCGCCGCCTCACGCTCGAAGAGGCCGCCATTGCGAAGCTCTTCGCGACCGAGACGCTGGGCAAGGCGCTCGACGAAATGGTGCAACTGCACGGCGGCTACGGCTACATGCTGGAGTACCCGATTGCACGCGACTTCGTCGACTCTCGCGTGACCCGCATCTACGGCGGCACCAGCGAAGTCATGCGCGAACTAATCGCTAGAAAACTCTGATTCAACACCCCAAGGACCAACATGACAAACAAGGTTTTCGTCGCCGGCGTCGGCATGATCCAGTTCAAGAAGCCGGGCACCAGCGAGCCCTATGACGTGATGGGCGAGCAGGCCATCCGCGCGGCGCTGGCCGATGCCGGCCTGGACTTCAGCGACGTACAGCAGGCCTATGCCGGCTACGTGTACGGGGACTCCACCTGCGGCCAGAAGGCGATGTACCGCGTCGGCATGACCGGCATCCCGGTGCTCAACGTCAACAACAACTGCGCCACCGGCTCGTCGGCGCTGTTTCTCGCACGCCAGGCGGTGCAGAGCGGCGCGGTCGACTGCGCCCTCGCCTTCGGCTTCGAGCAGATGAACCCGGGCGCGCTGAAGTCTCGCTGGGATGACCGCGCGCCGGCGCTCGAACGCGCCCAGAAGGTGGTCGATGAGTTGGTCGGTCGTCCCGAGCTTCCATCGGCCATCCGCCAGTTCGCCGGCGCCGGCCGCGCGCACATGCAGAAGTACGGCACCAAGCTGGAGACCTTCGCGAAGATCCGCGCCAAGGCCAGTCGCCACGCCGCGAACAACCCGCTCGCCGTGTTCCGCAACGTCGTGTCGACCGAGGACGTGATGGCCTCGCCGATGCTGTGGGACGGCGTCATCACGCGCCTGATGGCCTGCCCGCCGACCTGCGGCGGCGCCGCGGCGATCGTGGTCTCCGAGGAATTCGCGCGCAAGCGCGGCCTGCGTATGGACGTCGTCATCGCCGGCCAGTCGCTCACGACCGACCTGCCCAGCACCTACGACGCCAAGGACATGATCCGCGTCGTCGGCTTCGACATGACCCGCCTGGCCGCGCAGCAAGCCTATGCCCAAGCTGGCGTGGGCCCCGAAGACATCGACGTGATCGAACTGCACGACTGCTTCGCGCAGAACGAACTGCTGACCTACGAAGGCCTGGGCCTGTGCGGCGAAGGCGAAGCCGAGAAGCTGGTCAACGATGGCGACAACACCTACGGCGGCCGCTGGGTCACCAACCCGTCGGGCGGCCTGCTCTCCAAGGGCCACCCGCTCGGCGCCACGGGCCTCGCCCAGTGCTACGAGCTCACGCACCAGTTGCGCGGCACAGCAGACCAACGGCAGGTCGAGAACGCGAAGGTCGCGCTGCAGCACAACCTGGGCCTCGGTGGTGCAGGCGTCGTGACGATCTACAAGAAGGTGTCCGCATGATCGACAAGAAGCATATCGGCATGAAGCTGCCGGTCTACAAGGCGACGGCCGAAGCGGGCCAACTGCGCTTCTTCGCCAAGGCCATCGGCGAGACGAATCCGATCTACATCGACGAGTCCGCCGCTCGCGACGCGGGCCACCCCGGCCTGCCGCTGCCGCCGACCTTCCTGTTCTCGCTGGAGTTCCAGATCCCGTCGAACGCATGGCGCGACGAGCTGGGAATCATCACCTCGCGCATCCTGCACGGCGAGGAGACCTTCAAGTACCACCGCATGGCTTACGCGGGCGACACGCTGCAGTTCGAGACGCACATAGCCGACATCTACGACAAGAAGGGCGGCGCCCTGAGCTTCGTGGTTCGCGAGTCGCGCGTCACCAACCAGCGCGGCGAACACGTGGCCGACTTGCGCAGCGTGCTGGTCCACAAGAACGCATGAAGGCAGGAGCACACACCATGAGCCAACCCACATTCGCGGCCGTCAATGTCGGCGACACCTTGCCGGTGCTGGAACTCCCGGCGATCAATCGCACCACGCTGGCCCTGTTCGCCGGCGCATCGGGCGACCACAACCAGATCCACATCGACACCGACTACGCCCGCAAGGCCGGCATGGTCGACGTGTTCGCGCACGGCATGTTGTCGATGGCCTATCTCGGCCGCCTGCTCACGCAGTGGGTCGACCAGCGCCAGTTGCGCAGCTTCGGCGTGCGCTTCACCGGCATCACGCACCTGGGCCACAAGATCACCTGCAGCGGCAAGGTGGTCGAGAAATTCGAAGCCGACGGCGAACAGCGCGTGAAGCTCGAAATCGAAACCCGCAATCAGTACGGCGAAACCAAGATCGTTGGCGACGCGGTCATCTCACTCACCCCCAGGTTGGCTCACTTCGTGTAGCCGCCCACCCCCTCGCCGGGGGCAACACCAGCGGCCCGGCGAAGCCGGTTCCGCGGTGTTCCCCGCACAGAGCCGAATCCATCTTCAATCAATCAACTTAGGAACAAGACATGGGAACACTCGACGGCAAGGTGGCACTGGTCACCGGTTCGGGCCGCGGCATCGGCCAGGCCATCGCGATGAAGCTGGCCAGCCAGGGCGCACGCATCGTCATCAACGACCTCGACGCCGATCCGGCGCATGAGACGGTCGAGCTGCTGAAGAAGAGCGGTGCCGACGCCGTGGCCTGCCCGGGCAACGTCAGCGCACCGGACTTCGCCGAGCGCTTCGTCAAGACGGCGATCGACAACTACAAGGGCATCGACATCATCGTGAACAACGCCGGCTTCACGTGGGACGACGTGATCCAGCGCATGACGGACGAGCAGTGGTACGGCATCCTGGACTGCCATCTCACCGCACCCTTCCGCATCCTGCGTGCCGCCTACCCGGTCATCAAGGCGCAAGCCATGGCCGACCAGGAAAAGGGCATCGAGAACTTCCGCAAGATCGTCAACATCTCTTCCACCTCGGCGCTCAACGGCAACGCCGGCCAGATGAACTATTCGTCCGCCAAGGCCGGCGTGATCGGCATGACGCGCGCACTGAGCCGCGAATGGGGCCGCTTCAAGGTCAACGTCAACGCCGTGGCCTTCGGCCTCATCCACACCCGCATGACGAGCGCCGACGCCAAGGCCGGCGCCACGATCAACATCGAAGGCAAGGACATCCGCGTGGGCCTGAACCCCGAGCTGCTCAAGTCGCACGCCCAGCGCAATCCGCTGGGCCGTGGCGGCACGCCGGAAGAAGCGGCCGGTGCGGTGTACCTGTTCTGCCTGCCCGAGTCGAACTACATCACCGGCCAGGTCGTGGCCGTGGCTGGCTCGCCGCAGTAACTGCGCGTTGCGTGGGGGCGTCGGCGGGCATCGCGCCTGCTGACGCAAGTCGATCTCAAAGAATTCTGGAGACAAGCCGCATGACCACCCTCGCCACCGAAGCCATCGCGCCACCCCCGGCACGCTACCGGCCGGTGCCCTACGAGATCCGCAAGGCCGTCTGCGAACAGCGTGCGGACGGCACGCTGATCCTGCGTTCGCCGATTGTTCCCAAGGACACGGGTCGCACTGGCTTTGCCGGCTTCATCCCGCATTGGGCCGAACGGCGCGGCAACGCGCCGGCTTTCAGCGAGCGCGACGCGCAAGGCGCATGGAAGCGCATCACCTGGACACAGATGTGGCAGCAGGTGCAGGCGGTCGGCGCCTCGTTGCTCGAACTCGGGCTCGGCCAGGGCCGCCCGCTGGTGATCCTGTCGGCCAACTCGCTCGAACAACTCGTGCTGCTCATGGCGGCCGAGTACGTGGGCGTGCCGGTCGCGCCGGTGTCGCCGGCCTATTCATTGCTGAGCCGTGACTTCGCGCGGCTCAAAGGCGTTTGCGAACTGGTGCCGCCTGCGGCCCTGTTCGTGCAGGACGCGGCCACTTTCGAACGGGCGATCTCGGCGCTGGGTTGCCCCGACGCACCAGTCATCGCCGTGCATGGCGCCGCGGCGGGCCAGCATGCGTGGGCTTCGCTGTCGTCCATTGAACTCACGGCACAACGGCGCGACAAGGTCGCTGCCGCGCACGCGGCGATCCGCACGGAGGACGTCGCCAAGATCCTCTTCACCTCCGGCTCGACCGGCGTTCCCAAGGGCGTGCCGATCAGCTACAGCAACCTGCAAGCCTGCGCAGCCAACCTTTCGAACATGTTCGCGACCCTGGCGGAGAAGGAAGAGCCGCCGGTCTTTCTTGACTGGCTGCCCTGGCACCACGCATTGGGCGGCGTGCTCAACATCGGGCGCTCGGTGCTGCTCGGCGCCACGCATTACATCGACGACGGCAAGCCGCTGCCGGGGATGTTCGAGCGAACCGTGCGCAATCTTCGCGAGGTCTCGCCGACCGTGCTGACCAGCGTGCCGGCCGCATGGGCCATGCTGGCCGCCGAACTCGAGCGCGACCCGCAACTCGCGCGCAGCGTGTTCGCACGCGTCATCAACTTCGGCTACGGCGGTGCGAGCCTGCCCAAGGACGTCAACGAGCGCATCCAGCGTGTGGCCGAGCGCACGGTGGGCGAGCGCATCGTCTTCGGCACCGGGCTGGCATCGACCGAGACCACCGGCGTGGGCACCTACCGCACCTGGGTGAGCGACGACCTGGCGAACATCGGCGCACCCGCACCCGGCACCGAGCTCAAGCTGGTGCCGCTGGATGGTGACCGCTACGAGATCCGCATTCGGGGCGCCCACAACTTCTCGGGCTATGTTGCGCGGCCCGACCTCACCGCGGCGGCCTTCGATGAAGAAGGCTTCTTCAAGCTCGGCGACGCCGTGCGCCTCGTCGACGTGGCGGATCCTGCCAAGGGCATGCGCTTCGACGGCCGCGTGGCGGAAGACTTCAAGCTCGTCAACGGCACCTGGGTGCGCACGGGCTCGATCCGCCTCGGCCTGATCGAGCGCTGCGCGCCACTGATCACCGACGCCGTGATCTGCGGACATGACCAGAACTACATCGCGGCGCTGGCGTGGCCCAACGCGGCCGCCTGCCAGAAGCTCCTGCCCGAACTCGCAGGGCTGGGCGCCGCCGAAATGGTCTCCCACCCGGCCCTTGTCGATGCGCTGAGCGAGCGCCTGCGCAAGGACGCAGGCAGCGCCAGCCTGCGCGTCGAGCGGCTGATGCTGATGGCGGAGCCGCCCTCGATGGACGCCAACGAGATCGCCGACAAGGGCTACGTCAACCAGGCCACGACGCGCTCGCGCCGGGCTCATCTGGTCGACGAACTGTTCCAGCCGCAGCCCGGCGCCCATGTGGCGCGCGCGTGCGCGTAGGCCAAAGCAAGTCAACAAAACCGGAGACAAAAATGCGCACCGTGAAAGCTCTCATCGGCATCGCCGCCATCGCCAGCAGCGCCCTTGCCTTCTCGCAGGACTACCCGACAAAGGCCATCACCCTCGTCGTGCCCGCGCCTCCGGGCGGCGCGACCGACGTGCTGGCCCGCGTGCTGGCCGAGGAAATGGGCAGGAACCTGAAGCAACCCGTCATCGTGGACAACAAGCCCGGCGCCTCCGGCATGCTCGGCGGCTCGATCGTGGCGCGCGCCCAGCCCGACGGCTACACGCTCTTCCTGTCGCACGCCACGCCGATCTACTACGCGCAGTACATGTTCGCGAAGGTGCCCTACGACGTGAAGCGTGACTTCGCCCTCATCACCGAGGTCTGCTCGGCCAGTCTGGTGCTCGCAGTCGGCAAGGACGTGCCCGCGCGCAACATGAAGGAGTTCGTCGCCTGGGCGCACTCGCAAAATGGCAAGGTGAACTACGGGTCCTTCGGCGTCGGCTCGTCGAGCCACCTGCTGATGGCCTACCTCGGCGAGTCGCGCCACCTCGACATGACCCACGTCGCCTACAAGGGTGAGGCGCCGATGATCCAGGACATGATCGGCGGCCAGATCCCCGTGGGCATCGGCACGCTGGGCTCCATGGCGCCGCACATCGCCAGCGGCAGCCTTCGCCCGCTGGCCATCATCGGCGACAACCGCCTGTCGGAAATGCCGAAGGTGCCGACGATGTCGGAAGCCGGCTTCCCGGACGAGGAGTTCAGGCCACTTGGGGGTGTGATGCTGACCGCGCCTGCAAAGACCCCGGCGCCGGTCCTCGCAAGGCTCGAGAAAGAGGCGCGTGCCGCGGTGCAGACGACGGCGATGAAAGCCCGATTCCAGACCTACGGGCTTGTCGCCATGGGCAACAGCTCCGCCGAATTCCGCAAGAACCTCGAAGCGAGCGGCCCCATCATTCAGAAGCTGGTCCAAGTGTCCGGGGCGAAGGTTGACTAACTAACCTGCCTCTCCCGCCCGGCCCAGTACCGGGCGCGGAGAGCCTTCTTGTCGACCTTGTCCAACGCAGTGAGCGGCAAGGCTTGGACGAACTCCACGGCCTTCGGCGCCTGCACCACGCCTTTGCGCTCGGTGACGAAAGCAATCAGGTCATCGACCTCTACGCGCGCACCGTCTTTCTTCACCACCACGGCCATCACCGCCTCGCCCCACTTCTCGTGCGGCACGCCGATCACGGCCGACAGCGCCACGGCCGGGTGCTGGGCGAGGCAGTTCTCCACCTCGCTCGAATACACGTTGAAACCGCCCGTGATGATCATGTCCTTGGCACGGTCGACCAGGTACAGGTAGCCATCGGCGTCACGGCGCGCCATGTCGCCGGTATGCAGC
This sequence comes from Variovorax sp. 05L425, assembly GCF_056397705.1. NCBI lineage: Bacteria > Pseudomonadati > Pseudomonadota > Betaproteobacteria > Burkholderiales > Comamonadaceae > Variovorax > Variovorax sp. 05L425. The sequence continues at coordinate 28,398 of NZ_JBFTNY010000008.1, read as the reverse complement.
CAATCGCCGGCGAAAGCCTTGGCGGTTTCCTCGGGGCGGTTGAGGTAGCCCGACATCACCAGCGGACCCCGCACGCACAGTTCGCCGATCTCTCCGACGGGCACCTCGCGCTGGTCGGCATCGAGCAGGCGCACCTGGTTGCCCGGCAGGCTTCGGCCGCAACTGCCCATGAGATGCGGGCGTTCAAGATCGTGCTCGTCACGACGCAGGTAGCTGATGGTCATGGGCGCCTCGGCCTGGCCGTACACCTGCCCGAACACTGGGCCGACACGCCTCAGCGCCTGCCGCAGCCGTGCAGGTGCCATCGGTGCGGCACCGTAGAGCACCAGGCGCAGGCTCGTGAAGTCGTGCAGATCCAGTTCGGGCGAATCGAGCAGCCCGTAGATCTGCGTGGGCACCAGGAAGGTCGTCGTGATGCGTTCGGCCGCGACCATCTTCAGAAATCCGCCGGGCGTGAAGCGGTCGAGCAGATGCACGGTGCCGCCCTGCAGGAAGGTCGTGAGGATCATCGCACCCGCGGCGTGCGAGACCGGCGTGGCCGCCAGGAAGCGCACCTCCTCGGGCCACTCCCATGAAGCGAGTTGCTGCAGGGCCGACGTCACCACCGTGCGCTGGTGATGCACGATGCCCTTCGACTTGCCGGTGGTGCCGCCGCTGTAGGCGATCTTGAGAATGTCGTCCGGCCGCACGTCCAGTTCGATGTCGCTGCCGTCGAGTCCGGAGGACGCGGCCAGCAGGTCGGTGCCGAAGCCGGCCGGCCCCAGCGTGAGCACGCGCGGCACGATCCCGCGCTGCGCCAGCGCCAGCCCGCGATCGGCATGCCGCGGCACATCGACCACCAGCGCCTTCACGTTCGCATCGACCAGGATGAAGGCCTGGTCTTCTTCCGAGCCCATGGGATGCAGCGGCGTGTAGGTCAGGCCCATCAGATGCGCCGCGATGATGGTCGCCACCGACTCGGGCCGGTTGGTCGCGAGCACCGCGATGCCGTCCTGCCGCTGCAGGCCCATCGCCTGGAACCAACGCACCATGCGGTGGCAGGCCTGTTCGAGTTCCCGATAGCTCATGCGCACGCCGCCGCCGACCAGCGCCTCGCGCGTCGCGAAGCCCTTGAACGCGGAGCGGTACAGCTCGGCGAAAGTCGAGCCCTGGTTGAGGGGATTGTGGTACGTCGGCATGGCGTGGATTCCAGGGCTTGACGTCCGGACGGTCCCGCCACGCGCCTCGCGTGCGCCATTTCACCAAGCCGAGCGGGAGACTTCCGAACGATGAGAAGTGCGTTGGAGTAGATAGCCGGCGGGTCGCGATGTGACCACCCTGGTCGGGGGGTGCACAGCCCCATGCAGCCAGCCACCCGGCAGTCTGAACGCTTGGGGTACGCACATCAGCCTCATCGAGGATGATGAGACTATCTCCATTTGTGGATTGCAGCCGGAGTCGCAGCACGTAGTCTCCAAAAAAAGAACCAGTCGCTATGATGAAGCGCTCCGCACCGCCCACGCCATGACCGACGACCACGCTCTGTTGCGTGCCCTGCACCTTGCGCTGCAGGCCGGAGACGACGCGGACGCTGCCTTGACGCGCGTGGGCTGGCCACCCTGGTTGGACAGCCGCCGGCCCGGGCATGCCCTCACCCTGGCCGGCGCCGACCTGGCGCCCGACCCCGAGGCGCCGGACGAGTTTGTCGCACCCCACGACGCTGCCGTCGTGATGTATTGGGGCCTGAAACCGCACAAAGGGGCTGCGCGCGTGGCCGGGCTGGTGTGGCCCGTCGCCGGCCAGGCCGCTCGGCTGTTGCGCGCGATCGTGTTGCCGCCCTGAGGGGCAAGACAAGGAGAGCGTTCCATGGAACAGACGTATGCACGCCTCAGGAAGCCCGCCTGCAGTTGCGGCGGCACTTGCGCACGCTGCGAGAGCGCCAGGCCGCACGCGCAGCATGCCTCGCATGCCGACCACGCCGGCCATGCCTCCAGCCTCTCCGCCGCGGCACCGGTGCTGGACAGGGCGGGCGAGCCGCTGCACCCGGCAGTGCGCGCGCAGATGGAGCCGCGCTTCGGCGCCGACTTCAGCGGCGTGCGGATCCACAGCGGCGCCGAGGCCGAGGCTTCGGCCCGCGCGGTGCAGGCGCGCGCGTTCACCGTGGGCCAGCACATCGTGTTCGGTGTTGGCGAATACGCGCCCCACACACCCGGCGGCCTGCGCACCCTGGCGCATGAGCTCACCCACACTTTGCAGCAGCGCCACGCCACCTCGGTGCAGCGCCTGACCATCGGGCCGTCCGACGACGCGCATGAACGCGAGGCCGACCATATCGCCGTCGCCGTGCTTTCTCCTGCCGGCGCGATGACCCAGCCCCAGCCCCGGCCCACACCCTTGTCCGTCCAGCGCATGCAGCGGCTGACCGACTCGCAATTCGAGCACTCGGCCGGGGTCGACACCGGTATCAGCAACGGCACCATGACCACCGTGGGCGGCGTGCACGGCACCACCGCCAACGCCAGCAACTGCTTCGGTGCCGCGGACTGCAAACTGCACTTCGAGTTCGCCAAGGCCTACAAGGGCACCTATCCCTATGCCGCGGCGAATGGGCGCGTGGTGCGCGGCATCTACGCGAAGATCGTGGCCCGGCCCGACGAAAGCTGCTGGGCCTGCAGCCGCCTGGAGCTGGTGCAGACGCTGCGCAACACCACTGTGGGTGCCCGCGGCAGCCTGACGACGGCCGATCCGGGCACCGACGTGCGCCGTCAGCGTTCGGGCTGGGGCAATGCTTCGGCGCCCTCGCGCGGCTGGCGTGTGGACCGCATCGAGTCCGCGACCAATCCTTTCTTCACCCAGGGCAGCAATGGGCAGAGCGGCGACTACCGCAACCCCGCCATCCTGTGGGACGCGCCCGGGGATTGGGACACCGACCGCAGCATGGGCAAGGACTTCCAGACCTGCCTGATCTGCACCAGCGGTTCCAGCCGTTATGCGCTCGGCTGCGTGACCTGGGGCTACACGATCAACGCCGCGGGCGCGGTGACCTTCTCCCCGACGCCCGCTGCGAGCTGCGGCAGCACCACCGAACTGCGCGACGCCGCGAAGCGCTGGGACGCGATACCTGGCAATCAAGGTATCGGCCTGAACAGCAGCTCCCCGCCCCGCCCGGCCGGAGAGACGCCGCGGCCGCTCCGGCCGGGTGACCCCCGGTCGGCCTGAGGGCGCAGCCTCGAGCTGCTCAGTTAGTCAGTCCCGTCAAACGCCCGCATCCACGCGACCGCCTCGTCGCGCCCTGCGACGCCCAGCTTGCCGTAGATATTCTTCAGATGCCATTTCACGGTATCGATCGACAGCCCCAAGGCCAGCGCGATCTTCTTGTTGGGCATTGCCTGCGAAAGCAAGCGCAAGACGTCGCGCTCACGTTCGCTGAGGGGCTCCACAGGGCGCTTTGTCGCATCGCTCGACGTACCGCGTGAACTCGACGCTTCGGGCGCCACAACCCGCCTCCCCGCACTGCCCAATCTCTCCGCATAAAACGCCAGCACCGGGTCCAACGAGGCGTCCTTGGCCACGTCTGCCACCAGTTCCATCACCACGGGATCCGCATCCAGCAGACTGCGCACCAACCCCAGCCGATGCCCGCGCCGCAGCGCCGCCAGCGTGCATTCCTTCGCCGCATCCATGCGCCCACGCCGCCGCTCGATGGCGGCCTGCATCAGCTTCAACTGCGCCACCAGCCGTTGCCGTCCGCGCATCTCGATGTTCGCAATCAGCGATTCGATGCGCCGTGCCGCGTCGTCGAGATCGCCCCGCGCAATCGACCACCGGATGCGCGCACGCTCGGCGATCACGGAAATCTCCATCAGCGCACTGTGTTCCGCATTGGCATGGCGCGCATCGATCTCGTTCAGGCGCTGCATCGCCGCCTCGGCCGCTGCCGGATCGCCCATCTCCATGCGGTAGTGCGACTGCAGCGCCAGGCTGTACACCAGCAGCCGGTCTAGGCCCAGCGCGGCGCTGTAGTCCTCCAGCCGCTCCAGGTAGGCCATGCCTTCCAGTCGTCGGCCGGCCACCCAGTGCGCGGCCGCGAGCGTGCGGTGCACGCGAAGCACCGAGTCGGGAATCGACACGCGCTCCAGCGCATCCACGCGGTCCTCCAGCAGTTGCAGCGCTTCGTCGGTTTCGTCGTGCTCGTAGAGCACCTCGCCCAGCAGCGCGGTCGCGAGGTAGGCCGAGTCGACGCAGGCGCTGCCGCCCTCGTTGGATTCGCGCAGCACGTCGCGGTAGATGCGCTCGGCCTGCGTCATGCGACCTTCCATGGCGTAGCTCAGGCCGACCAGGGCGCGGCCCTGCAGCGTGCCCGATGGCGTGCCGCGAAGGGGCACGCCGTTGATCAGGCGGATGGAATTGTCTTGCTGGATGCGGCGCGCGCGCTCGTAGTCGCCGCGGTGCATGTAGAGCCAGGTCAGGATGTTGTCGCGCCCGCCGATGGTCATGGCATCCGCGCCCTCGGGCACGGCCAGGAGGCGCGGCAGCAGGGCCATGGCCGCGTCGGTGTCGTCGCGCTGCACGGCGAGCGTGGCTTCCATCAAGGTGAGCGCGTAGTGGCTCATGGCGTCGTCGGGCGGAATGTCCTTGCGCAGCCGATCGATCTGCGCTGAAAACGCGTCGAACTCCCGCGCAAACAGCTCCACCCGGATCATCCACAGCCGCAGGCCGACGCGCGCCTGCACCTGCGCCAGCGGCAACTGCCGCACCAGCCCGATGAGCTTGCGCAGTTCGCCGCGCACGGCCAGGTCGCGGGCGGATTTTTCGACCAGCGCGGCGGCGGCGGCGCCCTCGCCCGCCGCCACGCCCTGCCGCACGGCTTCGTCGATGAGGCCGTGGTCGCGGAACCATTGCCAGGCGATGCGGTGCACCTGCAGGCGCTCGGCCTCGCTGCGCTGGCCGAGCCGCTCGCGCAGGGTTTCGCGCAGCAGCGGGTGCAGGCGGTACCAGGTCTCGCGCTCGGTGCTCTCCACGGGCACGATGAAGAGGTTTTCGGCTTCCAGTCGCGCGAGCAAGGGCGCCATGCCCACATCGCTTTCAGAGCGGCCCAGCAGCACGGCGCACAGCGGCGCGCAGAAGCGGCTGCAGGCCGACACGCTGATGAGCAGATCCAGTTCCTGCGGCGACAGCCGCGACAGCACTTCTTTCTCGAAGTAGGCGGCGAAAGCCTGCGGATCCTGCACGTGTGTGCGCACGAAGTCCCCGGGCGCCTTGGCATCGCCGCGGGCCGTGGCCAGCTCCTGCCGTCGTTTCTTCCAGTTGATGGCCAACAATTGCAGGCCGGCGGCCCAGCCGTCGGAAAGCTCGTGCAACTGCATCGCGTCGCGGTGGTCGATGGTGCCGAGCTGGCTTTGCAAGAAGCGCTCCGATTCCGCCGCGGAAAAGCGCAGGTCGCGCACGTCCAGTTCGAGCAGTTGGCCTTCGGCGCGAAGCCGATCGAGCGACAGCGGAACCGCCCCGCGCGAGGCCATCATCAGGTGCAGGTTGGCGGGTGCGTAGTCCAGCAGCCATTGCAGCGCCTCGTGGATGCGCGCGTCGGTCAGGTGGTGCAGGTCGTCGAGCACCAGCACCAGGTCGCGAGGATGGCCGGCGATGGAGCGCACCAGCGCGATCAGTGTGCGCTCGACGGCCTCGCTGTCGATGCCGCGGCCGGCGAAATCGGCCGCCGCCTGCGTCACGGCGGGCGCCGCATGGGCCAGGCTGGCCAGCAGGTAGTCGAGCAGGCGGGTGAGTTCGTTGTCTTCCGCCGTCAAGGTGAGCCAGCCCACGTCGAAGCCCAGCGGCAGCAGCGCCTGGCGCCAGGCGACCAGGGTGGTGGTCTTGCCGCAGCCGGCCGGGCCCTGCAGCACCAGGCAGCGACGGCGTCGCGCCTCCATCAGCCGGGCCAGCAATGCTTCGCGCGCCACGACGCGGCCGGCGCTGCGCGGCGGGACCATCTTGGTGGTGACGAGCGCCTTCAGCGCGGAGACGTCGGGAGGTCGGGCAGGGCTGGGCGTCTTGTCGGGCATGGGTGGGGGCATTGTGGCGCGCCCGCCACCCGATCGGGGTAGTGAGGTTACGGGGGGTGGCTCCCAGAATCACTCGCAAGACAAGGAGACCCCGTGAACATCCACCGTACCGTCTACCGCGACGACCACGAAATGCTGCGCGAGACCGCGCGCCGATTCTTCGAGCGCGAGTGCCTGCCGCGCCAGGCCGAATGGGACAAGGCCGGCCGTACCGACCGTGAAACCTGGCTGAAAGCCGGCCGCGAAGGCCTGCTGTGCGTGACCGTGCCCACCGAATACGGCGGCGGTGGCGGTGATTTCGGCCATTCGTGCGTGCTGGCCGAAGAGCTGCACCGCTCGGGCGTCTCGGGCTTCAGCCTGTCCGTGCACTCGGACATCACCGCGCCCTACATCGTGCGCTTCGGCACCGAAGAGCAGAAGCAGCGCTGGCTGCCGAAGATCTGCCGCGGCGAAACCATCATGGCCATTGCCATGACCGAGCCGGGCACCGGCTCCGACCTGAAGTCGATCCGCACGACTGCCGTGCGCGACGGCGACGAATACGTCATCAACGGCAGCAAGACCTTCATCAGCAACGGGCTGAACTGCGACATGGTGTTGGTGGCCTGCAAGACCGACCCGAGCGCCGGTTCCAAAGGTGTGAGCCTCATCATGGTCGAGACCGACCGCGCGGGCTTCCGCCGCGGCCGCAAGCTCGACAAGGTGGGCCAGCCGGCCGCCGACACCACCGAGCTCTTCTTCGACAACGTGCGTGTGCCGGTCGACAACCTGCTGGGGGAGGAGAACAAGGGTTTCGTCTGCCTGATGCAGGAGTTGGCGCAGGAGCGGCTGATCATCGCCGTCTACTCGGCCGCCAAGCTCGAACGCCTGCTGGAGCAGACCATCGAGTACGTGAAGGAGCGCAAGGCCTTCGACGGCACCGTGTGGGATTTCCAGAACACCAAGTTCAAGCTGGCCGACGTGAAGGCGCAGGCCGTGGCCGTGCGCACGATGGTCGACTACTACATCGGCGAGCACATGACGCGCCGCATCTCGGTGCAGGAAGCCGCGATCGCGAAGCTGTTCGCGACCGAGACGCTGTGGAAGTGCATCGACGAGATGGTGCAGTTGCACGGCGGCTACGGCTACATGCTGGAGTACCCGATCGCTCGGGCGTTTACCGACTACCGCATCACGCGCGTCTTCGGCGGCACCAGCGAAGTCCAGCGCGACCTCATCTCACGCAAGCTCTGAATCAACCCCCTTAGGACAAGCACATGACTGAAAAAGTAATCGTCGCCGGTGTCGGCATGATCCCCTTCGCCAAGCCGAGCCAGAGCCTGAGCTACACCGAGATGGGTGCCGAGGCCACGCGCCGTGCGCTGGCCGATGCGGGCGTGAGCTACGACGTGGTGCAGGAAGCCTACGTGGGCTATGTGTACGGCGACTCCACCTCGGGCCAGACGGCACTCTACGAAGTGGGCATGACGGGCATCCCGGTCGTCAACGTCAACAACAACTGCTCCACCGGCTCGACCGCGCTGTACCTGGCGCGCAAGGCGATTGCTTCGGGCGATGCGGACTGCGTGCTGGCCCTCGGCTTCGAGCAGATGCAGGGGGGCGCGCTCAAGGCGCAATACACCGACCGCCCGCCGACGCGCGAGCGCTTCCTGCCGGTGCTGCACGGTCTCACGGCCGACATGGACGGCATGCCGCAGGCGCTGCGCACCTTCGGCGGCGCAGGCCGTGAATACATGGCGCGCTACGGCTGCAGCATGGAAACCTTCGCCAAAGTGCGCGCCAAGGCCAGCCGCCATGCGGCCAACAACCCGCTCGCCCTCTTCCGCACGGTTTTGACGACGGAAGAAGTGATGGCCGACAAGGTGCTGCTGCCCGGCGTGATGACCCGCCTGATGGCCTGCCCGCCGACCTGCGGCGGTGCCGCCGCCCTGCTGGTGTCGGAGCGCTTTGCGAAGAAGCACGGTCTGCGCACGGACGTGCAGATCCTGGCGCAGGCGATGACCACCGACCCGGTCGAATCCTTCGAACCGCCCTCGATGCTGAGCTGGGTGGGCACGCACATGACCAAGTCGGCCGTGGGCCGCGTCTACGAAGCGGCCGGCGTCGGCCCCGAAGACATCGATGTCTGCGAACTGCACGACTGCTTTGCGCAGAACGAAGTCATCAGCTACGAGTCGCTGGGCTTCTGCCCCGAAGGCGGCGCCGAGAAGTTCGTGAACGACGGCGACAACACCTACGGCGGCAAGATCGTGGTGAATCCCTCGGGCGGCTTGCTGTCGAAGGGCCATCCGCTGGGTGCGACCGGCCTGGCGCAGTGCTATGAACTCACGCACCAGTTGCGCGGCAGCGCGGACCAGCGCCAGGTGGAAGGTGCCCGCCTCGGCCTGCAGCACAACCTGGGCCTCGGCGGCGCCTGCGTGGTCACGCTCTACGGCAAGAACTGAGCGCCATGGATCTCCAGCTGAGCCCGAGCGAGACCTCGTTTCGCGACGAGGTGCGCGCCTTCATCCGCGACCGGCTGCCCGCCGAGATCCGCGACCGCCTGAGCAAGGGCCACGCGGCCCGCAAGCAGGACATCGTGACGTGGCAACGCATCCTGCATGAACGTGGATGGGCGGCGCCACATTGGCCGCAGGCGTACGGCGGCGCGGGGCTCGGCACTGCGGAGCGACTGATCCTGGTCGAAGAACTGCAACGCGCCGCGGCGCCGCAGCCCCTGCCCTTCAACGTGGCGATGCTCGGCCCGGTGCTGCTGCGCTTTGGCACCGAAGAACAGAAGCGCTTCTTCCTGCCGAAGCTGGCTCGGCTCGATCTGTGGTTCTGCCAGGGCTTCTCGGAGCCGGATTCGGGCTCGGACCTCGCTTCGTTGCGCACGCGTGCCTTGCGCGATGGCGACGAGTACGTGGTCGACGGTCAGAAGATCTGGACCACCTCCGCGCACCATGCCGACTGGATCTTTGCGCTGGTGCGCACCGAGCAGGCGGCGCGCAAGCAGGACGGCATTTCGCTCCTGCTGATCGACATGAAGACGCCGGGCGTTTCGGTGCGGCCGATCGTTTCCATCGACGGGCAGCATCACCTCAACGAAGTCTTCTTCGACAAGGTGCGCGTGCCGGTCGCCAACCTCGTCGGCGAGGAAGGCCGCGGCTGGGACTGTGCCAAGTACCTGCTGGCGAGCGAGCGCACCAACATCGCCAGCATCGGCCTGTGCTGGGAGCGGCTGGGCTATGCGCAGGAGCTCGCCGAGAGCATCAGCCAAGGCGGCAAGCGCCTGATCGACGACCCGAAGCTCGCCGCCGAACTGGCCACGCTCGGCGCCGAAGTGCGCGCACTGGAGCTGACCAACTGGCGTTTCCTTCTCGACCCGGAAATCGGTCGCAAGAACGCGGGTTTCGCGTCGGTGCTCAAGGTCAAGGGCTCGGAGACGATGCAGGCGTTGACTTCGCTGATCGCCCGCCTCGCCGGACCGGCTGGGCTGGAACGGCGCGATGGCGAAGGCGACGCTGCCCTGCACCCGCTCGCTGCCGCGTCTCCTCGCTACTTCTTCTATCGCGCAGCCACCATCTACGGCGGCTCCAGCGAAGTGCAGAAGGACATTCTGGCCAAGACGCTTCTGGGATAAGCCATGCAATTCGATCTGAACGAAGAACAACAGGCGCTGGCGGAAAGCCTGTCGCGCCTCCTCGATGACCACTACGGCTTCGAGAAGCGTCGCGCCATCGCAGGCTCGGAAGCGAGCTGGAGCGAAGCGGCGTGGAACAAGCTGGCCGAACTCGGCGTGACGGCGTTGGGCATTCCCGAGGCCTTCGGCGGGCTGGGCGGCGGTGCGGGCGACCGATTGCCGGTGATGCAGGCTTTCGGACGCGCGCTGCTGCTGGAGCCGTATCTTGCGTCGAGCGTGCTGGCCACGACAGCTGTGCTTGCAGCGGGCAGCGAAGCGCAGAAGGACGGCTTGCTGCCCTCACTCGCCAGTGGTGAATTGCGCATGGCCTGGGCGCACGAGGAAGCAGCCGGGCGCCATGCGTCCCTGTGGGTCGAAACGCGTGCACACCTCGACGGCAAGCAGTGGCGTCTCGATGGCGCGAAGTCGCTCGTGCTGCATGCCGGTGCGGCCAGCCGCTTTGTCGTGAGTGCGCGCGCCAGCGGACAGCCCGGCGATGAAGACGGCCTCGCCCTCTTCCTCGTCGATGCTGGCAACGCCAGGTTGCGGGCTTACCGGCTCATCGACGACACGCCCGCTGCCGAGTTGATCCTCGACTCGGCAGCCGCCGAACCCTTGGGCAATTCTTCGGACCACGCGCGCGCAGCATCCGCCATCCGCGCCACACTCGCAGCAGGCACCGCCGCCGTCTGCGCGGACATGGTCGGCACGATGGAAACGGCCTTCGCCCTCACCACCGCCTACGTCAACACCCGCAAGCAGTTCGGCCGGCTGATCGGCGAATACCAGGCGCTGCGCCATCGCATCTCCGAGATGGCCGTCGCACTCGAAATGGCCCGAAGCATGGCCATTGCGGCGGCAGTGGCGGCGGATGACCCAGCGTCGCCCAACGCGGCCACCGACCTGCCCCGCGCCAAGCTTTCCATTGGCCGTCACGCACGTGCGCTTTGCCAGCAGGCGATCCAGTCGCACGGCGGCATCGGCATGACGGAGGAATACGCGGTCGGCCATTGCCTGCGTCGCATCCATGTCCTCGACCAATTGTTCGGCGACGTGGACGCGCAAGCCGCGCGTCTGGCCCGCTTGTGAATCGAATCACCAAACTGGAGACAAACATGAAACCTCTCAAGACTGTTCGCCTGCTGGGCGCAGCGTTGACCTCGCTGATGGCCTTCGCCCTGCCTTTGCAGCCAGCGCAAGCCGCGGACCCATTCCCGTCGCACCCCGTGCGCTTCATCGTGCCGCTGGGCCCGGGCAGCGGCTCCGACACCATCACGCGCCTGGTCGCCAAGCTGGCGATGCCGGAGCTGGGCCAGTCGACCTTCGTGGAAAACAAGCCGGGCGGCGATGCGGTGCTGGCCGTTCAGAGCCTGTTGACATCGCCGGCCGACGGCTACAGCGTGCTGATGCTGTCGCCTTCGTCGATGGTGATCAACCCGCTGGTCAACGAAGGCCTGGCCTACGACCCGCAGAAGGACCTCCGTCCGGTGGCGACCATGCTGCGCAGCGCCGCGGTGCTGGTCACCGGCGCCAACTCGCCGTACAAGACCTTCGCTGAGGCGATGACCGCCGCGCGCAAGGCGCCGAAGACCGTGAGCATGGCCAGCTACAGCCATCACTACCGCATCGGCTCGCTGATGATGCAGCACGAGGCCGGTGTGCAGTTCAACTACATCCCCTACAAGAGCCCGGGCCAGGTGCAGACCGACCTGATGGGCGGGCAAGTGGACCTGGCCCTGCTCGACATCGGCGGTGCGCTGCCGCTGATCGCGGCCGGCAAGGTGCGTCCGCTGGCCGTGACCGGCAAGGAACGGCACCCCAAGCTCGCCAACGTGCCCACCGTGCGCGAGAGCGGCTTGCCCGACTACGACCTCTATGTCTGGATCGGCTTCGGCGTGAGCAGCAAGGTGCCGGACGCAGCGGCGAAGACGCTGGAGACCGCGCTGCTCAAGGCCATGGCGCAACCGGAGTTCAAGACCTACGTGACCGAGACGGCGGGGGCCGAGGTCTACACCATGCCCGGCAAGGAAATGAGCGCCATGATCGCGTCGGAGACCGCGCGCTACCGTGCGCTGGCCAAGCAGGTCGACATCGTGCAGCGCTGAGCCGCTGCATCCGCGAGAAGAGACTCAGGAGAAAGACATGCAACAGCTTTGCAAGGACCGCGTGGTCGTCATCACCGGCGCCGGCCGCGGCATCGGCCGCGAGTACGCGCTCGAATTCGCACGCCACGGCGCCAAGGTCGTGGTCAATGACCTGGGCGGACGTGGCGACGGCGGCCCCGGCTCCGCGACCGGCCCGGCCCTCGAAGTCGTGGCCGAGATCGAAGCCATGGGAGGCCAGGCGATCGCCAACGCGGACGACGTGGCCGACTGGAAGGGCGCCAAGCGCATGATCGACGCGGCCATCGACACCTTCGGCGGCCTCGATGTGCTGGTCAACAACGCGGGCATCCTGCGCGATCGCACCCTGGTCAACATGGAGGAGGAGGACTGGGACGCCGTGATCCGCGTGCACATGCGCGGCACCTTCGCGCCCTCGCGCCACGCCGCCGCCTACTGGCGCAACGAATCGAAGGCCGGGCGTCAGCGCGACGCGCGGATCATCAACACGAGTTCGTCGTCGGGCCTGTATTGCAACGCCGGCCAGTCGAACTACGGCGCGGCCAAGGCCGGCATCGCCGCCCTGTCGGTGATTGCATCGCGCGAGCTGGACCGCTACGGTGTGACGGTGAACGCCATCTACCCGACCGCCATGAGCCGCCTCACCGAAGACATCTTCGCCAGCCCCAAGTGGCAGGCGATCCGCAACGAGGCCCCCGGCTTCGATCCGCTTGACCCGTCGAATGTAGCGCCGCTGGTGGCATGGCTCGGCAGCAGCGAATCGCGTGGCATCACCGGGCGCGTGTTTGGCGCGCGGGGTGGCCGCATCACCGTGGCCGAAGGCTGGCACGCCGGCCCGCGTATCGAGAAGGTTGGACGCTGGACCGTGGAGGAGCTCGGTGAGCTGATCCCCGACCTGGTGAAGCAGGCCGCTCCGAATGCACTGACCACCGGCGAGATCCCCGTCGAAGAGGTGACGCCATGAGCACGCAGTTGCTCGAGGCCTTCCGCCTTGCGCAACTGCCCGAGGAAGCGCAGGCATTTCGCAAGGAAGTGCGCGAGTTCTTGGCGGCCAACCTGGAGCCTGCCGCGCCTGCGGTGCGGGCACGCACCTGGATGGGCTTCGACGCAGCCTTCAGCCGGCGTCTCGCTGCGCGGGGCTGGGTCGGCATCACCTTGCCCAGCCAATACGGCGGCGCGGGCCTCGATGCTTTCCGCCGCTTCGTGCTCGTCGAGGAAATGCTCGCGGCCGGCGCACCGGTCGCCGCGCACTGGATCGCCGACCGCCAGAGCGGGCCGTTGATCAACAAGTTCGGAACCGAAGCGCAAAAAGACTTCTACCTGCCGCGCATCTGCCGCGGCGAAGCTTTCTTCTGCATCGGCATGAGCGAGCCCAACTCGGGCTCCGACCTGGCCAGCGTGCGCACGCGCGCTACCCGCGTGGAAGGCGGCTGGCGCCTGACGGGCCGCAAGATCTGGACGACCAACGCGCACCGCTCGCACTACATGATCGCGCTGGTGCGCACCTCCGGCGCGCCGGAAGACCGCCAGGGCGGCCTCTCGCAGTTGATCGTCGACCTCTCGCTGCCCGGCATCGACATCCGCCCGATCGTCGACCTGACGGGCGATGCGCACTTCTCGGAAGTGACCTTCGACGACGTCTTCCTCAAGGATGACGCGCTGATCGGCGACGAAGGCAGTGGCTGGATGCAAGTCAATGCCGAGCTCGCCTTCGAGCGTAGCGGCCCGGAGCGCCTCTATTCGAGCGTCGTGCTGCTCGACACCTGGATGGCGAGCCTGCGCAAGACCGGCTTCTCCGCATCGGATGCCGCGCTGCTGGGCGGCTTCACGACGCAGTTGGCGACGCTGCGCAGCCTGTCGGTCGCCGTGACCACCAAGCTCGCGCGCGGTGAAAGCCCTGTGGTCGAGGCGGCGCTGGTCAAGGACATCGGCACGGAGTTCGAGCAGGCCATTCCAGCCGCCATCGAAGCGGCCGTGGCAGCCGACCCGACGCGCGCCATCGATGCCGACCTGCATCGCACGCTCGCCTACTTGAGCCAGATCTCGCCGACCTTCTCGCTGCGTGGCGGCACGCGCGAGATCCTTCGCGGCATGATCGCGCGCGGGCTCGGCCTGCGCTGAACATCAAGGAGACAAGAACATGTTTACCGAAGCCATCGAGGCCATCCTCGTGGACCAGTGCACACCGGCAGCGATCCGCGCGATCGAGAACGGCGGAACGCCCGTGGCGCTCTGGCGCGCGCTGGCTGACAACGGATTCCTCGAACTGATGGCGAGCGAAGCCGCCGGCGGCGCGGATCTCGACCTGGACGCGATCTTTCCGATCTTCGTGGCCTTTGGCCGCCACGCGGCGCCGGTGCCCGCAGCCCAGAGCATTGCGGCGCGCGCCCTGCTGGGTGATGTGGCAGCGCCGGAAGGCATGATCACGCTCGTGGGCCATGCGCGGCGGGAAGCCGATGGTTCGGTCCGTGCAGCCAACGTGGCGTTCGGCGCCATCGCGGACCACGCACTCGCCAACGTCGACGGCGCGCTCGTGCTGCTCGACTGCGCAAAGGCCGAACGCACCACGACCGGCGTGCGCGGCAGCCAGGGCGCATCGCTGCATTGGGCGCGTGACGCCATCGGCACGCCGGTCGGAGACAACGGCGACCAGGTCGCCGTGTTCAGCGCGGCGCTGCATGCGGCGGCCATGGCCGGTGCGATGGAGCGGATGTTCTCGATGACGCTCGGCTACTGCAACGACCGCGTGCAGTTCGGCAAGGCCATCGGCAAGTTCCAGTCGATCCAGCACCAGCTCAGCGTCATGGCCGAGCACGTGGCTTGCGCGGGCGTGGCGGCGGAGCTGGCGTTCAAGGCCGGCGACAAGATCCCCGCGGTGCTCGCTGCCGCAACGGCCAAGGCGCGCACCAGTGCCTCGGTGCCCCTCGTGGCATCGACGGCCCATGCGCTTCACGGCGCCATCGGCGTCACCGAGGAATTCGATCTCCAGCTCTACAGCCGCCGCCTGCACGAATGGCGCATGGCCGATGGCTCGGAGGCCTACTGGAACCGCATCGTCGGCGAGGCGATGCTCGGGCATGCCGTGCCGTCGGTCCTGCAATTCGTGATGGAGGAGATCCTGCAATGAGCAACTTTTTGATCTATGAGCAAGAGGGCCACATCGTCACACTGACGATGAACGATCCCGAGCGCCGCAATCCGCTCACGGGCAACACCGCTTCGGCAGAGTTCCTGGCGGCCATCGATCGCATCCACGCCGATCATTCGGTGCGCGCGGTCATCCTCACAGGTGCGGGCACGGCCTTCTCGTCGGGCGGCAATGTGCGCGACATGGGGCGTTACCACGATATGCCGGGGATGGAGTTGCGACGCGAATACCGGCTCGGCATCCAGAAGGTGGCCCTCAACCTCTTCAACCTCGAAGTGCCGGTGATCGCGGCGGTGAACGGCCATGCCATCGGGGCGGGGCTGGACCTGGCGTGTTTGTGCGACATCCGCATCGCCGCCGAAGGTGCCAAGTTCGCGGAGAGCTTCGTCAAGCTCGGCATCATCCCGGGGGATGGCGGTGCGTGGCTGTTGCCGCGCATCATCGGCCTCTCGCGCGCGACCGAGCTGACCTTGACCGGCCAGACCATCGACGCGAAGCAGGCCGTGGAGTGGAACCTGGTGTCGCGTGTGGTGCCGGCCGAGCAATTAATGCCGACGGCGCGCGAGCTGGCCGGGCAGATCGCTTCCAACCCGCCGCATGCCGTGCGGATGGCCAAGCGCCTGTTGCGCGAAGCGTTGCATTCGCGCCTGGACACGCTGCTGGAAATGTCGGCCGCCTTCCAGGTGATGTCGCACCAGATGCCGGATCATCACGAGGCGGTCGCGGCTTTCAATGAGAAGCGCAAGCCGGAGTTCCGCGGCTGACGCGAATCGGATGCGACTTGCAGGGATTCGCCGGTAGACGCAAGGCTACTGTGTCGTGCAGCCGCGGTGACTAGGCGGACGGGGAGCCGCGAGGCTCGCCGGTTCTTGCAGGAGGTGCCCGGTCTTCCAACCCGTTCAAGTCGCCGCCCTCGTTGGAAGCGAGTGCGGCCTCGTGCAGTGCTGGCTGGATGTTGCCGCTGATTTATACGATTGCGCGCCGATAGGCTCGTGGCGGGGCAGCTGTCGAATCAAAACCTCGTCGTTCGTATCCCCCAATCAGATGCACTTGTCCGGTGAACCTGAACGCCATATAGTGGCGCCAGGAGATGGCATTCCTCCTCCCTTGAGAAACCGCCGCACCGGCTGATGATGCCTACACGACCCAGTCCGGGTGTGTAGGTGTGCGGATGAACGGTTTGTTTGCCTTCTTCTCTGCAGTGCCCCATCGTCGCATTGCGGTGCACCGAGCCCGTACGGCCAGGACACGCTGCGTCGCCGATCCCACCATCTCCGCCTCCCAGACCTCGCCCGAATCCACGCACTCGCTTGCTTGCTTCGATCGCGCGTACGCCAGTGCGCTCAGCCCGCGCCAGGAGGCCATGTTGTTGCAGACCACCCAGCACATCGTCGCTGAGCCGCGACACCGCGCTGGTGGTCACGACCTGGCCGGGCCCGCGACGGGGCATTCATGCCGGATCCGCACCCGCGTGCTGCTCCAGATCGCGCGCCGGGAGCGGAACGCGCCCGGTCGGTTCACTTCCTACGTGGCCAGCGGCAGAGATCACCAGGAGACAGACCCATGAACGCGCGCATCGCAGGCATCCGTGCCACTGAAATTCTCGACTCCCGGGGCCATCCCACGGTGCAGGTAGTTGTCACCTTGGACAACGGCCTCCGCGCAGGGTCTTCCGTGCCTTCAGGCGCCTCCACCGGCACGAACGAAGCGGTCGAACTGCGCGACAGCGATGCGCGCCGCTACAACGGAAAAGGTGTACTGCGAGCGGTGGCCAACGTCAACGACGTGCTGGCTCCAATGCTGCTCGACATGGATCCCGTGCATCAGTCCGAAATCGATCACGCGATGATGGATCTGGACGACACGCAGAATAAATCGCGTCTCGGAGCCAACGCCATCCTGGGCGTATCGCAAGCCTGTGCACGTGCCGCGGCCCGCTCGAATGGGTTGCCGCTATATGCCTATCTGGGGGGCGCGGATGCATGTCGGCTGCCGATGCCAATGGTGAACATCATCAACGGCGGAAAACACGCGGACAGTGGCCTGGACATCCAGGAGTTCATGATCGTGCCGCGGGGTGCGAACAGCTTCGCCGAGGCCTTGCGATACGCCGCCGAAACCTTCCATGCGCTGCGGGCCATCCTGCTCAGTCGAGGCTATACGGTCGCCGTGGGCGATGAGGGCGGCTTCGCTCCACTGCTCGCGAGCAACGAAGAGGCCCGCGAGCTCATCCTCGAGGCGATCGTCGCCGCGGGCTATCGGCCCGGCGACGACATCGCGCTCGCGCTGGACGCTGCTGCCAGTTCCTTCTATGAGGGCGGCAAGTACCGCCTGTCGCACACGACCTACCGCGACAAGACGAGCGCGGAGATGACGGCTCTGTATCAACAGTGGATCCGGAAGTACCCCATTGTCTCCATCGAAGACGGGCTGGCGGAAGACGACTGGGAGGGGTTTCGGGAACACACGGCAGCGCTGGGTGGCCAGGTGCAAATCGTCGGCGACGACATGCTCGTCACCAACACCCGCTTCATTGCGCGGGCGATCGAAGAAAAAACGTGCAATGCGGCGCTGATCAAGCTCAACCAGATCGGCACGGTGACCGAGACCGTCGCTGCCGTCGACCTATGCCGGCAGGCGGGGTGGGGTTACGTCATCTCCCACCGTTCGGGCGAGACCGGCGACACCTTCATGGCCGACTTCGCGGTGGCCATGGGCGGTGGCCAGATCAAGGCTGGATCGGTGTGCCGCGGCGAACGTGTCGCCAAGTACAACCGGCTGCTCGAGATCGAACAGGAGTTGGGCGATCGTGCGCACTTCGAACGCTGATGCGGGATCCATGGGTGCGACGCCTTTGCCGTTGCATAGCATCCTCTATCTCCCCGGCGGGGAGAAGGATGAGCGCGAGGTGCGAGAGCAGCCCGACTTCTTTCACGACTTGAACCTCGACCAGATCGTGGAAACGACGACCGCCGGCTGGCAGGAATACGACCTCGTGCCCTTCTTCCAAATGCCGCTGAGCGAAGTGGACGCGGTGGTCTATCGCCAAGAAGTGATGTGCGACCTCGACGGGCAGTCGCTGACAGCAGTCGTCAAGGCCTTCGCAAGCGCGATGCGGGAGATGCGTTTGCACATGCTCGCCGCGGAAAAGATGTACTACAAGTACGAGAAGCTGCGCTGGTTCCTCTCCGCGGTCCAGACGTATTGCGCCGCCGTCGAACGCCTGCGGCACGAGCTCGAACCGCTGACGCTGGCGTCGCGAGGTATGCGCGCGCTGCGTGAGCATGTCGAGCGCTACGCGACATCGCCTGCGTTCAGTGGGCTCGGCGAGCAGGGGCAACAGGTCGCCTCCAGTCTGGCCGCCATTCGCTACGGCGTGCTGATCCACGGCGGCAGCGTGACCGTGCGTCCCTATTGCGATGAGATCGACTACACGGCAGCCGTGGAAGGCACATTCGAAACGTTCCGCCGCGGAACGGTGAAGGACTACCTCATGAAATTCAAGGAGATGGGCAGCATGAACCACATCGAGGCCCAGATCCTGGACCGCGTAGCGCTGCTCAACCCGGAGCCCTTCCGGGCCCTCGAGACCTTCCGTGAGGAGCATGCCGGGTACCTCGACGTGACGCTGTCGCGCTTCGACCGGGAGGTGCACTTCTACCTCGCCTACCTTGCGCACGTGGACCGGCTGCGCCGCGCCGGCTTGAGCTTCTGTTATCCGCAGCTGAGCGAAAGGAACAAGGAGGTTAGCTGCGCGCAGACGTTCGACCTCGCGCTCGCGAACAAGCGCGTGCAGGAACAGGCAAGCGTCGTCTGCAACGACTTCTTCCTGCGCGGCGCCGAACGCATCTTCGTCGTCACGGGCCCGAATAACGGCGGCAAGACGACCTTCGCACGCATGTTCGGGCAGTTGCACTACCTGGCCAGCCTCGGATGCCCAGTCCCGGGAACGCAGGCAAGACTGCTCTTGTGCGACCGCGTCTTCGCGCACTTCGAGCGGCATGAGGACATCGCCAACCTGCGCGGCAAGCTGCAGGACGACCTGGTGCGCATCCGCCATGTTCTGGATGCCGCCACGCCGCGCAGCATCGTGATCCTGAACGAGATCTTCGCGTCCACCACGCTGGAGGACGCGGTCTTCCTCAGTCGGAAGGTGCTGGCGCGGCTGTCACGTCTCGACGCGCTGGGGGTGTGCGTCACGTTCCTCAGCGAGCTCGCCTCGTTCGACGCCAAGACGGTCAGCATGGTGAGCGCGGTGGATCCGCACGATCCGGCCATCCGCACCTACAGGCTGGAACGCCGGCCGGCCGACGGTCTCGCCTACGCGGTGGCGATCGCGCGCAAGTACCACGTCACTTACGACGCGCTGAAGGAGCGCATCGCGCCATGAAAGCTCTGCTGATGCACCCGGAACGGGACTTCGACCTGGAGCAGCCGCTGCCGCCCCCGCCCCACGACGACACGCTGATGCAGGACCTGGAGATCGGCACCTTGCTGAAGGCGATGGCCGGCGACGATGAGCTGCTGCTGCAGGTGGCGCGCAAGGCGCTGCTGAACGGGCTGCACGACGAGGTCGACACGATCTTGTACCGGCAGGAGGTCCTGCTCGACTGCCTGGCCAATCCGGAAGCGGTGCGCGAGCTCTATGGGTTGACCATCGAGACGATGGAACGCAGGCGAAAGAGCCATTTCGGCTACTTCATGAGTCTCCCGTCGTCCATCCTGAGCAGCTCGGTCGAGTTGATGCGCATGTTCGTCGACATGCTGAAGATCCTGCGCTCGATGGCCGAAACGCATGCGCCGAGCTTTTCGTCTCGTGCATTCACGGCGCTGTTCGCGACGCTGCAGCGCGAGCTGGGCGACGACTACTTCGGCGTCATCGAGGATCAGCTCAAGGAGCTGAAATTCAGCCATGGCGTGCTGCTCAGTGCGCGATTGGGCAAGGGCAACATGGGTCAGGGCTACGTTCTGCGCCTGCTCGGAGACAAGCGCCCCACCTGGCTTCGCCGACTGCTCGGCCACGGGCCGCGTGAGTACACGTTCCACCTGCCAGAGCGCGACGAAGCCGGCGCGCGGGCGCTTTCCGAGCTGCAGGACCAAGGCTTGAACCTCGCGGCCAATGCGCTCGCGCAGTCCGCCGAGCACATCCTGAGCTTCTTCGTCGCATTGCGCACCGAACTCGCCTTCTACGTCGGGTGCCTGAACCTGCGCGACCGGCTTGTCGACCTCGGCCTGCCGACTTGCGTACCGACGCCGCTGCCCGGTGACGTGCGCGGTCACCGCTTCAGCGAGCTGTACGACCCTTGCCTGGCCCTCAGCCTGGGCCGCGCCATCGTGGGCAACACCGTCGACGCCCAAGGTTGCAGCCTGGCGATCGTCACGGGCGCGAACCAGGGCGGGAAGTCCAGCTTCCTGCGTAGCATTGGCGTCGCCCAGCTGATGATGCAAAGCGGCATGTTCGTCGGCGCGCAATCGTTTGCTGCGGAAGTCTGCACGGGTCTCTTCACGCACTACAAGCGCGAGGAGGACGCAACGATGAAGAGCGGCAAGTTCGACGAAGAACTCGCGCGCATGAACCGGATCGCAGAACTGGTTGCGCCCGGCGCGCTGGTGCTGTTCAACGAGTCCTTCGCATCGACCAACGAACGCGAGGGTTCCGAGGTTGCCCGGCAGATCGTCGCTGCGCTCCTCGAGCGTCGCGTCAAGGTGTTCTGTGTCACCCATATGTACGACTTCTCGCACGGAATCTTCGCGGCGCGGCGCGACGACGCGATTTTCCTGAGGGCCGAGCGCCTGCCCGATGGCACGCGGCCCTTCAAATTGGTCGGGGGCGAGCCGTTGGAGACCAGCTATGGCGACGACTTGTACCGGGAGGTGTTCGAAGCCGAAGCGCGGGAGTCGAACGCCTCGCCTGTCGGATCGTGACCTGCTGCTGCGCACGCCTGTCGCTGTGGACTGGCAGGAGGCGATGCGAGCAACCAATCCGATCGGCACCGATGCACAAAACGCGCCCAAGCAAATGGCCACGGGCCACGACCGAGTCGCACCCGATCAGGCCGCCTCGACCCGTCAGCCCACAGCCCTATCCAGTGACTCAAGCCTGTTGCGCTTCAGGACTTGAAACCGCAAAAATGTTGGAATGAAGCCATTGGATGTCATGTGGATCGGTTTGGGCGGTGGCCTGGGGTCTCTGCTGCGCTTGTGGATCGGACGAGTGGTCGGTGAACGCCACAGCGGCGACTTTCCGCTCGGCACCTTCCTGATCAACATCTCCGGCGCCTTCGTGATGGGATACCTGTCCGTCCTGTTCAACGTCGATTGGCGCGACCGCTACGGCATGGCCCTCAATGCCGGCGTCCTGACTGGGTTGCTCGGCGGCTACACGACTTTCAGCAGCATGCAACTCGGCGCTGCCGATCTGGCCGCAGGGAGACGCGGAGTGCTTGCCGCGCTCTATCTTTTTCTTTCGGCCGCGGTCGGCTTGTTGGCCGCCGTACTCGGGGCCACGATTGCCCGTGTGCAGGGCCAAGGGGCGTTGCCGTGATCAAAATCGTCATTCCGGTCTTCGTCGGCGGAGCCCTGGGCGCTGTGCTGCGCGAGTTCGTCATGTTGATGATGCCAAAGCTGGCGGACGGTTTTCCGCTGGACATCCTCATGGCCAATCTCGTGGCCTCGTTTCTGCTGGGCTTCGTTACAGCGCGTCATAGCCGCAGGGTAGTGTCCGACCGGGCCAACCTGTTGCTCGGGACCGGTATTGCCGGTGGGCTATCGACGTTTTCGAGCTTTGCTTATGGCATGGCCGTGCTGATCACGGCCTCGGGGGCGAGCGCCGTCGTGGCGGCAGCCTATGTCTTGATCAGCTTGGTAGCCGGCTACGTGGCAGTTGTTGTCGGACTCAAGCTTGGCGGACAACTGCTATCACAGGCTTGAGCGCGCTACCAGCGCACCTTGCCGGTCTGAGGGCGGAATGTCTTCAACGCCGCTCGGCCTCCACCATCTCTGGCACCGATCCAAATAACCGATGCTCGACGCGTGCATGGACTTCGCGACCTTCGTCCGTCATGGGCTCGACGCCTCGGTGGCGGGTGAGAGTCGCATGCAGACCAGAACGACCGCGGACGCCAGCGCGACGACTCCCCCCAGTGCGAAGCCTGCCTGTGGCGAGAACATCGTCCATAGTCCGCCCATTGCGATGCTGGAGACGAAATCGCCCAGCCCGTCCACGGAACTCATCAACCCAAATCCGGTGCCGTGCTGGTCATCGCGCATCAGCGTGGATGCAAGCGCCGGCTGCGACGATTCAATGATCGCGGTGTAGATGCCGTTCAGGGCGAACAAAAGCACCAGCAGCCAACGCTGCGCGTCAGCGGCGATGAAGCCGAGGCACAGCAACCCGAACAGCGCGAAGCCCGCGCTTAATACAAGGCGTCTGTTCACGCGATCGGCCAGGACACCGATCGGATAGGCCACCAGCGCGTAGACGACATTGCCGAACGTGTAGAGGCCAATCGCGAATGCACCGGCGGCCATCGTGCCCAACGTGGGCGTCAGCAGATCCTGCGCGCGCAGGATGAGCAGCGTCGGCGCGAAGTTCGAAATGCCGAACAATCCGACGGGGATGAGGAATCGCATGAAATCACTCGGAAGTGCCTTGACGCTGTGCCAGGGATGGCTCGCGTCCGGGCGTCGCGGCTTTTCTTGCACGAGCAGGACGATGGACGCGACCGCGCACAGACCCGGAATGAGCGAGACGACAAAGATAGTGCGCAGCGAAACGTGTGCGATGAGCAACGAGGCGGTCAGTGGCCCGAGGATTGCGCCCAGCGTATCAAGCGTGCGATGAAATGCGAAGGCACGCCCCACCGTGGCCTGCGTCGTCGATTCGGTCAGCAGTGCGTCGCGCACAGGTGAGCGGATTGCCCAGCCAATCCAGCCCGCCGTCCGACCGATCAGCACCTGCCACCAGCTTCCCGCCAACGCGAACGCGGCCTTGCTGACAGCGGTGATGAAGTAACCGACAACCGCCAAGCCCTTGCGCTGTCCGATGCGGTCGCTGTACCAGCCGGCCCAGATCTGGAACAGCGTCGACACCCCGTCGGCCACGCCTTCGATCAGACCCAGCGCAAACGCGGGGGCACCCAACACGTTCGACAGGAATACCGGCAGGATGGCTGAAGCCATCTCGTGGTTCCAGTCGCTGAAGAGGCTCGCGAGGCCCATGCCCAGGATATTGCGGTTCAGCCAGCGCTTTGGCACTACCGGATGGGACTGTGGCTCGACGCTTGTTCGCATGATGTTCGCGTCCTCAGGACCGGGGGGTCGCAACGAGTGGTGCGTTCGGGGTCGCATCCGTGGCGTGTATGCGGGCACATGTCATGCACTGGCCGTACACCTCGTCAAGGCGCGACGAGAACGCAGCATCGAGCGCGGTCGATGACCCGTTTGGCCACTGAGCCTTCGGCCATGCGATCGATCAGTGAGCGATGTCGATGACCCATTACGATGGTGTCGGCTCCAATTCGCTCGGCGGCCGCCACGATCTGGTCGGCCACAATGCCTTCGGCCACTTCGAGTTCGAGATCGACATCCGCGGCAACCGCGCGCGCGTGCAGCCCTCGCAGACACGACGTGCACCTGACGCGAGCCCGGTCGATACTGCGGCGAGTTTCGACTTCAGCGGACCAAGCGACGGCGACGACATGCAGCGTCGATGCGCTCTGTTGAGCTAAGGTCAGGGCCTGATCGAAGGCCCTGTCGGAGGCAGGCGTTCCGTCATAGGCGACGAGAATCAGGTTCGTCATGGCGCTCTCCAATCATGAGGCAGGGCGCGCTATCTCAGCACCGTGACAGCGCAGTGGGCATAGGCGATGACCTGCCGTGCCACAGAACCGATCAGCCAGCGCTCGAAGAGCGTGCGGCCGCGATGGCCCACCACGATGTGGTCGATCGCGTGCTCCTCCGCATAACGAACGATCTGTTCGGCCGGATGGCCGACGGCGACATGGAAGTGCGTCTTGATCGCCTCCTGCGCGAGCTTCGCTCGGATCGAGGCGAGCAGGCGGTCGGAGTGACGTCGTGACTCCTCGATCGCCGCTTCGGTCTCCACTTCGTCGCCGAACTCAGGTGGTCGTGCCACCGTGAGCACATGCAGCTCTGCGCCGTATTTGCGCGACATGTCGAGTGCAAACTCGAATGCATGATCGGCCCCGGCCGAACCATCGTAGCCAAGCAACACGCGTCGGATCATGGTGTGCTCCTGGTTGCTGATGAATGAGGTTGTGCGGCAGTGTTTGGCAGCGCCTCGGCCTTGTCGGCTTCGTCCAGCAAGTGGCGGGGCAGAAAGAAGGCATTGGCGATGAGCGTGGGCACCACCGCACTGCCGATCACTGCCGCCACCAGGCACGAATACTGTGCTTGGTCGATCACGTTGTGTGATAGACCGAATAAAGCGGAAATGGTGCCGAAGGTGAGTCCAGTGGACATTAGCAGTGTGGTGTAGGTCGATTCCTTGCGCGGCGAGCCGTACCAGCGCGACAGCGGATAGACGCCGGCCACCTTCGTCGCCATCTTGGCCAACAACAGAATGATGAAAGCGCCGGGCGCGGCCACCAGCGCTGGCAGCGAGACCAGCGAGCCGGCACGAATGAAATAGAACGGCGTCAGCAGTCCAAAGGTCAGTGTGCGCAGCCGCCGAACCAGCGCGTGGTCTTTGCCGACGGTGCCGGCCAGCACCATCCCGGTGAGGTAGGCCGGCAGCACCGCCTCGCTGTCCGCCCAGGCCGCCAGCGCCCCCAGCCCGAACAGCAGGAACATCAGGAATTTGGCTTCGAGTTCCGAGGGCCGGCCGCCGAAGCGCTTGAAGAACCTCGGCGTAAGCCAGGGCAAGACGATCGCAGCCACCCCGCAGGCCGCAAAGAAGATCAGCGTCTTGAACGTGAACGGCGCAAAGATGAATCCGAGCGCTAGAACCGTGGCCAGGTCCGTGATGAAGCAGGCGGCCAGCACTGTTTTGCCGTAGTCGGTCGCGTTGAACCCGAACTCCAGCATCACCGCGTACACCACAGCGACCGACGTGGTGGACATTGCAATCCCGGCCAGCCAACTGGCCGACGCGGACCAGCCGAGACCCCAATAGGCGACGGCGGTGCAACCGAAGAAGGGCGCCGCGAAGCTCACAAGGCCGATCGCGGAGGACTCCTTCCACTTGGACCGCAGAACACGTGGATCGAGTTCGGCGCCAGCCAGGAAGGTCAGCACGATCGCACCCGTGCCGGCCAGAAAGGTGACCCACGACTCGCCGACCCCCAGAGCTGCTCCGCCCACAAAGGCGCCGATCAGCAACTGCGCGATGGCACCGACGACGATCTCAGACAAAGCGGTGGCTACCCGAAGCCAGATCGACAGCAGCGTCGCGGCCAGCGCCAAGCCGAGCCAGAGCGCGGCCAGCGCCCAGGTGGCGGTCACGGCTCGCCCCCGACGACGCCCATCTCCAGCGGCACCTTGATGTAGAAGAGCTTGAGCTTCTCGCCGGCCAGGTGCGCGAGGAAGTTCTGCGCCTCTTCGTCAGTGAGGGCAAAACCAACCTCTACCGACACGTCGCCGGCCAACTCGAAGAAGTGCTCTTCGTGCATCCTGCCGTGGCGGCCGAAGCCGGCGATGGCCCGAAAGGCCGAGCCGCCGTGGATACCCACCTTCTTGGCCTTTTCAAGCAGCCATTCGTAGGCGAGGATGCCGTGATGGCGGCGATTCTCCTGGACGTAGAACTTGAGATAGATGCCTTGCATGACGGGCTCCTTCGGTTCGAATGACTCGGTTCAATAGGACTGCTTGTCGGGGATGACGCCGCGCACGCCACCGCGAGGCTGCGGCGTGTCGCCGCGGTAGCGCGGGATCAGGTGAACGTGCACGTGCGGGATGGTCTGACCGGCCGCCTCGCCGACGTTGACGCCGACGTTGAAACCGTCGGGCTGACGCTCGCGCTGCAGCAGATCCTTCGCCTCCTGCAGCAAGGCGAGCAGCGCCTGCCGTTCGTCGGTGGTGGTCTCGAAGAAGTCGGCGACATGGCGCCGGGTGAGGATTAGGATGTGTCCCGGCGTCACGGGATTCACGTCCCAGCGCGCGATCGCCAGGGTGTTCGAGAGCACGGCTTCACTTTCGTTGCAGAAAGGGCAGACACTGTGGTTCATGATCATCTCCGCCTAGGCCCTGACGAAGAGCGCGTTGGCGATCAGGATGCCGATCCCAGTGAGGATCAGCGAGCCAACGAGGTGCACGCTTGCCGCACCCAGTGCCCACCAGTGCTCATGGCGACCGATCAATGTCACAACTTCGACCGAGAAGGTAGAGAAGGTCGTCAGGCCGCCCATGAAGCCGGTGATGATCAGCAGCCGCCATTCGGGTGCGAGGCCGCCGTTGTGCGTAAAGAAGGCACTGGCGACGCCAACCAGCAGGCCGCCGATAAGATTGGCGGCGAGCGTACCCAGCGGAATCGTTGGGAAGATGGGGTTCAGCCAGCCACCCAGCCACCAACGCAACAAAGCGCCACAGCCGGCGCCGCCAAAGACTGCAAAGATCGAAAACCCGCTCATGTCGCTCCTGGTCGAAAGGGCCGGAGCAACCGGTGCGGCAACTGTGCGCGGTGTGCGCAGCGGAAATGCCTACTCCGATCCGTCCGGGATCTTGGTAGGCATCATCAGCCCGGGCGGGCGGTTTTGGAGGAATGCCATCTCCGAGCGGCTCAGTATATTGGTCAAGCCACGGGCCGGCAAACACCTCATGTCTGCAGATCCCAGGGAGGTGAAGATGCTGACGGTCCGTAACCTTCGACCCGAACCCACCTTGAAGGATTGGTTCCGCGAGAACACGTCGCTTCTGGCGGTACTCGCGCTGTGGGCGCTTGCGATGTTTTGGCTGGGAGGAAGCCACATTCCTGTGGAAGGTCAATTGGCTGCGAATCGGACGGCCGCCGAGGATCCGTGCTTCTTCGTCGGCGATGCCCTTGTGTGCAAGCCAGGTGCTGAGTTGGAACTCGATGGACCACCCTAACTGCGCATGCTTCCGGTGGGACGGCTTGTGCTGCGGAATTCTTTTTGTCGACCTCTCGCGTCCGGGCGAAAACGCGGCTAAGGACGCAGGCCTGAGACGTCTTGAAAGATTCGTGAGGAAGATTTGAAATTCTGCGACCCAACTCGAGGAGTCAGCTCATGACCAAGCCCGATGCCCTCTATAGATTCACCCGTGTGAACGTTTCGCTCGCTGTAACGATGCTGCTGATCCACGGCACTGCTTTCGCCGGAGATGACGACCGTCAAAAAGACAAAGGAGAAAAAGGCCCGGAGGCCATCGTCGGGGTTTGGGAGTCGACGGCGACAGTCAGAGACTGCAATAGCGGCGTCGCGATTGGCAGCTTTAAGGGATTGTCCACGTTCAACGTGGGAGGCACGGCTTCTTATGGAAGTAATTCCCCTCCCGCCTTGACAAGCGCTTCAATGGGAACCTGGAAGCGCGAGTCCCATCGGACCTACACCATTACGCTGGTGTTCTATCGTTTCAACCCCGATGGGTTGCTCCTCGGCATGCAGAAGTCAAAGGGAACGCGCACCTTTTCCGAGGATGAAAGCAGTTTCACAGGCACGGTAAATGGTCAGATCACCGATGCCGCGGGAAACGTGCTGGCGCATACCTGCCTCACAGATACCGGCTTGCGCGTTAGTTGGTAGCCGCTGCAGCGGGAGGCGGGCCGTCTTCTACTTGGGCACCGCCAAGTGGTCGAGGAGCGAAAGGATCGACTGCCAACCAGACGGCATCAATGCGGATCGGACACTTCGCGCAGCCAATCGGCGCATTCGGCCGCCGTAGGCCTCCGGGGCTCTCTCGTCTCCTCAGAGGTCGATCTTCGGCGGTGCTCGGAACTCTTGGCCCGCATTCAGCGTGCGACGCCTCCAACCGCCGGCGCTTCCTCTGCCACGGTCAGCGCGCAATGTCGGGGTCGCGCACGACTTGCGCAAAAGCAACCGCAGCCCGTGCCGCGTCACGCACGAGCTTGTCGATGATCTGCGCCGCCGGCGCGATCTCGTCGGCGAAGCCGCCGGCCGGGCCCAGCGACACGATGCCGCCGTCCACGTCACCCTCCTCGTACACGCGCTGGCGCGTGCGCGATGAGAGGATCAGGTCGCCAAACTCCCCATGGCTGCGTGCGCCCGCGGATTCGATCTTCTGCACTTCGCGCGCCGCGTCGTTGTGCAGCACGCGCCAGGTGTCGTTGAGCGATCCGAGAATGGCCGTCGAGCAGTATTGATCGGCATCGACGATGCGCTGCTTGAGGGCATCGTGCGCGCGAATCTCCCGCGCCACCATGAAGCGGCTGCCCATCACCACGCCGTCGGCGCCCAATGCCAGTGCCGCCGCGATCTGGCGTCCGCTGCCGATACC
>NZ_JBFTNY010000007.1:0-239706 GCF_056397705.1 Variovorax sp. 05L425 | reverse complement strand
AGGCGCCATCGGTGAGGCTGGCCGCAATGCCCGCGCCCGATTGCACTCGCACGGTGTGGCCCTGCGCAACCAGCTTCTTCGCGGTCTCCGCAGTCACGGCCACTCTTGTCTCGCCTGGCGCAGTTTCGGCCGGCACGCCTATCAGCATGGAGGTCTCCTCGGGGTAGCTTTGAATTGGCGCCAGAGCTTACATGAAGAAAAGCCCTTCAAGTTGTCCCCCAGGCGCCGCCGGCAACGAGCCGCGACACGTCAGCTCTACACGTAGCGCTACCAAATCAATAGCAGATTCAGCACACGCAAGGTCGATGTCCGACGGCCGCGTGGTAACGCCCGTATTACATCAATATGTACACTCAAGCCGCCCACGACCGTGACGCAGATTCCAGCGTGGGCCATAACGAGATACAGGGAATGGACCATGCGAATTGCAGCGCTCGACGATGAGGCGAGCCAGCTCGACCTCATCCGGCACACGATGGTGGACGCCGGGCACGAATGCCACGCCTTTTACGAAGGCAAGACATTGTTACGGGATCTCCGCCAACAGACATACGACCTGTTGATCCTCGACTGGAGCCTGCCGGACGTCGAAGGGCCCTGCATCGTCCGCAGGATCCGCGAGGAGCTCAAGAGCCGGATTCCGATTCTCTTCGTGACAAATCGTCGCGAAGAGAAGGACATGGTCGAAGGACTGTCCGCCGGCGCGGACGACTTCATGGTCAAGCCGATCCGGGTCGCAGAATTGCAAGCGCGCATCCAGGCGCTCCTGCGCCGCTCCTACCCCGCCCAGCACGAAGCGGACCTGGTCTTTGGCGATTACCGCTTCACCCACGCTACCCGCACGCTCGGCATCAAGGGCGAGCTCGTCGAACTCAGCTACCGCGAGTACGAACTGGCCTCGTTCCTGTTCCAGAACATGGGCCGCCTGCTGTCGCGCGAGCATTTGCGCGAGGCTGTCTGGGGCGTGGGCAACGAGTCGCCCTCGCGTTCGCTCGACACGCATGTGTCGCGCCTTCGGGTGAAGCTCAACCTGGTGCCATCGAACGGCTTCCTGCTGTCGGCCGTGTACAGATTGGGCTACAGGCTCGAATCCATCGACGACAACGTGCTTCGCCCGCTCTATTCCACAGAGAAATGAAGCGCTGGATCCAGCACAGAGGATCCTGGTTGTTGCTTGCCACGGGCCTGCTCTCGCTGGTCACCGTGCTCAGTCTCACCAAGCCCATGCCGCGCATCGACCGGGTCTTGCAGGACAGCGCCCGTGCGGCGCTGGCTTCACCGCCGTCGCAAGACATCGTCATCGTCTCGATCGATGAAAAAAGCCTCGCCGCGATCGGCCGCTGGCCCTGGCGACGCTCGCTCCATGCCGAACTGCTGAGCCGCATTGCCGCGCAGTCGCCCCGATGCGTCGGCCTGAACCTGCCCGTGATGGAACCCGACCTCGATCATCCGGAAGACGACGCGGCACTGGCCGACGCCATGGTCGACAGCGGCTGCGTCGTCCTGCCGATCAGGGTCCGTACGCTGGGCCCGCAGAACGTACAGGAACTCCTCCCCGCGCCCGAACTGGCTGAAGCTGCCGCCGGCATCGGCCATACCCGCCTCTCGCTCGACGGGGACGGCATCGCTCGCAGCGTCTATCTGCACGAGGGCTTCGCGGGACGCATGCGACCGCATTTCGTCCTGGCGCTGCGCGACGCGGCCGAGGGTCGCCTCACGCCGCCCACGTCGCTCGAAGCCAGAGCCGCGCCACAAACCTGGCTGCGCGGCGACCCGGAGACCATCGTCTTCAAGCGTGGCCCCGACCGCTTCAAGACCGTCTCCCACATCGACGTGTTGCAGGGCAAGGTGCCCTCCGACCTGTTTCGCGATCGCTATGTGCTGATCGGCGCGACGGCACCGGGGCTGGGCGATCTCCATGCCAACGCGTCGCCCGACGTACCGGGACTCATGTCCGGCGTCGAGATCTATGCCAACGTGCTGCAGACCCTGATTTCCGGGCGACACGTCGCCGTCGCCAAGCCTTGGCAGGACCTGCTCTTCAATCTCGTCCCTCTGGCGGTGGCGCTGCTGGGCGTCCTGTGGCTGCGGCCGCTTGGCGTGATCGGGCTGATCGGTGCCATGCTCTTGCTCCAGCTCGCCATTCATCTCGGACGCCCCTCGATCGGTGTTCTTTTCGCCCCGGCAGCCGGTGTTACCGGATTGCTGCTGCTGTATCCGCTGTGGAGCCTGATGCGGCTGTCGACCGCCTTCGGCTATCTGCGCAAAGGAACCGAGGAACTGACGCGGGAGGTCGGCCGCAGCGCTCTGCTGCCGGCGCCGCGATCGGCGGGCGATTTTCTCGACCGCCAGATCGATGCGACGCGGGCTGCGATCCATCACATGCGTGACATGCACCGCTTCGTGCGCGACGGCATGGATCAACTGCCCGACGCAACGGCAACGCTCGACACCGAAGGCCGCGTAGTGCTCGCAAACGTCGCGGCACTGCGCTACTGGCAGCGAAGCCTCGCGGAAATGATGGGCCAGGATGCGCATGACCTCATGGCCGACATCCGCCGACGCACCACCGGCGCGCCGATGGTCCCCAGGGGCACACTGCTCGGCGACCTGCAGCCCATCGCGGGCGAGGGCGTGGATTCTCAGGGTCGCGCACTGCTGTTGCGCTGCGTTCCGTTTTTCAATGCGGACAACGCGCATGCCGGTTGGATGATCGCGCTGGTCGACATCTCGGAGATGCGGCGCGCGCAAAGCCAGCGCGACGAGGCGCTGCGCTTCATCTCGCACGACGCGCGCGAGCCGAGCGCGGCAATCCTCACCATCCTCGAACTGGCGCGCGAGCGCCCCGATGCGTTCACGGATGCTTCGCTGCTGGCGAGCATCGAGCGCCAGGCCCAAACGGGTCTCGAACTGGCTGATGGCTTCGTGAACCTTGCTCGCGCGGAGGCCGAACCGTTCCACCCCGAGGTGCTGGACCTGATCGACCTGCTGCAGCAGACGATAGACAACGCCTGGGCGCGCGCGCGGCGTCTGCAGGTACGCGTACTGGTCGTCACCAGGCTCGAAGAAGCGCTTTGCATTGCGGACCGAAACCTGCTGACCCGTGCGCTGACCAATGTGCTGGGCAACGCGCTCAAATATTCGCCGCAGGGCGCCGACCTCGAATGCAGCGTCGACGAGGAGGAACGGCATTGGCGCGTAGCGTTCAAGGACCACGGGCCGGGCATTGCGGTCGAGCTACAGTCGCAGCTGTTTCAGCCCTTCCACCGCTTGCACCATGAAGGGCATCCGGAGGTTCATGGCGTCGGCCTCGGGCTGCTGCTGGTGCGAACCGTGACGCAGCGCCACGGCGGAACGGTGGAGATCGACAGCGCCGCCGGTGCGGGCTGCACGGTCACGCTGGTGCTGCCGAAGCCCACGACCGCCGAGATCGAGGCGTTGGCACCGACATCTGTTGAGGAGTAACGAACATGGCAATTCGCTGGAAGCCCAACGTCACGGTTGCGGCGGTGATCGAGCAGGACGGACGGTTTCTGCTGGTCGAGGAAGACACGACCGACGGGCTCATGCTCAACACGCCGGCCGGCCATCTCGACCCCGGCGAATCGCCGGCCGAAGGCTGCGTGCGCGAGACGCTGGAAGAAACCGCGCACCACTTCACGCCGACCGCGCTCATCGGCATCTACATGGCCCGCACGGTGCGCGAAGAGGACATCACCTACATGCGCTTCGCCTTCGCCGGAACGTTGGGTGCATTTGAGCCGGAGCGCGCGCTCGATGAAGGCATCGTGCGCACCCTGTGGATGACGGCAGAGGAAATCCGCGCCAGCAAGGGGCGTCATCGCAGCCCGTTGCTGCTGCAATGCGTGGAAGACTATCTCGCGGGCAAGCGCTATCCGCTCGAACTGATCCACATTGACGAATCAGTTCAACCCGCGATTTCGTGAGACGCCGAGGAACGGCCTTCCCTATCCAGCTCTCGCGATCACGCCGCCACCCAGGCAGACGTCGCCGTCGTAGAGCACCGCTGACTGCCCCGGCGTCACCGCCCACTGAGGTTCAGCAAAGTCCAGCCGGAACGCGCCATTGGCACCATCGCCCAGCCGGCAACCGGCATCGGCCTGTCGGTAGCGAGCCTTCGCCGCATAAGCCCCGCCCGAAGGCACCTCACCCGCGACCCAACTGGCATCGTCAGCCTCCAGCGCCGGCGACAGCAACCACGGATGGTCATGCCCCTGCACCACCCACAGCGTATTGCTCTCGACGTCCTTGCGAGCCACGAACCACGGTGCATGCTCGCCCGCGCCCCGCACTGCGCCTTTTTCCTTGATGCCGCCGATCCCCAGTCCCTGCCGCTGCCCCAGCGTGTAGAAGCTCAAGCCCTGGTGCTCGCCGATGCGTCGCCCGCGTTCGTCGCGGATCGGTCCGGGCTCCTTCGAGATGTAGCGGTTGAGGAACTCGCGAAACGGCCGCTCGCCGATGAAGCAGATGCCGGTCGAGTCCTTCTTCTTCGCATTGGGCAGGCCGATCTCGTCGGCGATGCGCCGCACTTCGGTCTTGCGCAGTTCGCCCACCGGAAACAGCGTCTTCGACAACTGCTGCTGGTTCAGCCGATGCAGGAAGTAGCTCTGGTCCTTGGCCGGATCGAGCCCCTTGAGAAGCTCATGCCGCCCGGTGGCCTCGTTGAGCCTCACGCGCGCGTAGTGCCCGGTGGCGATCTTCTCCGCGCCCAGGCGCATCGCGTGGTCGAGGAAGGCCTTGAACTTGATTTCGGCGTTGCACAGCACGTCGGGGTTTGGCGTGCGGCCGGCCTGGTATTCGCGCAGGAATTCGGCGAAGACGCGATCCTTGTAGTCGGCCGCGAAGTTGACGTGCTCGATCTCGATGCCCAGCACGTCGGCCACGCTGGCCGCGTCGACGAAGTCAATGTTCGACGAGCAGTATTCGCTGTCGTCGTCGTCTTCCCAGTTCTTCATGAAGATGCCGACCACTTCGTGGCCTTGCTCTTTCAGCAGGTGCGCCGTGACCGCGGAATCGACTCCGCCGCTCAGGCCCACCACGATGCGCTGCTTTTCCATAGGGCACGGATTGTCCCAGCACCCGCAAGCCGGTGCCCGCATCCGGGAAATCACCGAGAAGCGGAGGCGCGCGGGCGGCTGGCCGGCTCCCACAATGGACTGCCCAACCGGAGACAAACATGGTTTCTTCCCCCTCCAGCGCCACGCCCTGGACGAAGTGCTATCCGAGCGGCATGCGCTGGGATGCCGAACTCCCCACCCGACCGCTGCAGCAGATCCTCGACGAGGCTGTGACCCAATGGCCCGACCGGCCTGCCATCGAATTCATGGGCCAGGTCATCAGCTATCGCGAATTCGGCGAGGCCGTGGATCACGCGGCCAAAGGCCTGCAGGCGCTGGGCGTCAAGCCGGGCGTTCACGTCGGGCTGTACCTGCCGAATACGCCGCACTATCCCATCGCCTTCTTCGCGATCCTGAAGGCCGGCGGCACGGTGGTGAACTATTCGCCACTGGATGCCGAGCGTGTGCTGGCCCACAAGATCGAGGACAGCCGAACCGACTTTCTCGTGACGCTGGACCTCGTCACGCTCTATCCGCAGATGGCGCGCCTGATCGGCAATTCGCGGCTGAAGAAGCTCATCGTCGGCAGCCTCACGGACTATGGCGCCGCGCGCGACGCGGTGCGGGCGCATTTGCAGGGCGCGGGCCAACTGGCGGCGGTGCCGACGGACGATCGGCACATGTCGTTCGCGCAGCTCCTGGACAACGATGGCCGCTACCAGCCACACGTCGTGCGCTCGGTCGATGACGAGATCGTGGTGCTGCAGTACACCGGCGGCACGACCGGGCTGCCGAAGGGCGCGATGCTGACGCACGCCAACCTGTCGTCGGCCTGTGCGCAATACCTCGAATCGACCGGCGGCGATCCGCCGATCCTGGACCATGGCGTGGAACGCGTCCTGGCCGTTCTGCCGCTGTTCCACATCTATGCGCTCAGCGTGAACATGATGCTCGGCATCCGGCTGGGCGCGCTGCTGGTGCTCCACACGCGCTTCGATCTCGATGCGGTGATGCACGACCTTGCGGCCAAGAAGATCACCGTGTTTCCCGGCGTGCCGACGATGTTCACGGCGATCATCAACCACCCGAAGGCGCGCGAGACCGACCTGCGTTCGCTCAAGTTCTGCGGCTCCGGCGGAGCGCCTTTGCCGGTCGAAGTGGAGCAACGCTTCTTCGAACTCACCGGCTGCCACCTCAACGAGGGCTGGGGCATGACTGAGACCTCGCCGACCGGCACCTTCACGCCCGCGCGCGGCATGCGCAAGGCCGGCTCCTGCGGCATGCCGCTGCCGGGCATCCACTTCAAGCTGATGAGCCTGGACGATCCGTCGAAGGAGGTCGCCATCGGCGAACCGGGCGAGTTGTGCATCAAGGGCCCCAACGTCATGAAGGGCTACTGGAACAACGAGGCCGCCACCGCCGCGTCGATGACGCCCGACGGCTACTTCAAGAGCGGCGACGTGGCGAAGATGGACGCCGACGGCTTCTTCTACATCGTCGACCGCACCAAGGACATGCTGCTGTGCGGTGGCTACAACGTCTATCCGCGCGTGATCGAGGAGGCGATGTACGAGCACCCGGACATCGCCGAGGTGTGCGTGATCGGCATCCCCGACGAATACCGTGGCCAGTCGCCCAAGGCCTTCATCAAGTTGAAAGAAGGCGCATCGGGGTTCACACTGGACGAGCTCAAGCTGTTCCTCAAGGACCGGCTGGGCAAGCACGAGATGGTGGGCGCGATGGAGATCCGGAGCGAACTGCCCAAGACGGCGGTGGGCAAGCTGTCCAAGAAGGATCTGGTCGACGAGGAAGAACGCAAGCGCGAGGCAGCGCCTGCAAGGAGCACGTCATGATTCACCTCAGCGGCATGGACGCATCGTTCCTGCATCTGGAAACACCCGAATCACCGATGCACGTGGGCAGCCTGCAGTTGCTCGACCTGCCTGCGGGCTATGAAGGCGACTTTGCCGAGGACGCGAAGAAGTACCTGAGCGGCCGGCTGCACCTGGCATCGGTGTTCGTGCGCAAGCTGACGATGATGCCCTTCGACCTTGCCAACCCGGTCTGGGTGGACGACGACGACGTGGATCTCGACCATCACATCCACCACGTGATCATGCCCAGACCCGGCACGATGGCGCAGCTTGAAAGACTGGTCGGCCGCCTGCATTCGTCGCTGCTCGACCGCAGCCGCCCGCTCTGGGAAATCCACATCATCGAAGGCCTGCAGACGGGCCAGGTGGCGCTCTACACCAAGATGCATCACGCCGCAATCGACGGCCAGGCCGGCGTCGCGGTGGCCAAGGCACTGTTCGACATTTCAGAAACGCCATCGGTCGTGAAGGCGCCGCGCGCCACGCGCCGCCGCGATTCGTCGCAACTCGGCATGGCCGAACTCGCCAGCGCCGCGATCAGCAACAGCGTGGAGCAGTACATCAAGCTGATTCAGTCGATCCCGACGACCGCGAAGGCCATCTCGAGCGTGCTGATGCCTGTTTCCGAAACCACCGGTCAACGCAGTTTTGAGTTGCCCAAAGGTGTGAAGACCGCACCCAAGACGCCGCTGAACGTGTCGATCACCAACCAGCGCTCATTCGCCGGACGCTCCGTGCCGATGGCCGAGATCAAGCAGATGTCCAAGGCCACGAACACCAGCCTGAACGACATCGTCCTGGCGATCTGCGCCGGCGCGCTCAGGCGCTATCTGGCGGACTACGGTTGCAAGCCTTCCAAGCCGCTCATCGCGGCGGTGCCGGTGTCGTTGCGCAGTGAAGGCAATACCGACCTCAACAACCAGGTGTCGACCATGCTTGTCAGCCTGGCCACCGATATCTCGGACCCGCTCGAAAGGCTGGCGGCCATTCACGAATCGTCGAGCGAAGGCAAGAAGCTCACAGGCAACGTCAAGGCCGCGATACCGATGGACTTTCCTTCGCTGGGCATGCCGTCGCTGGTGTCGGGGTTCGCGTCGCTCTACGGCCGCTCGGGTCTCGCCGACAAGCTGCCGCCGATGGCGAACGTGGCGATCTCCAATGTGCCGGGTCCCTCGTTCCCGCTCTACTTCGCCGGGGCCAAGCTCGCGACCTACTTTCCGGTATCGATCCCGGGCCACGGGCTGGCGCTGAACATGACCGTGCAGAGCTACAACGGATCGCTCGAATTCGGACTCACGGCATGCCGCAGGGCGGTGCCGGACATCGCGGAGCTGGGGGACTATGTCGTGGCGGAGCACAAGAAGCTGCTGTCGCTGATCCAGCAGCGCGAGGGCATCACCCCGGCTCCGGCGGAGGCAGCGAAGGCCTTGAAGGCCTCCGAACCGAAGCCGGCAAGAGCAACTGCCAAACCCAGGCCGGCGGCCAAGAAACGCGCGACGGCCAAAGCGCCAGCCAAGAAAGTGGCGGCCAAGGCTGTTCGCCCGCGCGCGCCGCGTGCCGTCGCGCCGGCACGCAAGCCCGCTGCGAAGCAAGGGTCTGCTCTGAGCTGACGGGCGCTCAGCGAGCCGCGGCGATCTCTTCACGCAATTCGGCCGCGATCTCGTACGACCGCAGCCGCGCCTCATGATCGAAGACCTGCGAGGTGATCATGAGTTCGTCCGCGCCGGTTTGATCAACGAAGGCCTGCAGCCGCGCGCGGACCGTATCGCGCGAACCCACGGCAGAGCACGACAACACCGAATCGAGCAGGGCGTTCTCCGCCGGGCCCACGCGCTCGCGATAGCCCGCGACCGGTGGCGGCAAGCGCCCCGGACGCCCGCTGCGCAGGTTCACGAAAGCCTGCTGCCACGATGTCGCGCGGAACGCGGCCTCTTCATCCGTCTCGGCCGCGAAGACATTGAAGCCCAGCATCACGCAGGGCTTGGCCAGCTGTGCGGAGGGCTTGAAGGTCTCGCGATAGATCCGGATCGCCTGCATCAGCTGCTGCGGCGCGAAATGCGAAGCGAAGGCATAGGGAAGGCCCAGGTGCGCGGCCAGCTGCGCGCCGAAGGTGCTCGATCCCAGAATCCACACCGGCACTTCAAGCCCCATGCCGGGCACGGCACGCACCGCTTGGCGGGGCTCCTTCGACATGAAGTCCATCAGCTCGATGACGTCCTGCGGAAACTGGTCTGCGTCAGACTGGAGATCGCGCCGCAGCGCCTGTGCGGTGCGCTGGTCCGACCCCGGCGCTCGGCCGAGCCCGAGGTCGATGCGGCCGGGGTAGAGCGACTCCAGCGTGCCGAACTGCTCGGCGATGACGAGCGGCGAGTGGTTGGGCAGCATCACGCCGCCCGCGCCGATCCGGATGGTCGAAGTGCCCGCGCCAATGTGGGCCAGCAGCACCGCCGTCGCCGCGCTCGCGATGCCCGGCATGCCGTGGTGCTCCGCCAGCCAGTAGCGGCGGTAGCCCAGCTTTTCGCCGTGCCGCGCAAGGCTGAGCGAATTGCGGAACGACTGCGCGGCGTCGCTGCCTTCGGTAATAGGGGAAAGATCGAGGATGGAAAACGGGACCATCCCGCTATCTTGGCCCGGAACGGCCATCTTCAACTCGCGAAGGGATATTGGCCCGACAACAGTTAGGCTCGCAGATATGGCACTGCGCTTTTTGTGGATCGCGTTTTTGGCTCTGACGCTGAGCGCTTGCGGCTCGCTTCCCGTCGACGTGCAGCGACCGGAGTCGCACAGCCTTCAGGCGTCCCCGGCGGAAAGCCCACTCGCCCTGCTCGCCGCCTCGCAGCTTCCGGCCGACGCCCAATCGGGCTTCCGGCTGCTGCCCCTGGGCTCCTACGCACTGGACGCGCGGCTGGCGCTCATCGAACGTGCGACACGGACGCTGGATGTGCAGTACTACATCATGCAGAACGACGAGACCGGGCGCGCGATGTTCGGCGCCCTGCGGGACGCGGCCGAGCGCGGCGTGCGCGTGCGACTGTTGCTCGACGACCTGAGCACCACAGGCGCCGAACCCCTCATCGAGGCGCTTGCAGACGTTCCGAACCTGGAAATCCGCCTGTTCAATCCCTTCTGCTGCGCTCGCTCCAGCCTTTCGGGCCGAATTGCGACGTCGCTGGGAGACCTGCCACGGCTCGATCACCGGATGCACAACAAGCTGCTGATCGCCGACGGTGCGCTCGCGATCGTCGGCGGCCGCAACATCGCGGACGAATACTTTGCCCGCAACCTGGTCGCCAACTTCATCGACCTCGACGCGATCGCGGCGGGGCGCGTGGTGCCGCAACTGGGGGTTCTCTTCGATCGCTACTGGAACAGCGAGGAGTCCTTTCCCGCCGCGTACTTCTCAGGCCCTCGCCCGCCGGCCGGCGTGCGTGACGCGCGTCTGCGGGAACTGCTCCCGGCCAGCGCGGCGCGCATCGAGATCGATCTTCCAGACAAGGACATCCTCGGCCTGGAGCCGGTCAGCAAGGAACTCCGGGCCCGGCGGCTGACGTTGGTTCCGGGACTGGCCTATGCGGTGGCGGATCGTCCCTCGAAACGGCTGCAGACCCCCGACGATGTCGAGAACACCAGCCTCATGTCCGGCGCGGTGAGTCAGATGCTCGGCGCACGCTCGGAGCTCGTGGTGAGTTCGCCGTATCTGGTGCCGGGCAAACGAGGCATGGCGGTCTTGCAGAGTCTCCAACACAAAGGGGTCCACGTGACGCTGGTGACCAATTCGCTGCCTGCCAACGATTCGACCCTTGTCTACTTCGGCTATGCCCGCTACCGGCCAGGCATCGTCAAGGCGGGCGTCGACCTCTACGAAGTCAGTGCGACCACCAAGCCAGACAGCAAGTCGATCTTCGGCATCGGCGGCTCGTCGAAAGGGCGCCTCCACGCCAAGCTGGCGGTCATCGACGAAGAGGTGGTACTGCTCGGATCATTGAATCTCGACCCCCGTTCGGCGCGCAAGAACACGGAGCTTGGCGTGGCCATCGACAGCCCGGCGCTGGCGAAACAGGCGCTGCGCATCGTGGAGGCCATGAAGTCGGAGGCCTATCGCATCCGCCAGGCACCTGAAGGAGGCATGCTGGCGTGGGTGCCGCCCGACGAGGACGACGACCAGGCCCTCGACCATGAGCCGGGCATCTCGGTGCTGAACGCCTTGCAGCGGCTGCTGCTGCAGCCGCTGGTCCCCGAAGACTACCTCTGACGAATCAGCATCAGGACAGCGCCTTGGCCTTGAGCCGCGCGAACTCTTCCTGGCTGATGGTTCCCGCGTCGAGAAGTGCCTTGGCCTCCGTGATCTGTTCCGCGGGCGACTTGCCGGCCACCTGGCGGATGTAGGCGTCGGTGTCGGACTTGGCGCGCTGCAGGCTGGCCCGTTGTCTTTCCGCCATGCCCCGGCCGCGCGCGATGATGTAGATGATCGCCGTCAGGCCCGGGATGAAGATGAGCCCGACGATCCACAACACCTTGAATCCGCCGCCCAGTTCCGAGTCGCGGAACAGGTCCCCGATGATCTGAAACAGGATGAGGAGGTAGACGATGAGGACGAAGGTCGACAGCAGGAGTTGAATCAGGTCCCAGAAATTGCTCATTTCATTTCCTCGTGATGTTGTTGAGATTGAAAAACTAGTACGAACGGGATGTAGCCTTGTTTGTCCATGTCCGCAAGAGCCCGACGACGAAGCCCCCTGTGAACATGCCAAGGATGTAGACCAGCAGGACCATGACCGAGGTCGGCAAGGTGACGCTCATCGAAAACAGCGAGACTGTCACCGAGTCCATGTTCTGCACTTTGAAGAGCAGAGCGATGCCGGCAAAGATCACGATCAGCGCGATGTAGAGGTAACGGGTCATACGACTTTCTCCATGTCAAGGAAGGTGGCTGCACGCATCTAGACCGCGATCGCGCCGGAATTGAGCGCAACAACAGCCGCAACCGCAGCCAGCGCCACCACCACGAAGAAGACCCACTCGGGCGGCGTGAAGATTCGCTCCTTCTGCTCGCGCCGTGCGACGAAATAAAGAAGGGTCCCGGGCGCGTAGAGCACTGCCGAGAGCAGGAGGAATTTCATCCCGCCGGCGTAGATCATTCCGGCCGCATAGATGGTCGCGATCGCGCCGCGGGCCCAGTCGCCAGTGCGGCCCCGGCCGTCGCCGGCGTAGGTTTCGCCGGTCCAGGCGAGCTTCAATCCATACGCAGCGACGAGCAGATAGGGAATCAGCGTCATCGAGCTCGTCATCTTCAGCGCGAGCGTGAATGCGTATTCGGCGAACCAGGTGATGAGCAAGAAAATCTGGATGACGATGTTCGACAGCCACAGCGCGGCGGCAGGAACCTGGTTCTTGTTTTCCCCCGCGAGGAAGGCAGGCATTGTCCGGTTCTTGGCCGCGGAATGGAGAACTTCCGCGGCAAGCAGCGACCAGGCCAGGTAGTTGCCGAGTATCGAGATGAGCAGGCCGATGCTGATGAAGACCAGCCCCCACGGCCCGACCAGCGCCGCCATCACGCCCGCCATCGCCGGGGTGGGGAGTGCGGCGAGATCCGGGCGCAGCAGCACGCCGTACGAAAGGATGGTGACGAGGATGAGCAGGCACAGCACGCCCAGGAATCCCAGCACCGTGGCAAGGCCCACGTCCTCGCGCCGCTTCGCATAGCGCGAGTAGACGCTCGCCCCTTCGATGCCGACGAACACGAAGACCGTGACCAGCATGGTGCTGCGCGCCTGATTGGCAACGCTCGACAAGCTGCGCTCTTCGCCGCCCCAGAAATTCCACGCAAAGATGTCCGCCCTGAATCCGACGATGGCGACCACGATGAAGACGACGATCGGCACGATCTTGGCGACGGTCGCGATGGTGTTCAGTGCCGCGGCCGACTTGACGCCGCGCAGGACCAGGAAGTGCACTGCCCACAGCAGGATGGTTGCCGAGACGATCGCGACGACGGTCGTTCCATCGCCGAAGACCGGAAAGAACTGGCCGAGCGTCGCCTTGATGAGAATCAGGCAAGCGGTGTCGGCGAGACAGCATCCGATCCAGTAGCCGACCGCGGAAGCGAAGCCGAGGTAGTTGCCGAACCCGGCCTTCGCATAGGCATAGATGCCGGCGTCGAGATCGGGCCGGCGACGCGACAAGGTCTGGAAGACGAATGCCAGCATGAGCATCCCGGCGCCGGCAATCGCCCATGCAATCAGCGCACCCGCGACACCCGTCGATCGACCGAACGCTGACGGCAGGGCAAAGATGCCCGACCCGATCATCGAGCCGACCACGAGGGCGATGAGCGCGCCGAGCGAGAGCTGCTGGTCCTTCGGGGTGGTCATGCCGATTCAGCGCATCATCCTGGCGGTCAGTAATCCACGGGATCGCGGCTGATGGGGCAGGTCATGCAGTGGCCGCCGCCACGGCCGCGGCCGAGTTCGGCGCCGACGATGGTGATCACCTCGATGCCCTCCTTGCGCAGCAGCGTGTTGGTGTAGGTGTTGCGGTCGTACGCATAGACCACGCCCGGCGAAGCGCACACCAGGTTCGCGCCGCTGTCCCATTGGGTGCGCTCGCGCTGGTAGTCGCTGCCCCCGGCCTCCACCACGCGCAGCTTCTTCAGCCCCAGCGCCTGGGCCACGACGTCCACGAAGGACTTGTTCTCCTTGCGCAACTCGACCCCGCTCGGGTGGCTGCTCGGGTGGTAGGAGAAGGTGCTGGTCTTGTTCATGAAGTCCGGCGCCAGCAGCACACAGTCGCGGTCGGCGAAGGTGAAGACGGTGTCCAGGTGCATCGCCGCGCGGATCTTGGGCATGGCCGCGACGATGACGCGCTCGGCCGCGCCCTTCTTGAACAGGGTGGCTGCAAGCTGGCTGATGGCCTGGCGCGAAGTGCGCTCGCTCATGCCGATGAGCACGACCCCCTTGCCGATGGGCATGACGTCCCCGCCTTCGAGCGTCGCCAGTCCATGGTCCTGGGTCGGGTCGCCCCACCACACGTTGACCTTACCGGCGAAGTCGGGATGGAACTTGTAGATGGAGGTGGTGAGGATGGTTTCCTCATGGCGCGCGGGCCAATACAGCGGGTTGAGCGTGACACCGCCGTAGATCCAGCAGGTGGTGTCGCGCGTGTAGAGCGTGTTGGGCAGCGGCGGCAGGAGGTACTCGGTGGCGCCCGCGGCTTCCTTGGCGACCTTGAGCGCCTCGCCGCCGTGGGCTTCGGGGAAGTCGTGGGTGGAGAGACCTCCGATGAGGGTTTCGGCGAGCGCACGGTTGTCCAGGCCTTCGAGATAGCTGCGCAACTCGTCGACGAAGCCGAGGCCGACCTGGTTGGGCACGACCTGGTTGTCCAGGATCCATTTCTTGCCTTCGGGCACGGCCACCGTCTCGGCCAGCAGGTTGTGCATCTCCAGCACCTCGACGCCGCGGTCGCGCATCTTGGTGACGAAATCGAAATGATCGCGCTTGGCGTTCTCGACCCACAGGACATCATCGAACAGAAGTTCGTCGCAGTTGCTCGGGGTCAGGCGGGAGTGCGCCAGGCCGGGCGCACAGACCATCACCTTTCGCAACTGGCCAACTTCCGAATGCACACCGAACGCGGTCTCTTTCACGTTTGCACTTGCTGCACTTGCTTTCGCCATGATGATCTCCAGTGGTAGTATCCAGCGCGCCGGCTAGATGGTGATGTAGCCCGTCGCGAGCCAATAGATGCCGACGACGGCGCCGATGACGGCGAGGATGAAGATGATCCAGTCCGACGCCTTGGTGAATACCGGAAGGTTCTGCTCGCGTCGGCACCAGAAGTAAAGCGCGGTGCCGGGTGCGTAGAGGACAGCGGACAGGACGATGAACTTCATGCCGCCGGCGTAGAGCAGGAAAGCCGTATAGGCTGTCGCGACGGCCGCAATGACGAGGTCGCGCGTGCGCTCATGGGGTCGTACCTCGTAGCTTTCTCCGCGTTTTGTGAGCTGCAGACCGTAGGCGGCAACCAGCAGGAAGGGGATCAAGGCCATTGCGCTGGTCAGGTTCAGCATCAACGAGAAGGCATCGCGCGACCAGTAGGTGGTGATGACAATCAGCTGCACGATGATGTTGGTCGCCCACAGGGCCACCACCGGAACCTTGTTCTTGTTCTCCGTAGCGAAGGCCTTCGGCATGTCCTTGGTCTTTGCGGCGGCGAAGAGCACTTCGGCGCAGATCAACGACCAGGCAAGGTAGGCGCCCAGCACCGAGACCAGCAGCCCAAGGCTCACGAAGACCGCTCCCCAGGGGCCGACCACGGCTTCGAGCACCGTGGCCATCGAGGGTTGCCGCATGCCCGCTACCTCGGGCCGCTCCAATACAGCGTAGGGGAGCAGCGTCACCAGAACCATGAGCGTGGTGACGACGATAAAACCTGTGATGGTCGCCGCGCCCACGTCCGAACGCTCCTTCGCGTAACGTGAATAGACGCTGGCGCCTTCGATGCCCAGGAAGACGAACACGGTCACCAGCATGGTCGCGCGTACCTGTTCGAAGATGCCCCCTTCCAGGCCTGCGCCATAGAAGTTGAAACGAAACAGATCCATCTTGAAGGCGAAGATCAGGATCACGATGAAGACCAGGATCGGAATGACCTTCGCGACCGTCACGATGGTGTTGATGAAGGCGGCTTGCTGAACCCCGCGCAGGATCATGAAGTGGAAGAGCCAGATGCCCACCGAGGCGACGACGATGGCGACAACCGTGTTTCCATCACCGAAGACGGGGAAGAAGGCGCCGAGGGTGGACTTGATCAGCACCCAGTAGGAGACGTTGCCGATGCAGCTGCCGATCCAGTAGCCGAAGGCGGAGAGGAACCCGGGGTAGTCGCCAAAGCCTGCTTTCGCGTAGGCAAAAACGCCGGCATCGAGGTGAGGCTTGCGCTCGGCGAGCGACTGGAAGACCCGCGCCAGCATGTACATGCCGGTGCCCGCTATGAGCCACGCTATGACAGCACCGAATGGCCCGGTGGCGTTCGCAAAGGTCCGCGGCAAGGAGAAGATACCCGCCCCCACCATCCCGCCCACCACCATCGCGGTGAGCTGCAGGCGGGACATTTTTTGTTCTGTTGCCATGAGTCTCCTCTCGATGGTCGCGCACGACCTGCGGATTGTTGTTGCCTGTGGGCGCACCGGCAGGTGCGCCTCTCGACAGGTCAGACTCAGCATCAGTGCGCCCCAAATCTTTGTCAAGTCGACGAAGGATGCGCGAAGCAGTTGCTGATTGAAGCGCACTGCCCCAAGGTGCAACGGCTGTTGCACGTTGGTTCAATTGCCCATTGCGCGACTGATGCCATCATCTTTTTTCATTCTTGTGGAAGGAGATATTCCAATGACATCCCGACTTCTCTCTCGCATCGCAGCATTTGCGATGACCCTCGTCCTCGCC
This sequence comes from Variovorax sp. 05L425, assembly GCF_056397705.1. Lineage (NCBI taxonomy): Bacteria > Pseudomonadati > Pseudomonadota > Betaproteobacteria > Burkholderiales > Comamonadaceae > Variovorax > Variovorax sp. 05L425. The sequence goes on along the minus strand of NZ_JBFTNY010000007.1, from coordinate 223,314 downwards.
GCGTGCGCGGCTCCCGGCTCGCAAACCGACACCATGGCCATTCGCCAGGGTGTGATCGAGCAGATCTCGCCGACACAGATCCAGACGTCGCAACACACGGGTGTCGGCGCCGTGCTCGGCGGCCTCACGGGCGTGGGTCTCGGCAGCCTGATCGGCGGCGGCACGGGACGCGATGTCGCCATGGTGGTCGGTGCCATCGGCGGCACGGTGGCAGGGGCCGAGGTCGCGCGCAGGTACGACCGCCCGATCGACGGCCAGCAGATCTTCGTGCGCACCTCCAGCGGCGTTCTGGTGGAGGTGACGCAACCCGTCACGCCGGGCTTGCGCGTGGGTCAGCGCGTCTACATCCAGGGCAACGGCGACGGCGCGCGCGTGATGCCTCAGTAGGACGAAGCCCAAGACGAGGCCGGGTGCGGCCTCCGCAAGCGCTTTCAGATCCTCCCGAAGGACGGTACGATTCGCGGCGACACGGCGCCCGGGTGAGGCGCCAGCCGTCCCCAGACCGGGCCTGAGCCCGCACCCATGACCGTCCAACTCGGCATCGTTCTCATCCTTCTCGCCAGCGCGGTCGCGATGTTCGCGATCAATCGTCCACGCACGGACGTCGTCGCGCTGATCATGATGGCCGCCCTGCCCTTCACCGGTGTGGTGAGCATGACGGAAGTCCTCGCCGGCTTTTCGGACCCCAACGTGGTACTGATCGCGATGCTGTTCGTGATCGGCCAAGGCCTGGTGCGCACCGGTGTGGCGCAGCGGCTGGGTGACATCCTCGTGGTGCGCGCGGGCCCGCACGAGACTCGGCTGATCGTGCTGTTGATGGTCGTCGTCGCCGGCGTCGGCGCCATCATGAGTTCGACGGCAGTGGTCGCGATCTTCGTTCCGATCGTGCTTCGCATCGCGCGCAACACCGGGATCTCGCCGCGGCGGCTGATGATGCCGCTCTGCGTCGCGGCGCTGGTGAGCGGCACGATGACGCTGGTGGCGACCACGCCGAATCTTGTGATCCACGGCGAGCTGGTGCGCGAGGGCTTCAAGGGCTTCAGCTTCTTCAGCTTCACGCCCTTCGGCGTACCGCTGCTCGTGGTGGCCATCGTCTACATGCTGCTGACGCGCAGGATGCTCGAAGTGACAACGCCGCCGGTTGCGCCATCAAGCCGGCGAACCGGGCTCGGACACTGGATCGAGGAATACGCGCTGGCCGGCCGCGAGCACCGCCTGCGCGTCGCGCCGAGCTCTCCCGCTGCCGGCCGGATGGTCGACGAGATCGGGCTCGAGGACGTGCTGGGCGTGAACGTGCTGGCGATCGAGCGCCGCGACCGCTTCATCACCCGCCTGCTGCCCCCGGGCACGCGCATCGAGATCGGCGACGTGCTTTTCGTCGACGTGTCGAATCCCGCGGTCGACGTGGACGAACTCACGCGCAGATTCGGCCTCGAGAGGGTGCCGCTTGCCGGCGCCTATTTCTCCGAACACTCGCAAGCCATCGGCATGGCCGAAGTGATGATTCCGCCGGGGTCGAACCTGGAGGGAAAGACCGTGCCCGAGACGCGCATGCGCTCGCTGCACAACGTCACCGTGATCGGCCTGAAGCGCGGCCGCTCGGGACGCGTGAAGAGCGCGGAGAACATGCATACCAAGCGGCTGAAGGTCGGGGACTCCCTGCTGGTCGTCGGCATCTGGAAGTCGATCAGCAAGCTCCAGACGGACATGGACCTCGTCGTCTTCAGCCTGCCGACAGAGTTCGACGAGATCGCACCGGCCAGCACCCGCGCGCCGTTTGCGCTGTTCTCGCTCGCGCTGGTCGTGGCGCTGATGGTGAGCGGCCTGCTGCCCAATGTGCATGCCGCGCTGATCGGTTGCCTGTTGATGGGATTGTTCGGGTGCATCGACCTCCAGAGCGCCTACCGGTCGATCTATTGGCAAAGCCTGTTGCTGATCGTCGGCATGCTTCCGTTCTCGCTGGCGCTTCAGCGAACTGGCGGGGTCGATCTCGCAGCGCAGGCGCTGGTGAGCGTGGTCGGCGACGCGAGCCCGCGCATGGTGCTGGCCGCCATCTTCGTGGTCACTGCGCTCTTGGGCATGTTCATCTCGAACACGGCCACGGCGGTGCTGATGGCGCCGGTCGCCATTGCCATCGCCACGGAGTTGCACGCGTCGCCCCTGCCGTTTGCGATGACTGTGGCGTTGGCATCCTCCGCGGCTTTCATGACGCCAGTGTCGTCGCCGGTGAACACGCTCGTGGTGGGGCCGGGCGACTACAGCTTCATGGACTTCGTGCGCGTCGGCGTGCCGCTGGTTCTGCTCGCGCTGCTGCTCAGCATCGCGCTGGTACCGTGGCTGCTTCCTTTCTAGGGAGCCGATCGGCGCTGATCACTGTGCAGGCAGCGCCGGCTTGTGCACCTACATTCACGCGATCATTTCACTGAAGGGACTTCCATGAAAGCCGTCGGCTACCGCCAACCACTCCCTATCGACAACCCCGCCGCGCTCGAGGATCTCGACCTGCCGGCTCCCGAAGCACATCTGCGCGATCTGCTCGTGAGGGTGAAGTCGATCTCCGTGAACCCGGTCGACACGAAGGTGCGCAAGGGCGTCGCCCCGGAGGCCGGCCATGCGAAGGTGCTGGGCTGGGACGCCGTCGGCACCGTCGAGGCCATTGGCCCGGAGGTCACGAATTTCAAGCCGGGCGATCGCGTGTACTACGCCGGCTCGATCACTCGGCCAGGCGCCAACAGCGAACTGCATGCCGTCGACGAACGCATCGCCGCGCTGGCGCCCCGGAGCCTCGACGACGCGCAGGCGGCGGCATTGCCGCTCACCACGATCACGGCGTACGAGTTGCTTTTCGACCGCTTGCGCGTGCCCAAGGGCGGCGGCGCGGGCCAGACCCTCCTCATCACCGGCGGCGCCGGCGGGGTCGGCTCCATCCTGATTCAGCTGGCGCGCCAGCTTACTCAGTTGCGAGTGATTGCGACGGCATCACGCCCCGAGACGCACCAATGGTGCCTGGCGCTGGGCGCACACGCGGTGATCGACCATTCGAAGCCGCTGGCCGCGGAGCTGAAGGCTGCGGGCCTCGGCGAGGTCGACATGGTGGCGAGCCTGACGCAGACCCAGCAACACTACGCGCAGATCATCGAAAGCCTCAAGCCCCAAGGCCAGCTCGCGGTGATCGACGACATGCCGGAGTTGAATGCGATGGCACTCAAGACGAAGTGCATCTCGCTGCACTGGGAATTGATGTTCACGCGTTCGAGGTTCGAGACGCCGGACATGGAGCGCCAGGGCGAACTGCTGGCCGAAGTCGCGCAACTGGTCGACGCCGGCCGCATCCGCACCACGGTCAACGCCAATTTCGGCACGATCAACGCGGTGAACCTGCGCAAGGCTCACGCGCTCATCGAAAGCGGCAAGGCGCAAGGCAAGGTCGTTCTTGAAGGGTTCTGAGCAGACTGCCTTCGATCCGTCATGCACAAAGCAAAGGGCCGGCTCCTTTCGGAAGCCGGCCCTTATTGTTAGGCGCTGATCGAGCCGGGGTCAGAACGGAATGTCGTCGTCCATGTCGTCGAAGCCCGAGGACGACTTCGAGGGCGCCTGGCGCGGTGCGGGCGCGGGTGCACGGGGTGCCGCCGCGGCAGGCGGACGCGAGTAGCCGCCGCCTTGCGAGTAGCCACCGTCGTCGTCGCCCGACGGGGCGCCCTGTCCCTGGCGGCTGCCGAGCATCTGCATCTGATCGACGCGGATGTCGGTGGCGTACTTCTCGACGCCATCCTTGTCGGTGTACTTGCGGGTACGAATCTGGCCTTCGACGTAGATCTGCGAGCCCTTGCGCAGGTACTGGGCGGCGATTTCGGCGAGCCGGCCGTTGAACACGAGACGGTGCCACTCGGTGGCCTCGCGCATTTCGCCGCTTTGCTTGTCCTTCCACTTGTCAGTGGTGGCCAAGGTCGCGTTGCAGACCTGATCGCCGCTGGGGAAGGTGCGCGTTTCCGGATCTCGTCCGAGATTGCCGACGAGGATGACTTTATTGACCGATGCCATATGTACTGCCCCTGGGAGATGCCAGTAATTCCGTGGTTCGCGGGTTCGCGAAAGCGATCGAGTCTAACTCGCCGCGGCTGGGTTCCCTCGTCCGGGGCGGTATTCCTGCACGCATCAGACGGTAGCCGGCGTACGGGAGGGTTTCAAGTCGCCACCCGTGAAGGTCGCGCAATCGGAGCGAAGATCGCAGTTCCTTGATCACGCTCCCGATACTGTCGATCCGGAACCGCGTCTCGCCTTCCTCATTCGACGGCAGCATCAGCAGCAGCGCGCTCTTCGTGACGGTCTTGCCGGCGTGAAAGAACAACTCCAGGGCGATATCGAAAGCGACAGCATCGAGGCGGGTCTCGCGGTTCGCGAAAGCGACCACGGTGCGAACCGGGTCAAACGAATACTCGCCCCAGGAAAGGAGAGGCCGAGGCTGCTCCAGTCCGACAGCATCGAGGAAGGAGCGGATGTCCAGGAAGAGATCGCCGAAGAACCGGGGCGAGGCGGTGACCACGCCATTCAGTGCGACGAGCGCATCCAGGCAGACAGGCTTCTGCATTTCGACATGGAACACCGGAACGCTCGGACCGACGACCTCACGGACTCTCTCGAAGACGCGTCCGTGCGTATCCGCCGGGGGCACGTCTCCGAGGAGCAACATGTCCAGCGTGGACGCATCGGACCCCATGGCCGCGAGTTCGTCGAGACCCAGGAACACGCGCGGCGCATACCCGAGCGAGCGAAAAACGCGACGCGCAAATTCGCGCGTGCGCAACGTATAGGCGAGCACACCGACCCGCCGCTTGGCGGCAATGCGAGACATGACGACTCGGCGGTGGTCAGTCCGAAGCGACCACGGACAGAGGTCCGCGAGCGCAATCGGGAGATGCAAAGTTGGAGGAGGCGGTGTTCCGGTGGAACGAGGAATGGAGCGCGCTCCGGTCCGGCGCGCCGCGCGCAACGGCGCCGCGAGCCAAGGCCGCAGTGATCAAGACAGACATGTAGCTTCCCTTGTGCACTACGCATTGCGCGTGCACTGTTTTAATGATTTCGAAGAGGCTAAAGTTTAGATCTTTAGGTCTACCGGTCAAAGAAAAGACCTCGCGCGTCGCCTTGGCCCCCCGACGCCGCCGCGCCTGCGGCTCAAAATGCTGGACGAAGACATCGGCAAGAATGCCTTCCGGCGAGCTGACATACGCCCTGTAAACAGCACTGGGTCGACGAATCAGCCCGGCTGTATTCGTTCCTTCAGCGCGGAGGCCCTCATGGCAACCCCAATCAGTAGAGTCACGCAAAGAGTCGACCGTGGCGGTGCCGCCACGATGGTCTTGACCGGCCTTCTGGCCGCGGCGAGCTATTTGTTCGGCCAGTCCATGTCCATCCAATTGCACTGGTTCTGGGTCGCCTTGATCTCGCTGTGCATCGTGAGCCTGTCGGCACTGCAGATCATCCGGCTGCGCGGCCTCCAGCATAGGGATGACGAACTTCGCGCGATCGTGGACGCCGTGCCGCACGTCGTGTTCTTCAAGGACACCCAGTTCCGCTATCAACTTTTCAACGCCGAATTCAGTTGCGCCTTCAACCTTGATCCGGACGCCTCCGTCGGCAAGACCGACCGGGAGCTCTTCGGGCCCCAACTTCATGAAAGGTTCGTGGCCCAGGACCGGGAGCTGATGGCTTCCGGCATGGCCCGCACCTATGACGAGGAGTTCGTCATTCGGGGGGCCATGCGCAACATCCAGGCCCGCAAGCAGCCGGTGTACGACCGCCACGGGAATCTGCGCGGCATCGTCGGCGTGGCCCTGGACGTCACTGCCGAGAAGGCGATACAGCGCCAACTCGAAGACGCCAACGTGCGCCTGGGCATCGCCCTGGATGCAGCCCGCATGGGATTCTGGGAATGGAACGTCGCCACGGGCGAGATCCGCGCCGACGCACGCGCCCGCCAGATCCTTGGCATGAAAGACAGCGACCATGACATCGCTTCGGTCTTCGCCAGGTTTCACCCCGACGACCTGGACGAGGTCCGGAACCGCATCGACCTCGGGCGCGCCCGCAAGGAGGTTGCCAACTACGAATTCCGCGTCATCGACGACTCGGGCGAGGTGCGGTGGGCGGAGGGCTTCTCATCGCCCGATCGCGTGCGCGCGAGCGAGGACTACCTGATCGGCGTCAACCGCGACATCACCGAGCGCCGCCAGAGTGAACTCGAACTCAGCGAGGCGAAGTTGCACGCGGACCGCGTACTCGCCGAACTCGAGCAATCACGGATCGACCTCGAACTGGCCTTGGCCATCGGCGGGCTGGGAGTGTGGCACTCGATCATCAGGCTGCCCAAGCATGCGGACCTGACCGATCCCGCATTTCGGGAAACCGTGATCGCCGCGGATGAAAAGATTCGCGAGATCCTGGGGATCGGCGACCATGCAGACGAAGAAGCCTTCACTTGGCGGAAGCTGGGCACGCTCGTTCATCCGGAAGACTTTCAAAGAGTGCTCGCAAAGCTGACGCAGATGTTCGATGAGCGCCTGGAGGTCTATAGCGAACAGTATCGCGTGTGCAGACCCAGTGGGGTCATTCGCGTGATCGAGGTGCGGGGCAACATGGCGGTGCGGGATGAGGCGGACTCGGTCGTCATTGATTTCACCGGCATCGCGAAGGACATCACGGATGAAGAAGCGCTGAAGGCGAACCTGGTGACCAAGGCCGAAGAAGCGCGAGCGGCGGTTGACGCCAAGGCCCACTTCCTCGCCATGATGAGCCACGAGGTCCGCACCCCCCTCAACGGCGTGCTGGGGATGATCGACCTGGTCATCGATACGTCGCTCACGGAGGACCAGCGAAACATGCTGATGCGCTGCCGCGAGTCGTCGGTCTCGCTGCTCACGATCATCAACGACATCCTGGACTTCTCGAAGATCGAGGCGCGCATGCTCGCCCTGGAAAGCCGTCCGCTTTCATTGGCAGGGCTCGTCGACGACGTCTGCGCGACCTTCGCCGCGCCGACGACACGCAAGGCGATCGGCTTGGAGTTCCATGTCGATACGGCAATTCCACAGTACGTCGTCGGCGACCCGGTGCGCCTGCGGCAGGTGCTGACGAATCTGATCGGCAATGCGGTCAAGTTCACGCAGCAGGGCCGCGTGCGGGTCGAGGCGCGGCAGACAACGAGCGGCCTGGTGGAGCTGACCGTCGAGGACACCGGCATCGGCATCGACCCGCGCTTCACGAAGTCGCTGTTCCAACCTTTCAAGCAAGCCGACGTGGCCACCACGCGGCGCTACGGCGGCACGGGCCTGGGGTTGTCCATCGTCAAGCAGTTGGTGGAGTTGATGCACGGCAGCGTGCGCTGCGAAAGCACGCCGGGCGTGGGCAGCCGCTTCATCGTGACCCTGCCTCTGCGGGCGTGGATTCCGAGCGTCGGCCCGGTGCCGGGGCGCAGCGCCGCGCCTCACGCAGTCGTCGGCGCGGCGAAGGCCGGGCATGACGTTGCGCCGGGCGATCTCGGCTACAAGGTGCTGCTGGCCGAGGATCATCCGATCAATCGCGAGGTCATCACAAGGCAGCTCTTCAAGCTCGGCTGCGCTTGCGACTGCGCGCTGGATGGGCAGGAGGCGTGGGAGATGCTGATGGCGCCCGGAGCGGACTACGCGTTGCTGCTGACGGATTGCCACATGCCACGGCTCGACGGCTATGAGCTCACCACGCGCTTGCGCGAGCGAGAGTCGGCGCAAGGTCTGCCAGGACTGCCGATCATCGCGTTGACGGCCAATGCGCTGCAGGGCGAAGCCGAGCGCTGTCTGGCGTTGGGGATGGATGCCTATCTGTCCAAGCCGCTGCAGCTGAACGATCTGCGTGATGCGCTGGTCACGGTCATGTCGCAGAAGCCGAAGCAAGCGACAGGAATGACACCTGGCGCCCTCGATGGCGCGAAACCCACCCAGGTGGCACCCTATGCGCAATTGTCGGATTTGTGCGGTGGTGACATCGGCAAGGTCGCGGAACTGGTCGGCATCTTCGTGGCGGCCACCGAGGAGGACATGAAGGCGATGGACCGGGCGGCCGAGGCCGACGACTACATCAAGCTTCGAAAGTTGGCCCATCGGCTGAGCTCGGCCTGCCACCAGCTCGACGAAGACGATGCGGTCACGGCCTTCCAGGCCGTCGAACACATGCGTGCAGATGACGAAGCGCAACTCAGAATGGCCACCCGCGAGGCCTATCGATCAGCGAGGGATGAGCTCGTTGCAGTGCTCGCGCGCGCCGCCGAATTCACCCGCCCGCCAACCTGAGTTCCGCCCGCGCCTGTCACGCCACGAGTTGATGAGCTCGCGAAAAATCCACCAGTTCCACGAGGCTGGAGATGCCCAGCTTTTGAAAGATTCGCGCCTTGTAGCCGCTGATGGTCTTGTTGCTGATCAGAAGCGTCTCGGCGATTTCCTTGTTGCTCAGGCCGCGGGCCAGGTATTGCAGCACGGTCAATTCCCGATCGGAAAGACTCTTGATCAAGGAGCCCGTTCGCGTGCTGTCCGCAATCGCCGATTGCGAAGCCAGGACCGAGGTCGCGAACATGCTGTAGCCGGCGAGGACAGTGTGGGCCGCCTGGATCAGGCGCTGCAAGTCCTCGGTCTTGCTGATGAATGCGTTGGCCCCGGCCTTCACCGCCCGTGCACCGAAGATCGATTCCTGTTGCCCGGAGAGCACCAGAAGCCTCGTGTCGCGGTGCAGTTTTCTCACGCGCTCGATCACATCGAGACCGTTCAATCGCGGCAGATCGAGATCGAGGATCACCAGCTTCGGCTGGCGCTCGCGGATGACGGCCAGTGCCGACGGGCCATCGCTGGCCTCGCCAACGACTTCGAACTGGCCAGTGGCCTCCAAGGCCGTGCGCACGGCCAGTCGAATGGCCGGATGGTCGTCCACGACGACTACTGATTGCATAACTTTTCCCCTGTGCTGATACCGATCCAGGATGGGCCTCCCCACAGAAGCCGTTCGATTCGTTCCGCCGATTCGCGGTCGTTTCGATGGCCTCGTGACAGTGTGGAGAGGCTTCCTCGGGCGCCCTGAAATGCAGGCCCCACGGATCGAAAGGCGCGAAGCATAGCGGCGCCATTTGCAATCTGTAGTACTACACCGCTTTCGCGGCTCCTTTTCAGACGTTTCCTAGACTGAAAGTAGAAAAACGCGGTCGCGGACACTGTTCCTGTGCCGCACACGACCGCTGAGACAATGACGCACTTCAATGAATCGCGAACCCGACTTCTTCGAGAACCTGCGCGCCGAGCTGTCGAGCGGACGTATGTGGCTCGATCGGGCCATCGTTCTCGGCTACGCGATCGCAGCAGGCCTGTTCGTGGTGGTCTTCACCATTGCAAGCGATCGGGCCTTCGCGCTGTTCCTCGGCCTGTACCGGTCCTACCCATGGGCTGTCCTGGTCTGGACGCCTGCCGTCACGGCCGCGATCGTCTGGGCGACACGGCGCTGGGCGCCTGGTGCGCGAGGCTCGGGCATCCCGCAGGTCAAGGCGGCGCTGAATCCGGCCCTCTCGCCTGAAGAACGAAGCCAGTTCGTGGCGCTCAGGCTCACCGTCGCCAAGATCGGACTGGCTGTGGCGGGCTTTGCGGCCGGCCTCTCGATTGGGCGCGAAGGCCCTGCCGTGCAGGTCGCCGCCGGCGTCATGCAGCACGCGCGCCGTTGGCTTTCGCCTCGCACGACAATCGATGCGCGCGGTCTCCTCCTTGCCGGGGGTGCGGCCGGGATCGCGGCTGCCTTCAATGCACCGCTCGCGGGCGTGGTGTTCGCGATCGAGGAGCTGTCGGGCCGCATCGAAGCGCGGGCGAGCGGCCTGATCATCACGGCCATCGTGCTGGCGGGCCTGGTCGCAGTATCCGCCTTCGGCAATCTCAGCTACTTCGGGATCATCAAGGTGCCAAGCTTCGGCTGGGAAGTGATGGGGCCGGGCCTGATGGTGGCCCTGATGACTGGCATGGGCGGTGGCCTCTTCTCGAGGCTGTTGGCCGCCTCGCTGACCGGCGCACCCCAGCGACTGAACCGTCTTCGTGCACGCTGGCCCATTCGCTTTGCCGCCGTCGGCGGTCTCGCGGTTGCGGTGATCGGCCTCGCGACGAATGGCGCGACCTTCGGCTCGGGCTCGGAAACGGTCAAGCAAATGCTGGCGGGGCATGATGAACTCACGCCGCTTTACACGCTGCTCAAGTTCATCGCGACCTGGCTGACCGCCTGGTGCGGTGTGCCCGGCGGAATCTTCGCACCGGCGCTCTCGATCGGCGCCGGCATCGGCGAAGGGATCGCGCGACTCGCGGGGCCGGGACTCGGTCCGGCGCTGATCGCCATGGGCATGGCCGGCTTCCTGGCCGCCGTGACGCAGGCGCCGCTGACTGCCTTCATCATCGTGATGGAAATGGTCGACGGCCACTCGATGGTCCTGAGCCTCATGGCCTGCGCCATGCTGGCCAGCCTGGTCTCACGGATGATCAGCAGGCCGCTCTACGAATCGCTGGCCGAACACATGCTGACGATGGCAATCGGCCCGCTGGTGCCGCCGGACCCGGACGACCCGCTCGGGCCGGGCGAATCCCCCGCCAAGCCCTGAAACACGCGGGCATTTATCATGTCCGGTTGCCCAAAACCGACCGCCCCGTGAATTCCCCCTCCGATGACGCCTACCTCGGCGCCGTGCTCGCGCAGCAACGCATCAGCATCCGCGGCGCGCGCACCCACAACCTCAAGAACGTCGACCTCGACATTCCGCGCAACAAGCTGGTGGTGATCACCGGCCTGTCCGGTTCGGGCAAATCGAGCCTGGCGTTCGACACGCTCTACGCCGAGGGACAGCGCCGTTACGTGGAGAGCCTGTCCGCCTATGCGCGGCAGTTCCTGCAGTTGATGGACAAGCCCGACGTCGACGTGATCGAAGGGCTCTCCCCGGCGATCAGCATCGAGCAGAAGGCGACCAGCCACAACCCGCGCTCGACCGTCGGCACGGTCACCGAGATTCATGACTACCTGCGGCTGCTGTACGCGCGCGCAGGCACGCCCTACTGCCCCGATCACGATCTGCCGCTGCAGGCGCAGACGGTGTCGCAGATGGTGGATGCGGTGCTCGCCATCCCCAACGAGCCGCGCTTGATGATCCTGGCCCCCGTGGCCCGCGAGAAGAAGGGCGAATTCCTCGAACTCTTCGCCGAGATGCAGGCGCATGGCTACATCCGCTTCCGGGTCGACGGGCAGACCTATGAATACAACGACCTGCCCAAGCTCAAGAAGACCGAGAAGCACGACATCGACGTGGTGATCGATCGCCTGCGTGCACGCCCGGACATGCAGCAGCGACTCGCCGAGAGCTTCGAGGCCGCGCTGCGATTGGCTGACGGCCGCGCGATCGCGTTGGAGATGGACGCGCCCGCATCCGAAACGAGCACGCCACCGGCTGCGCGCGAGCACCTGTTCAACGCGAAGTTCGCCTGCCCGATCTGCCACTACTCGCTGGCCGAACTCGAACCGCGCCTGTTCTCCTTCAACTCGCCCGTGGGTGCATGTCCGAGCTGCGACGGCCTCGGCCATCGCGAGTTCTTCGACCCGGCACGCGTGGTCGCGTTTCCGTCGCTGAGCCTCGCCAGCGGCGCGGTGAAGGGCTGGGACCGCCGCAACGGCTATTACTTCAGCATGCTGGAGAGCGTGGCGAAGCACTACAAGTTCGACATCGACACACCCTTCGAATCGCTTCCGGCTTCGGTCCAGCAGACGGTGCTGCAGGGCTCGGCGCAGGAAGAGATCAAGTTCACCTATGTGATGGACAGCGGCCAGCAGGCCGGCAAGAAGCTGGTGCGCAAGCACCCCTTCGAAGGGATCATCCCGAACATGGAGCGGCGCTATCGCGAGACCGATTCGACGATGGTGCGCGAAGACCTCTCGCGCTTCCGCAACATGCAGCCCTGCCCCGACTGCCACGGCACGCGGCTGCGTCGCGAGGCGCGCAACGTCTTCCTGGTCGACGAGACCGATGCGGAGCCCCGCCGCATGGCGATCTACGAGATCAGCCGCGCCACGCTGCGCGAGAGCTTTGCGTACTTCCAGGACTTGCACCTGCGCGGCGCCAAGGCGGAAATCGCCGACAAGGTGGTGCGCGAGATCGGACTGCGACTGAAGTTCCTGAACGACGTGGGCCTCAACTACCTGAGCCTGGACCGCAGCGCCGAGACGCTGTCCGGCGGCGAGGCGCAGCGCATCCGGCTCGCCTCGCAGATCGGCTCGGGGCTCACCGGCGTGATGTACGTGCTCGACGAGCCCAGCATCGGCCTGCACCAGCGGGACAACGATCGGCTTATCGGCACGCTGAAGCATCTGCGCGACATTGGCAACAGCGTGATCGTGGTCGAGCACGACGAGGACATGATCCACGCGGCCGACCACGTGATCGACATGGGGCCCGGGGCCGGCGTTCACGGCGGGCGCGTGATGGCGCAGGGGACCTACGCGCAAGTGGCAGCCAGTCCGGATTCGCTGACAGGGCAATACCTCTCGGGCGTCAAGAAGATTGCCGTGCCCGTGCGCCGCACGCCGTGGCTGCCCGTGGTCACCAAGCCGGCCTTCGACGAAGGCAAGAAGCCATCACGTTTTCCGCCGAGCGGCGCCGCCGAACGGCGTGCCGCTCGCGAGGCAGCGCACCTCGCGACGCAGTCCGACGTTCAGGAAATCCGCGTCATCGGCGCCACCGGCAACAACCTCAAGAACGTGAACGTGGCCTTCCCGGTCGGCCTGCTGACTTGCGTGACGGGCGTGTCCGGCTCGGGCAAGTCGACGCTGGTCAACGACACGCTCTACGCAGCGGTGGCGCGCACGCTCTATCGCGCCCATGAGGAGCCGGCCGAGCACGAGGCGATCGAAGGCATCGAATATTTCGACAAGGTCATCAACGTCGACCAGTCGCCCATCGGCCGCACGCCGCGCAGCAATCCCGCGACCTACACCGGCCTCTTCACGCCGATCCGCGAGCTGATGGCCGAGACCAACACGGCCCGCGAGCGCGGCTACGGCCCCGGCCGCTTCAGCTTCAACGTCGCGGGCGGACGCTGCGAAGCCTGCCAGGGCGACGGCGTCGTCAAGGTCGAGATGCACTTCCTGCCCGACGTGTACGTTCCTTGCGAGGTGTGCCACGGCCAGCGCTACAACCGCGAGACGCTGGAAGTTCAGTACAAGGGCCGCAACATCGCGCAGATCCTCGACATGACGGTCGAGACGGCACACGAGTTTCTCAAGGCCGTGCCGACCATCGAGCGCAAGCTGCGCACGCTGCTCGACGTCGGCCTGAGCTACATCAAGCTCGGACAGGCGGCAACGACGCTGTCCGGCGGCGAGGCGCAACGCGTGAAGCTCGCGCTCGAACTCAGCAAGCGCGACACCGGCCGCACGCTTTACATCCTCGACGAGCCGACCACCGGCCTGCACTTTGCCGACATCGAGCTGTTGCTCAAGGTGCTGCACCAGTTGCGTGACGCGGGCAACACGATCGTCGTCATCGAGCACAACCTCGACGTGATCAAGACCGCCGACTGGCTCATCGACATGGGCCCCGAAGGCGGTGCCGGCGGCGGCACGGTGGTGGGCGTCGGTACGCCGGAAGCGATCGCGGCGAACGAGGCCAGCCATACGGGTCGCTACCTGAAGCGCCTGTTGCCGGGCTGACGACGACGCGCGCTCAGGAGAGCTTGCCGACTTCGGCCTCCCAGTTCCGGCCATCGAATGCCAGGACTTCGGGGGCCTCTTTCTGCAGGTCGTAGTTGTCGAGGCAGCGCACGTTGACTGTGTAGAGGTCGGGTGCGGCTCGCGGGCGCGTGAAGGTGTGGATGCCGCAGTGCCTGCAGAAATGATGCTTGGCCACCATGGTTCCGAACTGATAGGTGCCCAGGCTTTCCTCGCCCGAGAGAAGACGGAAGCGATCCGCGCCGACGCGGTGATGCAGGATGCCCTTCTTGGTGCAGACCGAGCAATTGCACTGCGTCACGCGATCGATGGTCGATTCGATCTCGAAGCGGATGGCTCCGCAGTGACAGCTTCCGAGGTAGCGCGACATCTTGGTGCTCCGCAAGGACGAGAGGCTGACCTTAATTCATTCCGCGCTTCCTGTGCGGCATGACCTGCGAGGTCATCGACGCTGCGCGCGCGCTCGACGACATTGGATGCAAGCCGGTACCGCGGTGGTGCCGGCAGCAACCAGGCCGACATCTCAAGGCCAACGAAAGAGCATCATGAACGGCTTCGACATCCTTCCCCTCGCTGTGGCCCTCCTCATCGGCATCGCCGCCGTGGGCTCATGCATCGGCATCGGCATCGTCGGGTCGAAGCTTCTCGAAGGCACGGCGCGGCAGCCGGAACTCAAGGACACGCTGCAGACGCTGTTCTTCCTGATCGCGGGCGTCACGGACGGCGCCTTCATCATCGCCACGGGCATCGGGCTGTGGTTCGCGACAGCGAACCCTTTCAGGTAGTTGCTCGCCCCCAGGTTGGGCTCACTTCGTGTAGCCCGCCCACCCCCTACCGGGGGCAACACCTGCGGCCCGGCGAAGCCGGTTCCGCGGTGTTCCACGAACGGGCCTGGCTGCGCCGGCCTGGGCATTGGGGCAGCTACCGCTGGCCGATGCGGGCGTCGCCAAACAGCGCCTTCAGATCGCGCGGCTGGGAACGCCAGTATTGCGGCGGTGCCTCGACCTGGGCACCCAGTTCGGCAGCGGCACGCCACGGCCAGTGCGGCTCGAACAGCATTGCCCGCGCCAGCGCCACCAGATCGGACTGGCCGGCTTCGACGATGGCCTCGGCCTGCTTCGGCTCGGTGACGAGGCCGACGGCGATGACGGGCAGATCGACTGCTTGCTTGATCCGCTCGGCCAACGGCACCTGGTAGCCGGGCGAGAGCGGGATCTTCTGCTGCGGCGACACGCCGCCCGAGGAGACGTGCACGAAGCTGCAGGCGCGCGACGAGAGCGCCTGGGCAAAGGCGATGCTCTGCTCGACGTCCCAGCCCCCATCGACCCAGTCGGTCGCGGAGATTCGCACGCCGACGGGCGTTCGAGCGGGCACGGCGGCACGCACCGCATCGAAAACTTCCAGCGGAAAGCGCATGCGGTTTTCCAGCGAGCCGCCGTAGGCATCGTCACGCTGGTTGGCGATGGGTGAAAGGAACTGATGCAGCAGGTAGCCATGCGCAGCATGCAGCTCGATCGCGTCGAGACCGAGCGCATCGGCACGCTGCGCCGAGCGCACGAAAGCCGCCTTCACGCGCGCGAGCCCTTCGGTGTCGAGCGCCACCGGCGGCGGTTCACCGGGCGCATGCGGGACGGCGGATGGCGCGACTGTCTGCCAGGCGCCTTCGTCCGCCGTCAGGCATTGGCCGCCTTCCCAGGGTGCATGGCTCGACGCCTTGCGCCCCGCATGGGCGAGCTGAATGGAGACCGGGATGCGCGAATAGCGACGGATCGCGGCCAGCACGCGCGCCAGCGCTGCCTGGTTGTCGTCGGAATAGAGCCCGAGATCTCCGGGCGTGATGCGCCCGATCTCCTCGACCGCCGTCGCCTCGATGGTGAGCAAGCCGGCGCCCGAAAGCGCAAGCTGCCCGAGATGGATCATGTGCCAGTCGACGGCATTGCCGTCTTCGGCGGAGTACTGGCACATCGGAGCGATGACGATCCGATTGCGCAGCGTCAAGGGACCGAGGGCGAAGGGAGAGAACAGGGCACTCATCGCGCCCGTTATATCGGTGCCGCGCGCCCGGCGCTCGACAAGGGGCTTCCCTTGGGTCGGATCCGCAGCATGCCTTCCTGCGCCGTGGAGGCGACGAGCCGACCGTCGCGCGTGAAGATGCTGCCGCGGCACAGGCCGCGCGCGCCGTTCGCGCTCGGCGAGTCGACGCAGTAGAGCAGCCACTCGTCCATGCGGAAATCGCGGTGGAACCACATCGCATGGTCGAGGCTGGCGGGCCGCACCTGGCCGCTCATGAAGCTCAGGCCGTGCGGCAGCATCGCGGCGCGCAACAGTCCGTGATCGGACGCATAGGCCAGCAAGGCGCGATGCACGAGGGGATCGTCCGGCAGCGGGGCGATCGCGCGCATCCAGACGCCGCTTTCCGAGGATCGAGGTGCCGGCGCCAGCAGGTCATCGGGCTCGACGCGGCGGTATTCGATGCCGTGCGGCATCAGCGCCTTCGGGCGCCACATCGCGGGCAGGCGGTCGCCGAGCGCCATGCGCTGGTCCAGTTCGCTCGGCAGGCCTTCCGGACCGGCGGCTTCGGGCATGGGGAGCTGGTGCTCGATGCCCTCATCCACTGTCTGGAACGAAGCTGCCATCTCGAAAATGACGCGGTCCTGCTGTCGCGCGACCACGTGCCGCATCGTGAAGCTGCGTCCGTCGCGCACGCGGTCGACCGCGTATTCGATGGGTGCATGCTCCCCGGGCAGCAGGAAGTAGGCATGCATCGAATGCACCGGGCGTTCGGCACCCACGGTGCGGCAGGCGGCCATCAGCGCCTGTCCGAGCACCTGCCCGCCGAAGACGGCCGGCGTGCCGATGTCTTCGCTCTGGGCCAGGAAGCGGTCGTTGCCCAGGGGTTCGAGGCTCATCAGATCGACGAGCGTGTCGACGAGTCGGCGGGCGGTGGCGGGATCGGTCATCGGGGGGAGCGCGGGGAGCACCAGAAAAACGAGCCCACAACGATAGCAAAGAGCGCGCCGACTCGGTGTCTCGCGCCTGTCAGCGATCGAGGTCGGCGCCGTCCGCGGTCAGCTTGCGCTGAAGCGCCGGCACGTCGACCGTCGCGAAACTGCCGATGCCCAGCGACGCTGCGGCGGTCCCAGCCGCCTGCCCCATGACGAAGCAGCCTCCGCTGGCGCGTGCCGCCGACTGGCCCTCATGCGTCATCGAGGCGCAACGGCCGGCGACCAGCAGGTTGTCCACGCCGCGCGGCACGAGCATGCGCCATGGAAGCTGGTTGTAGGTGCGGTTGCCGTCGCGGGGGAATGCCCACTCGATCTTGCCGGCCGCATGCATTTCCATCGGCCAGGCATTGACGCCGATGCTGTCGTCGAAGCGCGCCGACGACAGGATGTCCTCGCCCGTCAGCGCATAGAGGCCTTCGATGCGCCGCGTTTCGCGGATGCCCACCTGCGGCGCGATCTCGACGATGGCCGATTGTTCGAAGCCTGGCACTTCGGCCTTGAGAAAGCGGAAGTATTCACCGATCTGGCGACGGCCTTCGACCTCGCCATCACTCAGCTGTCGCGCGTCGACGCCGTTCATCGCGCCGCCTTCAGCATTGCGGATCTGCGTGACATTGGCGCGCCACTCGCGCGGATCGATCTGCGGCCGCAGGATCGCGCCTTCGCGGGGAAAGCGGTAGGCCTGCGGGTCGCGCTCCCGCGCCTTCGCCATCAGGTCGTTGATCGCCTTGAATTCGCCCACAGCCGCCAGCGCGCGCTGTGCATCGACGTGGCCGACGCGGAACATGGTGGACGGAAACAGCCCGCTGCCGTGGCCGTCGCCGACCGCGAAGGGCACGCCCGCGAAAGCGGCGACGTCCGCATCGCCGCTGCCATCGATGAAGGCATTGGCACGGATGGCCTGGCGACCGGACTTGGTCTCGACCATGAGCGCGACCATGCGATCGCCCTCCATTGCCACCGCGGCCGCCAGGGCGTGGAACAACAGATGCACGCCCGCATCCAGCAACAGTTGGTCGGCCGCGCACTTGTAGACCGAGGTGTCGTACGAACGCACGCGGATGCGCCCCTGCATGCCGTCCTGCGGCTTGTTGAGGCCACCCATGGCGTCGATGCGGGCGAGCAGGTCGTCGGCCACGCCGTGCACGAGTTGCGTCATCTCGCCGTTGCGCTTGCCGTAGAGACCGGCGAAGTTCGTCACGCCGCCGGCCGTGCCCATGCCGCCGAGGAACCCGTAGCGCTCCACCAGCAGCGTGCGCGCGCCATGACGGGCAGCGCTCACGCTCGCCGCGATGCCGGCCGGGCCGCCGCCGACCACGACGACGTCGTACTCGCCGAAGACCGGCAAGTCACGCGCAGGCTCACGCAAGATCGAATTCATCTGCTTCTCCATTGAGTTCGGCGACCCACATCACATCAGGCCGTTCGCCCATTGGGGAAACACCGCGGAACCGGCTTTGCCGGGCCGTTGGTGTTGCCCCCGGCAGGGGGTGGGCGGCTACACGAAGTGAGCCAACCTGGGGGCGAGCTACTGAAGCTTGATTCCGTTCGTGGAGATGATCCGACTCATGATCGCCGCCTCTTCCTTCACGCGCTCGCGCATACCATCCGGCGAAGTACCGACTGCCTGCCAGCCCTGATCGAACAGCCGCTGACGCACTTCGGGCGATTTCATGATGACCGCGAGTTCCTTCGTGATGCGGGCCTGCGCAGCCTTCGACAGGTTCGCGGGGCCGAGCAGCGCGGTCCAGACTTCGAGGTTGAAATCGCGAACGCCGGCTTCGGACAGCGAGGGAACTTCCGGTGCCAGCGTGCTGCGTCCGCTCGTGAGGCCGACCGCCTTGAGCTTGCCGGCCCGCACCTGCGGCCAGGCCACGCCCGGCGGGATGAGCGCCATCTGCACCTGATCGCCCAACAGACCGGTCACGACCTGCGGGTTGCCCTGGTAGGGCACGTGCTCGGCCTTGAGGCCCGGAACGCGGCTCTTGAGCAACTCCATGCCCAGATGGCCGACGGAACCGACGCCAACCGAACCGTAGCTCCATTTGTCGCCCCCTTTGCGCGCCGCATCGAAGAAGGCAGCGCCGGTGGGCAGGTTGTTCGGCGCAACCAGCATCAGCGGCGCGGTGGCGATCAGCGACAGGTAGGTGAAGTCCTTGGCCGGGTCATAGGGCAGCTTCGGATACAGCATCTTCGACGAGGTCAGGTTGCCGTTGATCACGATGCCGATGGTGTGATCGTCGGTGGCCTTCGCGACGAAGTCCGCCGCGATGTTGCCCGACGCACCGGGCTTGTTGTCGACGATGACCGGCTGCCCGAGGGCCTTGGCCAGAGGCTCGGCGATGGTGCGTGCCGCGATGTCGGGCGTCGATCCGCCAGGAAAGCCGACGACGAGACGGATGGGCTTGGTCGGCCATGCGGTGCCCTGTGCCATGGAAGCCAGCGGCAGAACGCCGGCGGCGAGGCCACAGGCAGCGGCAAGGAGAGCTCTCTTCGATGCGTGCATAAAGTTGAAAGGGGATTGAAAAAGCAAAGGGCCCAAGGATACGCCCGGCTGTGTCCAGACGTTACGAGGGCCCGTGTATCCCCTCGGAGCGTCAATCGACGCGAACGACGATGGGCTCGAGTCCGTCGATGTGGACCTTCATGGTCTGCCCAGGCTTCACGGCGCCCACTCCTTCCGGCGTGCCGGTGAAGATGAGGTCGCCGGGCTGGAGCGCGAAGAGCGTCGACAGATTGGCGATGACTTCGTTGACCGACCAGATCAGGTGACGCAGATCGCTCTTCTGGCGAATTTCGCCGTCCACTTCGAGCGTGATGGCACCTTCGGTGATCTCTCCCGCATCAGCGAGCGGCCGCACCGCGCCGACTGGCGCGGAAAGGTCGAAGGCCTTGCCGATTTCCCACGGGCGGCCTTGCTCGCGCATCTTCATCTGCAGGTCGCGGCGCGTCATGTCCAGGCCCACGGCGTAGCCGTAGATGTGCCTGGCGGCGTCCTCGACGGCGATGTTGCGTCCGCCCTTGCCAATCAGGACGACCAGTTCGGCCTCGTAGTGATAGTTGGCGGTCTGCGGTGGGTACGGGATGGTCGCTGTCTTGCCGGCGGCCACGGGGACGATCGATGCGTCGTCATTGGGCTTGCAGAAGAAGAAAGGTGGCTCGCGATCGGGATCGAAGCCCATTTCGCGCGCATGCGCCGCGTAGTTGCGGCCAACGCAATAGACGCGGCGGACCGGGAACAAGTCGGTCGAGCCGGCGATGGGAAGGCCGACGACGGCCGGAGGAGAAACGACGAAGGACATGAAAGGCTCCTGCCGCCAATGCGGCATCTGGGTGGTCAGGGAAAAATGCTGCGGGGCGCAGCGGAGGATCAGGAATCCTGGAGAAAGGCCTCGCGCAGGATGCCCATGGCCTGTTGCACCGGCCGGTCCGAGAAGCTGAACAGCACGGTGTCTTCGCTCGCCGAGAGGCGCAGCGGCGCCCACGACGGCACGACGAAGGTGTCGCGCGGGCCGAAGGTGAAACGCTGTCCGCCGATCTCGGCCGTGCCGTGGCCTTCGACCACGTTGTAGACGGCGCCGTCGGTCGCGCGATGGGTCTTGCCGGCGAAACCGGCCGGAAGCAACTGCAGGTTGGTCGCGATGGTGGGCATCGGCGAGCCGCCCGTCAGCGGATTGATGTAGCGCAGCTTGTGGCCCAGCCAGGCGTCGGGCGCTTCCTGCTTTTGCAGCTGCGCGAGGGCTTCGCGGCTGCGCGCGTAAGGGTAGTTGAAGATCGGCGAGGTCGGCGAACCGTGGTCATGCCGCACAGGCACCATGTTGTGGCCGAAGCGCGCGAGGCTGTTGCCTTCGGGCCGTGCGACGTGCTGTACCTTGGCATCGTCGTTCTCGGCAAATCCGGCGTCGAAGAAGCGAAGCATCGGGATGTCGAGGCCGTCGAGCCAGACCACCGGCTCGCTCACGCCTTCGATGCCTTCGTTGCCATGGTCGTGCCAGGCCCAGGACGGCGTGATGATGAAGTCGCCCGGGTACATGGTGGTGCGCTCGCCGGCCACGGTGGTGTAGGCACCCTTGCCATCGACGATGAAGCGCAAGGCAGACTGCACATGGCGGTGCGACGGCGCCACCTCGCCCGGCATGATGAGTTGCAGGCCGGCATAGAGCGATTGCGTGATCGACGAACGGCCCGGGATGGCCGGGTTCTCCAGAACCAACACGCGGCGCACGGCTTCTTCCGCGGTGATGAGCTCGGCCGACTCCATCAGCAGCGGACGGATCTCGTCGTACCGCCAGAGCGCCGGTACGCAAGGTGTTTGCGGTTCGCGCGGCACCAGGGCGTGCAGCGATTCCCACAGCGGCGTGAGGTTCAGCGGGCGGATGCGCTCGTAGTAGGCACGGCGTTCGGCGGCATCGCTATGCGCGGCTTGCGTGGCGGTATTCATGAGGCTTTGTCTCCTGGCAATGTGGCAATGGATGCCTGGACGCCATTGTTGGACGTCACTACTATTTGTTCAAGACCGACATATCGATACTCGCAATTTCGTTTTTCGATAATGGTCCTGTTTCCGATATTTCCAGGGAAGACCCATGTCCAAACTCGATCTCGAATGGCTGGCCGTGTTCGACGAGGTCTACAAGACCGGCAGCGTCTCCAAGGCCGCCGACCGCCTCGGCATCGCGCAGGCGGCGGCCAGCACCATGCTGAACAAGCTGCGCACGCATTTCGACGACCGGCTGTTCGCGCGCACCGCCCAGGGCATGCAGCCCACGCCTTATGCACAGCAGTTGTGCATTCACGTGCGCGAGGTGCTCTCCCAACTGGAGAAAGCGCGCGGCAGCCGCAGCGGCTTCGATCCCGGCGAGGCGCGGCGCAACTTCCGAATCTGCATGACCGACATCAGCGAGGTGGTGCTGCTGCCAGGGTTGCTGGACCACCTGCGACGAGCTGCGCCGGGCGTGCACATCGAGACTGAGATCATCTCGAACGACAGTGGGCGCCGGCTGGAAGACGGCGAAGTCGACCTGGCGGTGGGCTTCATGCCGCAACTGGACGCCGGCTTCTACCAGCAGACGCTCTTCGCGCAGAACTTCGTCTGCCTGGTGGCGCAGAACCACCCGCGCATCGGCGCGCGCCTCACGCTCAAGCGCTTCGAGGCCGAGGCCCATGCGGTGATCTCGTCATCGGGCACCGGCCACGCGATCATCGACAAGACGATCGCGCGGCTCGGCCTCACGCGCAACGTCGTGGTGCGGCTTTCGAGCTTCCTGAGCGTGGCGCGCATCGTGGCGCATACCGAACTGCTCGTGATCGTGCCCCGCATCCTCGGCGAAGTGCTCGTCACCCAGGAGCCGGTGAAGATGATGGACCCGCCTTTCGCCCTGCCCGCCTATGCCGTCAAGCAGCACTGGCACGAGCGCTTCCACGCGGATGCCGGCAACGCGTGGCTGCGGCGCACCGTGGCGCAACTCTTTGGCCCCAAGACCGGCGCGGCGCTCGCATAATTGGCGAGGGCGCCTTTTCGATCAACTCCTCGCCCAGGCATTCCATGTCGTCCATCACCCTGAGATTTCTGGCCGAACCCAGCACCGTGAACTTCGGCGGAAAGGTCCACGGCGGCACCGTCATGAAGTGGATCGACGAAGCCGGCTACGCCTGCGCGACGAGTTGGTCCAAGCGCTATTGCGTGACGGTGTTCCTCGGCAGCATCCGCTTCCACCGCCCGATCATGATCGGCGACCTGGTGGAGGTGGAGGCGCGACTGGCCTACACAGGCAACAGCAGCATGAACATCTCCGTCGAAGTACGCAGCGGCGACATGAAGGGCGGCGAGATGCAGAAGACGACCGAGTGCCTGATCGTCTTCGTCTCCGTCGATTCGCACGGCCGCCCGCTACCGGTCGACGCTTTCACGCCGGGCACGCCGGGGGAGATGGCGCTGGCAGAGCGCGCGCGGTCGCATCTGGAAGCGTCGCGGGCGGCCGCCGGCACCTAGCGAGTCCTCGCTTTCAGCGCGGCATGAGCTGGTCGACGACGACCTTCAACGATGCACCCTTCAAAAATCAACGTCTCCCCGATCGACATACGCCCCTTCGACCCCCGCGAGGCAACGGCCTCGGACTGGTCCGCCTACCACGCCTTCCGGCGATTGCGCGCCGAGGAGGATATCCCCGGCGAACCGATCCTCAGCGACGACGAGTTCGAGCATCACCTACGCAGGCGGTGGCCGATGGGGGAAACGCGCCGGACGATTGCGCTGCTCAATGGGGAGGTGGTCGGCAATCTGATGCTCGAATTTCGCCGCGAAGGCACGCCAGACTTCGCGAGCTTCGCGCCTCACGTCAGCGCGGGCGGCGGCGTCCTGCGTCCGTATCGGCGCCGGGGCATCGCCACCGCGCTGCTCGGCGAACTGCTCGCGTTCATGGAGGCGCGTGACAAGACCATCGCCACGATGGGAGCGCCATCCGCGGAAGCCCGCGCGTTCATGAACGCCATCGGCGCGACCGAAAAGCATCGCGTGGTCGAGAACCGCCTGCCGCTCGCCGGCCTGGACTGGGCTGCGCTGGACCGCTGGCAAGCCGAGGCCACCGAAGATGGCAATGCGGCCCTGCGCTGGGAGATTCATGCGGGCCGCGTGCCAATGGATCGACTGGCGACCCTGATGGCGCCACTCACCACACTGATCAACGACATGCCGCTGGGTGCGCTCGAACTGCCGCCCATACGCTACGAGATGCCGGCGCACATCAGCTGGTACGAGGAGCTCGACCGCGTCGGCGGCGAGCACCTGATGGTCCTGCTGGTCGACCGCGACGAGGTGGCCGCCGTCTGCAACGCCCACTGGGAAAGCCGCTTTCCCGACCGTGTGTTCCAGGCGCTCACCGCGGTGTCGCGGCCTTGGCGCGGCCGGAATCTCGCCAAGGGCGTGAAGGCGGCCATGCTCAAGCTCGTGCGGGAGCGCCATCCGGAAGTGCAGATGATCGTCACGCACAACGCCGAGGTGAATGCGCCGATGCTGTCGATCAACCAGCGGCTCGGGTTCTTTGTGTACCGGCAGAGCGTCACCTGCCAGATCGACCGCGAGACGTTGCGAAGTACCTGCGCGGCGTAGGCGTCGACGTCGACGTCGCGAAGACGATCAGCCCGCCGCCACCACTGTCCCGCTCACCTCACCCAGCCCGATGCGCACAGCCCCCGCGCGCTCGCAATAGCCGCGCAGGCTGAGTGTGTCGCCGTCCTCCAGGAAAGTGCGCCGCTCGCCATTCGGCAGCGTGATCGGTTGCTTGCCACCCAGCGTGAGTTCGAGCAGCGAGCCCGCCTCGTCGGGCTTCGGGCCCGACAGCGTGCCGGAGCCGAGCAGGTCGCCCGGCTGCAGGTTGCAGCCATTCACCGTGTGGTGCGTGACAAGCTGCGCGGCCGTCCAATACGCGGCCTCGGTGGTGTTGCCACGCGTGAGGCGAACGGCCGGCTCGCCGGCTTCGCGCATCTTGGCGGTCTGCAGCCACACCTCGAGCGTGATGTCGAGCGCACCGCTTTCGCGGTTGGCAGGTGCATCGAGGTAGGGCAGCGGCTGCGGTTCGCCAGCCGCGCGCTCGAACTTCGCGCGGAAGGGCGCGAGCGCCTCCATCGTGACGATCCATGGCGACAGCGTGGTCGCAAAGTTCTTCGCGAGGAAGGGGCCGAGCGGCTGATATTCCCACGCTTGCAGGTCGCGCGCCGACCAGTCGTTGAGCAGCGTCACGCCGAACAGATGCTGCTCGGCGTCGGCGATGGCGATGGGCTCGCCGAGTGCATTGCCGCGGCCGACGACAAAGCCGAGCTCCAGTTCGTAGTCGAGCCGCTTCGACGGGCCGAAGCTCGGCATCTCGGCATCCGGCGCCTTGGTCTGGCCTTGGGGACGCTTGAATCGCTGGCCGCTCACGCCGATGGACGAAGCCCGGCCGTGGTAGCCGATCGGCACCCACTTGTAGTTGGGCATCAGCGGCTGGTCGGGACGGAACAGCTTGCCGACGGTGGTGGCATGGTGGATGCCGGTGTAGAAGTCGGTGTAGTCGCCGATGCGGCAAGGCACGGTCATCTCGACGGCCGATTGCGCCGAGAGGGCCTTGTTCCATGCCGACTGCTTCGGGCTGCCTTCGCGCAGGCCTTCGGAGATGGCGTTGCGCAGGGCTCGACGCTCGGTGGCGCCCTGCGCCAGCAGCACATTCATGTCATCGGTGTCGACGAGTCCCGCCGCCTTCAGGTCGAGCACCTGGTCGCCGATCGCGACGCCGATGCGGAAGCCTTCGCTGCTGCCGGCGGGCCGGAAGCGACCGAAGGGCAGGTTCTGGATCGGGAAGTCACAACCGGCTTCATGGGCCGAAGGCACCCAGCTGCGCAGCTTCGGATCGTGTGTGGCGTTCAATGTGTTCATGGCTTGTACTTGTCTTGAAGGCCGGCCCAGCAGTCGGCGTAGTTCTGGTCGAGCGCGGGGCTTTTCATCGCGAACTCGGTGGGAATGAAGCGATAGCGGCTCTCGAACATGAAGGCCAGCGTGTTGTCGAGCTTCTGCGGCTTGAGGTCGCTGTGGCTCGCCTTCTCGAAGGCTTCCTCGTCAGGGCCGTGCGGCACCATGCAGTTGTGCAGGCTCGCACCGCCCGGCTTGAAGCCGCCGGGCTTGGCGTCGTACTCGCCGTAGACCAGCCCCATGAACTCGCTCATGAGGTTGCGGTGGTACCAGGGCGGACGGAAGGTGTCTTCCATGACGAGCCAGCGCGGCGGGAAGATCACGAAGTCGCAGTTGGCGGTGCCGGGGGTGTCGCTCGGCGAGGTGAGCACGGTGAAGATCGACGGGTCCGGATGGTCGAAGCTGATCGAGCCGATGGTCATGAAATGCGCCGTGTCGTACTTCACTGGCGACAGGTTGCCGTGCCACGCGACGACGTTGAAGGGCGACTGCTTCGTGGGCGCCGACCAGAAGCGGCCGCCGGACTTCTTGACGAGCTCGTAGGCGACGGTCGCATCCTCGAACGCGGCGACAGGGGCTTGAAAGTCGCGCGAGTTGGCCAGCCCGTTGGAACCGATCGGGCCCAGCTCCGGCAGGCGGAACTGCGCGCCGTAGTTTTCGCAGAGGTAGCCGCGCGACAAGCCATCCAGCAAGGCGACCTTGAAGACCACGCCGCGGGGCACCAGCGCGATCTCACCGGGCTTGACGTCCAGCACCCCCATTTCGGTGGTGATCTCGAGGCGACCCTGCTGCGGCACGAAGAGCATCTCGCCGTCGGCATTGACGAAGGCGCGGCGCTCCATCGAGCGGCTCGCGACATAGACATGCGCGGCCAAGCCGGTCTGCGCTTCGGCATCGCCGTTGGCGGCCAGCGTGCGCACGCCATCGATGAAATCGACGTCGGCGTTGTCCAACGGGATCGGCGCCCAGCGCAGCGGCTCGGGCGGCAGCGGGATCTCGCGGTCGGCACCGGTCTTCCATTGCGCCTGCGCGTAGGGCTTGTAGCGGCCGGAGACCACCGAGGGCTGTCGCCGGTACATCCACGTGCGGCGGTTCTCGTGGCGCGGTGCGGTGAAGGCCGTGCCGGAAATCAATTCCGGATACAGGTCGAAGGGCGCACGCTGCGGGCTGTTGCGGCCTTGCGGCAGCGCGCCTGCGACGGCTTCCGTCACGTATTCGTTGCCGAAGCCGCTCTGGTAGCGGCGTTCGGCGGCGGATGCGGTTGTCATGATGTCCTTTCTCTTCCTGGATGTTCGGTGGTGCACGAGGCTGCATCGAAGGCCTGTCGCAGCACGGCGGTCGAGCCGATGTGGTTGGCCAGCACAAGCACGAGGCGCGCGTTGAAGGCGTGACTCTCTTCGGTCGACAAGCCCTGGTGGGCTTCGATCAGCGCCTCGTAAAAGTCGTCGGGCGCATCGAGGTTCGGCGTGGTGATGAGTTCCATGGCCTTCTATGCCTTTGCCTTTGCCTTTGCCAGCGCACGATCGCGCGCGGAACGCACGTCGTGGGATGTGGGATGGCGCCAGCGTGCGCACACATGCTGATCGGGACGCAGCAGGTAGACGGTCCCGGGCCGCGCGTCATAGCGCCGGGCCGCGACCTCGCCTTCGTCAGTCGCGGCGACCTGCACGACGTGCAGCGGCACGTCGGCCGTTGCGAGCGCCTGCCGGCTGCGCTCGGCTGGCTCGCCGTCGCCGAACACGACGGCTGTGAAACATGCAGCGCCCGTGGAGCGCGCGGGACACAGTTCGCGCAGCAACCAGCCGGTGCTGCCGTCGGCGCGGACGATGGGCGCATCGGCAGCGGGTGCGCCGGGCACCATCGGTCCGCCGAACGCATCGACGTCGGCCGTGTTCAACGGCGACCCGCTCAGGGTGCTCGGCACCGACAGGCGGCCACTGTTGACCAGCGCCCGCGCGAAGGCGTGGCGCTTGGAGAGTTCGAGCACTGCGTCGCGGAACAGACGGCTGACCTCGCTCTTCGGCGTGATGAAGTCGGTAGCGCGCGTCGAGTTGCGGATGTTCTCGTCGGCCGCGTACTCGCGCTCGCTCGCATAGCTGTCGAGCAGCACATCGGGGGCTTCGTGCCGAACCACGGCAGCCAGCTTCCAGGCAAGGTTGTCGGCGTCCTGCACACCGGAGTTCGCCCCGCGCGCGCCGAATGGCGAGACGCCATGCGCCGAATCCCCCGCAAACAGCACACGGCCGTGGCGGAAGCGCTCCATGCGCTGGCAGGCAAAGGTGTAGACGCTGGCCCAGCCGATACTGAACTGCACACGTTCGTGGCCGATGCTGTCGAGCAGGGCACGCACGCGCGGGATGATGTTCTCGTGCTTGCGCTCCTCCACCGGATCGGCGTCCCAGCCGAGTTGGAAGTCGACTCGCCACACGTTGTCGGCCTGCTTGTGCAGCAACACGCTCTGCCCAGGATGGAAGGGCGGGTCGAACCAGAAGCGGCGCTCGGTCGGGAGATCCGCGTCCATGTTCACGTCGGCGATCAGGAAGCGATCCCGGAAGACACGGCCCCTGGCTTCCTGCCCGAGCAGTTGCCGCAGGCTTGAGCGCGAACCGTCGCAGGCCGCCACGTAGTCGGCGGCAAGTTCGTAGTTGCCGTCAGGCGTCTCGATCGTGAGCAGCGCGTTGTCTGCGTGCTGCGCGATGCCGACGACCTTGTTGCTCCAGCGAAGGTCGATCAGCGGCAGTTCGGCGGCGCGCTCCGACAGATAGCCTTCGACGTAATACTGCTGCAGATTGATGAAGGCCGGACGCTCGTGTCCCGCTTCGGGCTGCAGGTCGAATTGATAGACCTGCTCGTCCTTGAAGAACACCCTGCCGACTTGCCACGACACACCTTTGGCCACCATGCGGTCGGCGCAGCCCAGGCGATCGAAGACCTCCAGCGTGCGCTTCGCGAAGCAGATTGCGCGCGATCCGGTGGACAGCGTGTTGTCGTTGTCGAGCAGGACCACCGGGACCTGCCGTTGCGCGAGATCGATCGCGAGCGCAAGCCCCACCGGGCCGGCGCCGACCACCACGACGGGATGGCGCGCCGGCGACGCGGCGTCCTGGTCCGCGTGGCGCTTGTAGTCGAAACGCAGCGACTGATAGTCGACGCCTTGCATGGCTTCAGCCTTCGAGGGCCTTCCACATCTCGATGTCGCGCTCTGCCGTCCAGATGCGCGGGTCGGCGTACTGGGTCGCCTCGTCGTAGCAGCGCGTGACGTCGAAGGGCATGCAGTGGTCGAAGATCACCCAGTGGCCGTACTTGGGTTTCATCGCTGCGTAGGTGTCCTTGTAGACCGCGTTCAGGTCCTTGCCCTGCGCCACGCCTTTCTGAACGTTGGCGTAGACGTCGGCGATGAAGCTGCGCGTGCCCGCGAGGCCCTTGGCGACTTCATCGGGCGTCGTGAGCGCTGCGCCGCGGCCTGGCACGAGCGCCTTCGGCTTGAGCGCGGCGATGTTGTCCAGCGTCTGCGGCCAGTCCTTGAAGTAGGCGTCGCCGGCGTAGGGCGTGGCGTCGAACTCGACCAGATCGCCGCTGAGCAGCGTGCGTTCCTCGGGAAGCCACACGACCGTGTCGCCCTTGGTGTGGCCACGACCGAGCTGGATCAACTGCACTTCGAGCTTGCCGAGCCACAGGGTCATCTTGCCCGCGAAGGTCATGGTCGGCCAGGTCATTCCGGGCGGCACGGTCTCGACGTTCTGGAACAGGCGCGGGAAGCGGCCGATCTCGCTCGCCTTGTCCTGCTCGCCGCGCTCGACGATGAGGTCGCGCGTGTCCTGGCTGGCAATGATGTGCTCGGGCTTGTAGGCGGCAGCGCCCAGCACGCGCACCGCGTGGTAGTGCGTGAGCACGACGTACTTGATGGGCTTGTCGGTCACTTCGCGGATGCGGCGGACGACGTCGGCGGCCATCGCAGGCGTGGCCTGGGTGTCGGCCACCAGCACGCAGTCGTCGCCAATGAT
Organism: Variovorax sp. 05L425; assembly: GCF_056397705.1. Taxonomy (NCBI): domain Bacteria; kingdom Pseudomonadati; phylum Pseudomonadota; class Betaproteobacteria; order Burkholderiales; family Comamonadaceae; genus Variovorax; species Variovorax sp. 05L425. The sequence goes on along the minus strand of NZ_JBFTNY010000007.1, from coordinate 194,107 downwards.
GATGCCGGTGTTGGGGTCGCCCTCGGCCGTGTAGGCCCAGGCGTGCTCGGAGATCTGGCTGAAGGTGATCTTCTTTTCTTCCAGATCGGCCTGGCTGGCGAACTTCTTGACCTCGGTCATCAGGGGTCTCCTTGTAAAAATTTGTCTAACGTAAATTGATTCGCTGTTAACGAATGTGCGCAGTCTAGATCGAAAATCAGTTAATGTCTAATGCCTTCTGCATGAACAAATATCGGGGGATTGGCGATGAGCACAGACAACGATCGCGGCCAACGGGGCATCCAGAGCATCGAAGTGGGCGGGCAACTGCTTCGCGCGCTGGTCCATCACGGCCGCCCCATGGCGCTGAAGGACCTGGCGCGCGAGGCCGAGATGTCCCCCGCCAAGGCGCACCCCTACATGGTCAGTTTCGGCCGCCTGGGGCTGATCGAGCAGGACCGCACCAGCGGTCACTATCTGCTCGGTCCGCTCGCGTTGCAACTGGGGTTGATCAGCCTGCAGCAGGCGAACCCGGTTCACGTCGCCACGCCGCTGATCGCCGAACTCGCGCAGCAGATCGGGCAGACAGTGGCGATCGCGGTATGGGGCGACCGGGGCGCCACCATCGTGCGGATCGCGGAATCGCCTGCGCCGCTGCACGTGAACATGCGGCATGGCACGGTGTTCTCGCTCACCAACACGGCATCGGGGCGGCTTTTCGGCGCCTATCTGGATTCAGCGGTCGTCAAGCAATTGCTCGAAAACGAACGCCAGCGTGAACGCAGGGGCGCGGCTGCCGCCCCAACCCCTCGACGCGGCATGCCGCCCGCGCATCCGCTACCGAGCTGGCAGGACTTCGAGGCGCAACTGCGCGAGGTACGCAGCCACGGCCTCAGCCGTTCGGAAGGAGAGATCCTGCCCGGCGTGAGCGCGATGTCGGCGCCGGCCTTCGATCACACGGGCGCGATCTCGCTGGCAATCACGGCCATCGGCCCGTCGGCCATCTTCGACACGCAATGGGATGGCGAGATCGCTCTCGCCCTCAAGGCGTGCGCGGATCAGGTGTCGCAACGGCTGGGCGCTACCGCTTCAAGGCCTTGAGACGCTCCAGGCTTTCCGCCGGCCAGTACTGCGAGCGGCTGTAGTACTCCTCCATCACCGGCACGCCCGGCGGCAGCACCACCCAGGGCTGCTTCGTGGTCGTGAAGATGTGGATGTCGGGCGGCAGCGCGTCGGGCGTGTCGAGCGTGCCGACGCGCAGGAACTTCACCGCCTCGCCCGCGCCCGCGTAGTGGCTCCAGAGCGCGACCCGGCAACGCGGGCAGCGCGCGATCTTCTGGCCCTTGCCGCTCAGCGAAGGGGTGTCGACCATCTCGACCTCGCCTTCCAGCATTTGCACGCGATCGCTTTCAATCATCGCGTTGAGCGCAAACGAAGCGCCCGACTCGCGCTGGCACCAGCGGCAATGGCAGCAGTTCACGAACAAAGGCCGCGTCGTCATCCGGTAGCGCACCGCGCGGCAGGTGCAGCCGCCTTCCATCGGGAACGCGTCGGCGCTCACATCGATCGCCCGTCGAAGTGCTTGACCGGCACCGCGTCGAGATCGATGCCTTCGAGACAACGGATGTTGATCGCTGCCATCGGGTTGCCCTTCGGGTCGGTCAGGCCTTGGCTGCTTCGAGCCCGTCACGGGTGCGGATCGCTTCCCGCCGCGCGGCTTCGGCGAAGTCGTCGCCGGACGACGCATAGCAGATGGCTCGCGACGAATTGACCACGATCGGCGCATCGGCACGCCAGCCTGCACGCACGGTCGCGACCGCGTCGCCGCCCTGGGCGCCGACACCGGGAATCAGAAGCGGCACCGTCGGCGCGAGCGCCCGGACGCGCTCGATCTCCGCCGGATAGGTGGCGCCGACCACCAGTCCCAGTTGCCCGTTCAGGTTCCACGGACCCTGGGCCAGCCGTGCGACGTGTTCGTACAGAAAGGGCTCGCCCGGCAAGCCGGCAAGACGCTGCCCCTGCAGGTCGGCGCCGCCCGGATTGCTGGTGCGGCAAAGCAGGAAGGCGCCCTTGCCCTGGTGGCGCAGATAGGGCTCGACCGAATCGAAGCCCATGAAGGGCGAGAGCGTGACGGCGTCGGCCCCGTAGCGTTCGAAAGCCTCCCGGGCGTACTGCTCGGCGGTGGAACCGATGTCCCCGCGCTTGGCGTCGAGGATCGTTGGCACGTGCGGCGCATTGCGGCGCATGTGCTCCATGAGCTGCTCCAGCTGCCCTTCGGCGCGATGTGCGGCGAAATAGGCGATCTGGGGCTTGAAGGCGATGACGAGATCGGCGGTGGCATCGACGATGCGCGCGCAGAAGTCATAGATCTTGCTGGCGTCGCCCTGGAGATGGGCGGGGAATTTCATCGGTTCGGGGTCGAGGCCGACGCACAGCAGCGAGCCGTTTTGGCGCTCGGCGGCGCGCAGCTTGTCCAGGAAGGTCATGGGGCGGAATTTTAGGCCGCCGCGGGGTTTCAGCTTCGGCGCGCGACTTCCTCGGCGGCAAGGCACAGGTCAGCCCATGCGCGGGCCTTGTCGACCGGATTGCGCAACAGATACACCGGATGGTAGGACGCGACGATCGGCACTGCCTCGAGGCCCGGCAGGAGCGCCACGGGGACCACGCGGCCACGAAGCTTGCCGAGCGGATCGCCACTCTGCATCAGGCTCTGCGCCGCCAGCGGCCCCAGGGCGAGGACGAGCCGCGGCGCCAGGACCGGGACGCAGTCAGCCAGCGCCTCGCCGAGCGGCCGCGGACTCTCGGGCTGTCCCGAGGCCACGCCGCGATGCGTGCGCATCAGGTGGACCGGGGTTCCGCCGTCGTGCAGTTGCAGCGCACGCAACATGTTGTCGAGCAGCCGGCCCGCATCGCCCGAGAAGGGATCGCCGTGGCGGCCGTCGAGTTCGGGGGGCGTGTCGGCAATGACCAGCCAGCCGCCCTGCGGCGCGGCCTCGCTGGCGTAGAGGCGCCGCGGCGCGTCCGACAGGACTGCTGCTGCGCCGTGCGTTGCCGCAACCGGCGCGCGGGTCGCCACAGCGGGAGCGACCGGCGGGATCACCGGTGCCCGCTGGACGGGTATCGCCGCGACGTCGAGCCGGGAACGGGTCGGCTCGCCGGCGTCGGCCACGACCGGCGGATGGACCTCTGGCACGGCCTGGGCCTCGCCGGCTTCCGTTTTCGGCCACCAGAAGAGCTTGATTCCCATCTCGTCCAGCATCGCGCGTTGGCGTGGCGTCATGTCAGCCCTCCCCAGGCGCTGTTGGATTCATTGAGCCGCAGGCTCATCACCACGGCATCCTCGCGGGCGTTGACGTGCGCCGGGTAGTAGCCCTTGCGGATGCCGACGCGGCGAAAGCCGTGGCGTTCATAGATGGTGAGCGCGCGCACATTGCTCGCGCGCACTTCGAGCCAGAGCCATTGGGCGTCCAGCCCGCGCGACCAGCCGGCGAGCGCCTCCAGCATCAATGGCGCCCATCCCTGGCGTTGAAACGCGGGGGTGACTGTGATGTTGAGCAGATGGACCTCGTCGACGCCTTTCATGGCAACGAAATAACCAATGATGGTCTCGTCGACCGTTCGGAAAGCGGCGCGGCTCCACAGCGCACGCACGCCACGCGGCGTCGGTGTGGGTCCTTCGTCGGGCGCCGGGCCCACGAGGCACTGGCAGTGGTAACCGGCGGCCAGCGAATCGGTGAAATTGGCGACCGTCCACGGGTGCGTGTAAGCCGCCTGCTCGATCGCGCAGACGGCAGGAACGCGCTCGATCGTCATCGGCTCGAGGCGGGCTTCAAGCGGTTGAAGAAGGACTGCACTCATGGCGGGATGGTGGCCGCCGCCTTGATGGCGGCGCGCTCTTCCGTAGTCTGCGCCACTTTATCGCGAACGTAGAGAGGCCATGCTTCGGCCGGTGCGACGGTGCGGCCTGCCGCGAGCAGCGCGGGCGCCAAGCGCAGCATGGCGGCAGCCGTCGGCAGCACCTCGTGGCGGGACGCGGCATGCGGCAGACGGTCGCCATAGGCGGCGAAAGCATTGCCGGCCAGCGCCCAGCCGGTCGGCACGGCAACGGTCTCGGGCGCCAGCAGTTCGGCCTCGCTGGCAACGACCTCGACGCCGAGGTCGTAGCTGGCCGTGTAGACCTGGTCCATCCGCGCATCGAGTGCCACGATCACGCGCGTGGCGCCGAAACGATGGCGCGCCTCTTCGGCGACGGCGTGCAGCGTATCGATGGGCAGCAGCCGCACACCGGCGCCGAAGCCCAGGCCCTGCGCGACCGAGCAGGCGGTGCGCAGGCCGGTGAAGGAACCGGGCCCACGCCCGAACGCAATGGCGTCGAGTTCGCGCAACGAGAGGCCGGCGTCGGCAAGCAATTGCTGGATCAGCGGAATCAAGGTCGACGAGGACTGCGCGCCGCCGATGCCGCTGTGTTCGAGCAGCACATCGCCATGACGCACAGCGATCGAGAGCGCCTCGGTGCTGGTGTCGAAAGCGAGCAATTTATGCATCGGCGCATCCTCTCACGGGCACCGGGCCCTGAGGCGTCGGATTCGCCGCCCGACTGCGCTGCACGCCGAACAGGATGCCCGCAGTCACGAGCAGCAGCCCCGCGATCAAGTTCCAATAGAGCGGCTCGCCCAGGAAGATCACCGCGCCGAGCGCCGACAGGCCGGGCACCAGCGCCGTGATCATCGTGGAACGCACCGGACCGAAGTACTGGATCATCCGCGTGAAGGTGATGCCGGAAATCACGACCGAGCCGACCCCCTGGAACAGCATCTGGAACAGGATTTCGCCGATCGGGGCGCTGTCGAGTCGGCTCGTGACCGCACCGGAGGCCGCCAGCAGCGCATAGGCCGGCACATAGGTCATGAAGGCGAACACCGTGATTGCAATGGTCGCCCTCACGGCCTCGAGCGCGTGCTTGCGCACCAGCACGCTGTAGCTGGCCCAGCACATGGCGGCGGCCATGAAGAGCAGGTCGCCCTTCCAGATCGAGCCGCCTTCCAGGGCATGAAGCAGGCTGGCTCCGCCGACGAAGAGGTCGCCCAGGACGATCAGCGCCAGACCGATCGCCCGGCCCGGCGTGATCCGGTCCCGCAGCACGATGGCCGCGAGCAGCGCGGTCCACAGCGGCAGGCTGCCCGGCATCAGCACGGAAGCATGGGTGGCGGGCGCGAAGAAGAAGCCCAGGTAGGCCAGCAGGGCATAGCCCAGTCCGCCGAGGATGCCGGCGAGGACGGTCAGCCGCAGCCGGAGCGGCGAGAGGCCGAAGAGCGAGCTCTCTGCCGGCGGATCGCGCTGCCGCGAGCGCATCACCAGCCAGGCGCCCCAGGGGATCAGTACCAGGCTGGCGCCGCAGATGCGCGCGAACGCGATGTCGAAGGGCGTCAGCGACCGCCCCGCGGAGGCGCGCGCGATGACGATGAAGGCCGTCCAGACCAGGACGGTGACGACGGCCGCGCCGAGGCCGATGGTGCGGGCAGAAAATCGGGGGGGCATCGGGGGATTATCCGTTCACCCCACTTCATGTTGCTCGCCCCCAGGTTGGCTCACTTCGTGTAGCCGTCCACCCCCTGCCGGGGGCAACACCAGCGGCCCGGCCAAGCCGGTTCCGCGGTGTTTCTGGTATTGGGGCCGGGATAATCCGCCGATGTTCTCACCGCTTCTCGCCCTGGGCCGCGTCTGCCGCCTTCTTCCGATCGCTATTGCCCTGACGCTGGCTCCGCTCCACGCAGTTGCGCAGGCACTTCCCAACGAAGTCGATGCCGCACTGGCTCGCGCCAAGGTGCCGCGCGACGCGGTCACGATGCTGGTGGTCGACGCGGAGGGCGTCGGTCGGCCGCGGCTGGCATGGCGCACCCAGGCGCAGGTCAACCCGGCATCGATCATGAAGCTGGTCACCACCTACGCGGCGCTCGACCTGCTGGGGCCGGCTTTCACGTGGACTACGCCGGTCTACGTCGATGGTCCGGTGCGCAACGGGGTGCTCGAAGGCAATCTCTATATCAAGGGCCAGGGCGATCCCAAGCTGGTGCTCGAACGGTTGTGGCTGCTGCTGCGTCGCGTCCAGGGGCTGGGCATCCAGACCATCAGCGGCGACATCGTGCTCGACCGCAGTGCATTCGAGGTGACGGACACCGATCCGTCAGCCTTCGACGGCGAAGGGCGCCGCCCCTACAACGCGGCGCCCGATGCGCTGCTGATCAACTTCAAGTCGGTCGTGATGACCTTCGTGCCCAACCGCACGACGCAGACGGCGCAAGTGAACTTCGAACCGCCGCTGGCCGGCGTGGCCATGCAGGCCACGGTGCCGCTCTCTGCCGCCGAATGTGGCGATTGGCGCGCCACACTGGCCGCCGACTTCGCCGATCCGTCGCGCATCGGCTTCACCGGCAGCTACCCGGCCGCCTGCGGCGAGAAGGTGTGGCCGGTCGCCTATGCCGATCCGCGCAGCTTTGCGGCACGCGCGGTCGGTGGCCTGTGGGTGGAGATGGGCGGCCACATCAAGGGCGTGGTGCGCGAGGGCCGCGTGCCTGCCGAACTCAAGCCTGCCTTCGAGGTCGCCTCGCCGCCGCTGGCAGAGGTGATCCGCGACATCAACAAGTACAGCAACAACGTGATGGCGCAGCAGCTCTTCCTCACGCTGGGCCTGCAGCAAATGAAGCGTGGCAATCTCGAAGCTTCGCGCGCCGCGGTGCAACAGTGGTGGAACAACCGCATCGGCACGGGCGAGGGCCAGCCCCTGCTGGACAACGGCTCCGGACTCTCGCGCGACGAGCGCATCACGGCAGCCGAACTCGCGAAGATGCTCCAGGTGGCGTGGCGTTCGCCGGTGATGCCCGAACTGGTGTCGTCGTTGCCGGTTTCGGGCGTCGACGGCACGCTGCGCAAGCGCGCGCTGCGATCGGGTGGCGCGGCCCATCTCAAGACCGGCACGCTGCGCGATGCGGCGGGCGTGGCCGGCTTCGTGCACGGCGCGAGCGGACGGCGCTACGTGGTGATCGCGATCGCCAATCACGCCAATGCGGCGGCAGCACGGCCTGCCTTCGATGCGCTGGTCGACTGGGCCTCGCAGGATTGATGCGACTGACTGGCGGCTGACTTCGTCCCTGCAGGAAGCTCCGCTTGCGCGCATCACGGCCCCTGACCAGAATCGCGCAACCGCGATATCCAAACCCCGCAGGAGACAACCGCATGATCCGCCTCACAGCCATCGCCCTCGCTGGCGCCGTCCTGATGCTTTCCGGCTGCGGGGGCGGCGGTGGCGGCGGGTTTGCCCTGAATGTGCCCTCCGTGGTCGATTCGGGCCGAGGCTCCGTGGTGACGGTGCCGCCCCAGCAGACGGCCCAGCTCTCGGTCACCGACTTCACCTCGCTGCTGAACGCCAATGCCCTGGGCAAGCAATTGATGCAAGTGACAGGTGCGCCCAAGTGCGGCATCGTGCTTCGCTACCTCGAATACCGCACGATCGGCGGCCAGGGCGAAGCCACCAACGCGACCGCCGCCATCATGGTGCCGAACGGAAGCGACCCCGCCTGCACCGGCGCGCGTCCGGTCGTGCTGTATGCGCACGGCACCACGCCCGCGAAGAACTACAACCTGGCCCAGTGGACCGATGCCACGCAGCCCGCTGCCGCTGAAGGGTTGTCCGTCGCTGCGATGTTCGCGGCGCAGGGCTTCATCGTGGTGGCCCCCAACTATGCCGGCTACGACAAGTCCACGCTCACTTACCACCCCTACCTCAATGGCGATCAACAGGGCAAGGACATGGTCGACGCGCTGACCGCAGCCCGCAAGACCTTCACGTTGATCGGCGCGAGCGACAGCGGATCGCTGTTCATCACGGGCTACTCGCAGGGTGGCTACGTCGCGATGGCTGCGCACCGCGAAATGCAGGCGACCGGCAAGACGGTGACTGCATCGGCCCCGCTATCGGCGCCCTCGGCCATCAGCCTGCTGACCGACTACAGCTTCAGCGGCTGGCCGGCGCTCGGCGCGACGCTGTTCACCCCGCTGCTTTCCACAAGCTGGCAGAAGCAGTTCGGCAATGTCTACACGGCGACCGGCGACATCTATGAAGCCCAATATGCCAACGGCATCGACACGTTGCTGCCCAGCCTGACGCCGATCAACACCCTGTTCGCGACAGGCAAGTTGCCGCCGCTCGCGCTGTATCCGGCCAACGCCGTGCCGGGACCTGTCGATCCTGCGCTGTCGATCTTCTACGGGCCCAACAACCTGATCCGGCAAAGCTACCTGACGCAAGCGGCCAATGACCTCCTGGCGACGCCGTGTCCCGGCAACGCGTTGCCGGCGACGGCCACCTCGGTCAACACCACCTCGCCGCTCAACTGCAACCCGTTGCTGGGCTTCCGCAAGGCGGCCGTGGCGAACGACCTGCGCAACTGGCTGCCGCTGCGGCCGATGCTGATGTGCGGCGGCGCCAACGATCCGACCGTGAACTTCGTGAGCACGCGCGCAACTGCAGGCTACTTCCGCGCCAGCGGCATGCCCGCCAGCGCGCTGACTGTGGTGGATCTGGAAGACACGACCGCCACCGATGCCTTCTCGGCCGCTCGCGCCGGATTCGCGACGGCCAAGGCGAACCTCGCCGCCAGCACGCCCGGCACGCCGGCGGACCAGGCGTCGGCCGTGACCCAGGCCTATCACGGCACGCTTGTGTTCCCCTTCTGCATGGCGTCGGCGCGAGGTTTCTTCCAGGGCGTCTTGGCAGCAGGTGGATAGCGGAGTCCGCTTGGCCGGCGAAGCCAGGCCCCTTCGTGAAACACCGCGGAACCGGCTTCGCCGGCCCGCTGGTGTTGCCCCCGGTAGGGGGTGGGCGGCTACACGCAGTGAGCCAACCTGGGGGCGAGCAACGGTCAAGCCGCCGCGGCGCGCTGAAGGCGGTCGCGCACGCCTTCCCACTCGGGTGTGTCAGGCGGGGTTTCGATCCAGATCAATTTGACGCCATCGGCGTCGAAGGCGCGCAGCACAGCGAAAAGTTGCTGGGCCGTCGCGGCCGCGTCGTCCGGCATGCGCCGCTGGACGATGCGCTGCGAGCGGCTCTTGAGAGTGGTGCGCGACCACACGGCGATGTGCGCCGCATTGGCACCGAGCACGTCGAGGCCCGCTTGCAGGGCCTTGGCGTCCATCAGGCGCACCTTGGCGCTCGGCGCGTAGTGGGCTTCGAGGGTGCCGGAGGCGCGCGGATCGGGGGCTGCGAGATCTTCCTTGTCGCGCAGCACCTCGCCGCAGGCCGCTTCGACCTGCGCACGCGTGATCGCGCCCGGACGCAGAAGCACCGGCACACCGCGGCTGCAGTCGACGATGGTCGATTCGATGCCGACTTCGCACGGTCCGCCGTCGATCACGAGAAGGTCATCGCCGAACTCCTCCTGCACGTGTCGCGCGGTGGTCGGGCTCACGCGGCCGAAGCGATTGGCGCTCGGCCCGGCGACGCCGTGGACGCCGCGCTCGGCGCACGCCGCAAGCAGCGTCTGGGCCACAGGATGCGAGGGACAGCGCAGGCCGATGGTGTCCTGCCCGCCGGCAGCCGCGGCGGCCATCCCGGGCCGACGCGCGACGATCAGGGTCAGCGGGCCGGGCCAGAAAGCGTGCACCAACTTCTGGGCAAAGCTCGGGAGCGGTTGCGCGAACAAGGACAGGGCCTCGGTTCCCTTTGCGCCGGCCGCGACGTGCACGATCAACGGATGGTCTGCAGGCCGGCCCTTCGCCGAAAAAATGCCGGCCACGGCGGCGTCGCTGGCGGCGTCGGCACCCAGGCCGTAGACGGTTTCGGTCGGGAATGCGACCAGGCCGCCGGCATGCAATACGCGAGCGGCTTCTTCGATGGCTTCGGGCGTCTTGCCGTCACGGATCATCGCGCGCTACTCGGAAAGCGGGATCGGCAGGCCGAGCAGCGCGGCGGCGAAATCGGCCGTGCTGCGCACCGCTTCGATGGTGTCGCCGGTGATGTTCAAGTGCCCCATCTTGCGACCCGGGCGCGCCTCGGTCTTGCCGTAGAGGTGCAGATGCGTGCCGGGCAGCGCGAGCACGTCGGCCCAGCGCGGCTCGACCTGCGTGTCGCCATCGACGAACCAGAGATCGCCCAGCAGGTTGAGCATGATCACGGCGCTGTGCTGTCGCGGCGGATTCAGCGGCAGGCTCGCGAGCGTGCGCACCTGCAGCTCGAATTGCGAAACGTCGGAGGCGTCCATGGTCCAGTGGCCGCTGTTGTGCGGCCGTGGCGCCATCTCGTTGACGACCAGCGCGCCATCGGCCAGCACGAAGAACTCCACGCACAGAACGCCGACATAGGACAGGCCCTCCGCGATCGACCGGGCGGCAGCCACCGCGCGCCGGGCCGTCGATTCGGGCATGTTGTTCGCATGGACCTCGGTCACGGCCAGGACGCCGTCGCGGTGCAGGTTGCGCTGCGCCGGGAAGTGCACCATTTGCCCATCCTCTGCGCGGGCGACGATCACCGAGCACTCGAAATCCAGCGGCAGGAGTTTTTCGAGCACGCAGGGCACGCCGCCGGCATCCTCCCAGGCTGCGGCCAGCTCGGCCTGCGTCGCCACCCGGCGCTGGCCCTTGCCGTCATAGCCGAGTCGCGCGGTCTTCAGGATGCCGGGGAGAAGATCCGGCTGCACGGCAGCCAGGTGGTCGGCGGTCTCGATGACCGCATAGGGCGCGCATTCAACCCCGCAGCGCACGAAGTGGCCCTTCTCCCGGATGCGGTCCTGCGCGATGGCCACGGCGTCCGCGCCGGGAGAGACCGGCCGCGCGACGGCAAGGTGTTCGAGCGACGGGGCCGGCACGTTCTCGAATTCGGTGGTGACGGCATCGGCCAGACCCGCGAGCCTCGCCAGGCCGTCGACATCGGTGTAATCGGTATGGATGTGGTGGTGGCACACGCGCCCGGCCGGGCTGTCGGGATCGGGATCGAGCACCGCCGTGAAATAGCCCATCTGCTGGGCCGCATGGACGAACATTCGCCCCAGCTGGCCGCCCCCGAGCACGCCCAGCGTGGCACCGGGAAGGATCGCGATCACAAGGCGCCCCCGCCCTGGGGCGAGAAGGGCGACACGGACTCCGCCTCGACGGGCGGCAGGGTCATGGCCTGCGCGGCCTGGGTCTGCTTTTCGCGAAAGGCGTCGAGTTGCGCCCGCAGCGCCGGGTCGCCCACGGCCAGCATCGCGACCGCGAACAAGGCCGCGTTCGCCGCGCCGGCGTTGCCAATCGCGAAGGTGGCGACCGGCACGCCCTTGGGCATCTGAACGATGCTGTAGAGCGAATCCACGCCCTGGAGATGTCGGCTGGCGACAGGCACGCCCAGCACCGGGACGGTCGTCTTGGCCGCCAGCATGCCGGGCAGGTGGGCGGCACCGCCCGCGCCCGCGATGATCGCGGTCAGCCCCCGCGGCGCGGCGCTTTCGGCGTAGGCGAACAATTCGTCGGGCATCCGGTGGGCCGAGACCACCCGTGCTTCGTGGGAGACACCGAATTGCTGGAGAATCTCGACGGCGTTGCGCATCGTCTCCCAGTCGGAGTTCGATCCCATCACCACGCCGACCTGAATTGCTTGCTTCATGGTTCGAATTTTACGTTTCACCCTCAACTTCCCGCGATGATCGACATCACCCTCGAAAACTTCCAGACCGAGCTGATCGACGGCTCGATGACCACCCCGGTGCTGCTCGACATCTGGGCCGAATGGTGCGGACCCTGCAAACAGCTCGGCCCGGTGCTCGAAAAGCTCGAAGTCGAATACGCCGGTCGATTCACGCTGGCCAAGCTCGACGCCGACAAGGTGCCGCAGATTTCGCAACAGCTGAGCGAGATGTTCGGCGTGCGCAGCATTCCGTTCTGCGTGATGTTCAAGGACGGCCAGCCGGTGGACGGCTTCGTCGGCGCCATCCCTGCGCAGCAGATCAGGGAGTTCCTCGACAAGCACGTGCCGGGCGCGGACGAGGTCGAGGCGCAGGAACAGGAAGAATCCGCCCAGGCAGCGCTCGCCGAAGGCGACACCCAGGGCGCCCTCGAGAAGCTGCAGCATGCGGTCGCCACCGATCCTTCCAACGACGACATGCGCTTCGACTACGTCAAGCTGCTGCTGCAGGAAGGCCGCGTGGACGACGCCAAGGTCGCCTTCGCGCCGGTGATCGCCAAGACATCGCTGGTGCGCCGCTTCGACTCGCTCCAGCGCTGGATGGACGCCATCGATTTCGCGCAGCCCGCCACGGGCGCCGCACCCGAAATGGCTGGGCTCGATGCGCGCATCGCAGCCAACAAGCGCGACTTTGAAGCCCGCTTCGACCGTGCACGCCTCCTCATGGCGGCGCAGCGGTGGACCGACGCCATGGACGAGTTGCTCGACATCCTGATGCGCGACAAGAGCTGGAACGAAGACCTTGCCCGCAAGGCCTACATCGCCATCCTCGACATCATCGAGCCCCCGAAAGTCAAGGTCGCCGACGGGCAGATCCCACCCGACGACCCGACCGTGGCGAGCTACCGGCGCCGGCTCAGCAGCGTGGTCTTGAGCTGAGGGCCGTCTCGCATACGATGGCGCGGTATTTCAAGATGTCGCAGAAAGAAAGACTGGCCATGCGTTTTCGCCCCGCTGCCCGCCCGAATGGCGCTCACTTTGTGGCCGCCGCGTTGCTTGCCACCGGCCTGCTGGCCGGTTGCGGCAGCGGCATCAGCCTGGACGAACCGATCGAAGGCCCTGTCTGGCGCCTCGAACAACTCGGCGGCGAGCCTGTGTCATCGACTGGCGACCCCCAGCGCGACCCCCAACTCCAGTTCGACCGGCGCAACGGACGTGTGAGCGGTTCCGGCGGTTGCAACCGGGTGTCGGGCACCTTCGAGCGCACCGGAACCACGCTCAAGATGAGCCAGCTTGCCTCGACCCGGATGGCCTGCGCCGATCCCGCCCGCGGCGCCAGTGAAGCCCAGTTTTTTGCCGCGCTCCAGTCCACCGCCAGCTATCGCCTCCAGGGCCCCGCGCGAATGTCGCTCCTGGATTCCAGCGGCCGGACCCTGGCCATCCTGGGCACGCAAACGCGCTAAGCCCCTCTCGGCCTGACCCACAGGGTCCCGGGCGCTCGGCGGGGCCGCTGCGGCGTACGCCTCACCAGCGCGCAGGCAGCTCACGCGCGAGCACGAACCGAAGCTGCACCCGCGCGAGGTAACCGCCGGATTCGAGATCCTTCATCAGCCGGCTCACCATTTCGCGGGAGCAGCCGATCTCGCTCGCGATCGCCTGGTGCGTCAGACGCTCCGCGATCCGGCGTGTTCCGTCAGGCTGCGCGGCGGCCCGATCCTCGAGCAGACGCTTCAGTCGGCTGTAGACGTCCAGAAGCGCCATGCTGCGCGCGCTTTCGGTGGCCAACCGTGCCCTGCGGATCAGCCGGAGGATCAACGCCATCGTGAATTCCGGATCGCTCGCGATGTGGCGCAGCAAGGTTTCGCGTGTGACGACGGCGCAAACTGACGGCTCCGCGGCCTCCACGCTGGCGGAGCGCCGGCCGCCATCGAGCGACATTTCGCCAACGTACTCGCCGGGTCCGTGCAGCGCCAGTGTGACTTCGCGCCCACGCGAATCCGAAACGAAAGCGCGCAGGCGCCCGGACAGGACGATGAAGATGACGCTGCCTTCGTCGCCCTCCTGGATCAGCAGGGAACGCGTCCGAAAGCGCCGCTGCACGCCCAGCGCCGCGAGCTTCTGCACGTGCGGCGGCAGGGCGACGGCTGCGCGATCGAGGCGCCATGCGGCTGTGTGGAGCGGCATGCGCGGACTATACGGCCCGCCCCTCGATATGCGTAGCGTGAGCGTTTGTCGGATGCGCCCCGATCAGTCTTCGCCGACCAGCCGCAGTGCAGAGACGATCTGCGGCATGCGCGACACCCGGTAGACCACCTCGCGAATGCTGTTGCTGCCGGTCTTCTGCCGCACGTTCTTGATATGCGTGCGCACCGTGGACATCCGGATGCCCTCCAGGCAGGCGATTTCCTCGGCATCATGGCCGGCACACAGCCGCGCCAGCACGTTCTGCTCGGCCCGCGTCAGGTGCTTGGACCGGGCGAACATCTGCATCGTGAGACTTTCACAGCCGGATCGACGGCTGCACATGACGAGCACCGTGTCGACGGTGTCGCCGCCGTGCAGCGCGGCAAGCGGTATGAAGGCCAGCGACAGCGACTCCCCCGCATGGTCGAGCTCGACAATGCTGCGGCAGTCGCGCTCGGCATCCTTGAGCGCATGACGGATCTTCAACTGCGAGTCCGCCTGGCCGGCGCACAGCATGCCGTCGACGCTGCGCACCGCGCGTGCCGCCGCCAGTTCGCGGCGAGCAGGGAAGTTCGCGTGCAGGATGCGGCCCGTCAGGTCGAGCAAGAGCAGGCCGTGGTCGATCTCGTCGAGCACGCGAGCCATCATGGCGGGATGAAGCGCATCAGGCGGTGGTGCGGAGACAGGCGCCTCGTCCTGTACGTATCGAATCTGAAAGTCAACTGCCGTATCCATCTCGCACTCCTCATCTATCCGGGGGATGCGCCAAGTTTGGAAGACAGTGTCGTTTTCAGGTCGTGACTATTGCCGCCAGCCTTGTGACTTATTCACATCCAGACCCCGGTCCGTCAGCCCGTGAGCCTCTCCAGCGCCTCGCGGTACTTTGCCGCGGTCTTTTCGACGACTTCGGCGGGCAGGCGCGGTGCCGGCGGCGTCTTGTCCCAGGGTTTGCCGTTGATCCGGGCCGCCTCGAGCCAGTCGCGCACGAACTGCTTGTCGTAGCTGGGCGGATTCGCGCCCGCGGCGAGCGCCGCCTCGTAGCCCTCGACCGGCCAGTACCTCGAACTGTCGGGCGTGAGCACTTCATCCATCAGCACCAGCGTGCCGGCATCGTCGAGGCCAAACTCGAACTTGGTGTCGGCAATGATCATCCCCTTGGCCAGCGCAATCTCAGCGGCTGCCTCATAGATGGCGATGCTGGTCTCCCGAATCTGCTGCGCGAGCGTGGGGCCGACGACTTCGACCACCTGGTCGTAGCTGATGTTCTCGTCGTGCGCGCCAGCCGCCGCCTTGGCCGCTGGCGTGAAGATGGGCCGCGGCAGCTTGCTCGCGTTGGTCAGCCCTTCGGGCAGCGGCACGCCGCAGACGGCCCGGTTTTCCTGGTATTCCTTCCAGCCGCTGCCCGCGAGGTAGCCACGCACGACCGCCTCGACGGGAATCGGCTTGAGCCGCTTGACCAGCATGGAACGGTCCTTGACCTGCGGCACCTCGTCCGGCGTGACGACGCTTTCGGGCGCTTCGCCGGTCAGGTGGTTGGGGCACAGGTGGCCCAACCGGTCGAACCACCAGAGCGCCATCTGCGTGAGGATCACGCCCTTGCCCGGGATGGGCTCGCCCATGATCACGTCGAAAGCCGAGAGGCGATCGCTCGCGACCATCAGGATGCGGTCATTGCCGACCGCATAGTTGTCGCGCACCTTGCCGCGTGCGAGCAGCGGAAGGCTCTTGATGGAGGAGGTGTGGACGGTGGTCATGGCGAATGGAAGATGGGCGGTGCGGAGAATTTCGGAGATTGTGCGCGCGGCGCGTGCCGCGCGAAACAAACCGGCCAGCGCAGCGAGGCCCGTTCGGGAAACCCCGCGGAACCGGCTTTGCCGGGCCGCTGGGGTTGCCCCCGGAGAGGGGGTGGGAGCGCGACACGAAGTGCGCGCGACCTGGGGGTGAGCCTAAATGACTTCTTGCGCCAAGTCGCCCTTGGCGTACTTTGCGGCGACGACCTGCAGGTTGTCGCCCTTGATCTTGAGGCCCTGGCCTTCGCAGCCAAATTCGAGGTAACGCTGCTTGCAGATCTGCTTGGCGGCCTCGCGCGCCGGCTTGAGCCATTCGCGCGCATCGAACTTCTCGGGATTCTCTGCCAGGAACTGGCGCACCGCGCCGGTCATCGCGAGGCGGATGTCGGTGTCGATGTTGATCTTGCGCACGCCGTGCTTGATGGCTTCCTGGATTTCCTCGACCGGCACGCCGTAGGTTTCCTTCATGTTGCCGCCGTACTGGCGGATGATCGCCAGCAGGTCTTGCGGCACGCTCGACGAGCCGTGCATCACCAGGTGGGTATTGGGAATGCGGCGGTGGATTTCCTTGATGCGGTCGATCGCGAGGATGTCGCCGGTGGGCTTGCGGGTGAACTTGTAAGCGCCGTGGCTGGTGCCGATGGCGATGGCGAGCGCATCGATCTGCGTCTTCTGGACGAAGTCGGCGGCCTGTTCCGGGTCGGTCAGCAGCTGCTCGCGGGTCATCGTGGCGTCGGTGCCATGGCCGTCTTCCTTGTCGCCCTTCATGGTTTCGAGCGAACCCAGGCAGCCGAGTTCGCCCTCGACCGTCACGCCGACCTTGTGGGCCATGTCCGCCACCTTCTTCGTGACATCGACGTTGTAGTCGTAGCTTGCGATGGTCTTGCCGTCGGCTTCGAGCGAGCCGTCCATCATCACCGAGCTGAAGCCGAGATCGATCGCACCACGGCACACATCGGGGCTCTGGCCGTGATCCTGGTGCATCACCAGCGGAATGGTCGGATAGGCTTCGATCGCGGCCTGGATCAGGTGCTTGATGAACGATTCACCCGCGTACTTCCGCGCCCCGGCGCTCGCCTGCAGGATGACCGGAGCACCGACTTCCTTCGCGGCCTCCATCACGGCCTGCACCTGTTCGAGATTGTTGACGTTGAACGCCGGAATGCCGTAACCGTTGGCGGCGGCGTGGTCGAGCAGTTCGCGCATCGAGACGAGTGCCATGGGAATACCTCGCAGGAAATCTAGGGATGGATCGAGAAAAAACTGCGACGATTCTACTAACCACCCCCGCCGACAGGACTCGCCGCCCCAATACCCGCCGATCCATTCCAGAAACACCGCGGAACCGGCTTCGCAGGGCCGCTGGTGTTGCCCCCGGTAGGGGGTGGGCGGCTACACGAAGTGAGCCAACCTGGGGGCGAGTCAAGTGACCCTACAGATCTTGAGCATGTTCGTGCCACCCGGCGCCCCCATCGGCTCGCCGCAGGTGATCGCGTAAACATCGCCGGTCTGCACGATGCCGCGCTTCTTCAGATGGGCCTCGGCCTGTTCGAGCGCCGTGTCGCGATCGCTCTCGGAATCCATCAGCAGCGGCCGCACATTGCGGTAGAGCGCCATCTTGCGCTGCGTCGAGAGGCGCGATGTCAGTGCGTACATCGGGATATGCGCCCGGTGGCGACTCATCCACAGCGGTGTGGAGCCCGATTCAGTCAGCGCGACGATCGCCTTGGCGCCCAGGTGGTGCGCCGTAAAAAGCGCCCCCATGGCGATCGACTGGTCGATGCGGCTGTAGGCCTGGCCGCTGAAGTCGGCGTCGAGTTGCAGATCTTCCGCTGCCTCCGCGGCTTCGCAGATGCGGCTCATCTCCTGAACGGTTTCCAGCGGATAGCGGCCCGAAGCGGTTTCGGCGGAAAGCATCACGGCATCCGTGCCGTCGAGCACTGCATTGGCAACGTCGCTGACCTCGGCGCGCGTCGGCACCGGGTTGGTGATCATCGATTCCATCATCTGCGTGGCGGTGATGACGACCTTGTCCATTTCACGCGCCATGCGGATCATCTTCTTCTGCAGCGCCGGGACGGCAGCGTTGCCGACCTCGACGGCCAGGTCACC
This sequence comes from Variovorax sp. 05L425, assembly GCF_056397705.1. Classification (NCBI taxonomy): domain Bacteria; kingdom Pseudomonadati; phylum Pseudomonadota; class Betaproteobacteria; order Burkholderiales; family Comamonadaceae; genus Variovorax; species Variovorax sp. 05L425. Next base: position 176,392 of record NZ_JBFTNY010000007.1, on the reverse strand, counting down.
CCGGGCGACCATGATGCCGTCGCTGGCACGCAGGATCTCCTCCAGCTTCGGGATTGCCTCGGCGCGCTCGATCTTGGCGATCATGCCGGGCTTGTGGCCGAATTCCGCAGCCGCCACGTTGCAAAGCTGCCGCGCCATTTCCATGTCGGTGGCGTTCTTCGGGAAGCTCACGGCCACATAGTCGGCCTGGAAGCTCATCGCGGTCTTGATGTCTTCCATGTCCTTGGCCGTCAGCGCCGGCGCCGTGAGGCCGCCGCCCTGCTTGTTGATGCCCTTGTTGTTCGAGAGCTCGCCGCCCAGTCGCACCGTGGTGTAGACGGAATCACCCTTGACGGCATCGACCGTCAGCACGATGAGGCCGTCGTTCAGCAGCAGGCTGTCACCGGGCTTCACGTCGCGCGGAAGGTCCTTGTAATCCAGGCCGACGGCGTCGATGTCGCCCGGCTCGGTACGCGATGCGTCGAGCACGAACTTCGCGCCCGGCTCCAGCCAGACCTTTCCTTCGGCGAACTTGCCGACCCGGATCTTCGGCCCCTGCAGGTCGGCCATGATCGCCACCTCGCGGCCGGTGCGGCGCGCTGCTTCTCGCACCATCGCGGCACGGTTGATGTGGTCCTGCGCGCTTCCGTGGCTGAAGTTCAGCCGCACAACGCTGACCTTGTGGTTGATCATCTGCTCCAGCAGATCGGGCGAACTCGATGCCGGACCCAGCGTCGCGACGATCTTGGTGGCATGTCGGGGAAGGCGCAGGCTTGGCGTGCTCATTCAAGTCTCCAGTTTGTATTCCGCACTGTATACACTTTGCCGGTCAGCCGCCAGCGATTTATCACGACGCCCCTTTCCAGAACACCGCGGAACCGGCTTGGCCGGGCCGCCGGTGTTGCCCCCGGCAGGGGGTGGGCGGCTACACGAAGTGAGCCAACCTGGGGGCGAGCCTCATCCAGCTCGTTTCGAGAGAATTTCGAACGCGGGGAGCGTCTTGCCTTCCAGCACTTCCAGGAAAGCGCCGCCGCCGGTCGAGATGTAGCCGATCTTGTCCTCGATGCCATATTTGGCAATGGCGGCCAGCGTGTCGCCGCCACCGGCGATCGAGAAAGCCTTGCTGTCGGCGATGGCGTGAGCGATCGTCTTCGTGCCATTGGCGAAGGCATCGAACTCGAACACGCCCACGGGGCCGTTCCAGACCACGGTGCCGGCTTCACGCAATTGCGCGGCCAGCAGTTCCGCCGTCTTCGGGCCGATGTCGAGGATCAGGTCGTCGTCGGCCACGTCGCTCGCGTCCTTCACCGTCGCGGGCGCATCGGCAGCGAAAGTCCTGGCCGTGACGACGTCGACCGGGATCGGCACTGCGGCGCCGCGCGCGCGCATGGCCTCGATCACGGCCTTGGCTTCATCCAGAAGATCGGGCTCGGCGAGCGACTTGCCGATCTTGAGGCCCGAGGCCAGCATGAAGGTATTGGCGATGCCGCCGCCCACGATCAGTTGGTCGACCTTGTCGGCCAGGCTCTTCAGGATGGTGAGCTTGGTGCTGACCTTGGAGCCCGCGACGATCGCGACGAGCGGCCGCTTCGGCTGGGCCAGCGCCTTGGTGATCGCGTCGATCTCGGCCGCCAGCAACGGGCCCGCGCAGGCGATCTTGGCGAACTGCGCGATGCCGTAGGTGGTGGCCTCGGCACGGTGCGCGGTGCCGAAGGCGTCGTTGACGTAGATGTCGGTCAGTGCCGCGAGCTTGCGGGAAAGCGCCTCATCGTTCTTTTTCTCGCCCTTGTTGAGACGGCAGTTTTCGAGCAGCACGACCTGGCCGGACGCGACCTGCACGCCGTCGACCCAGTCGGACACCAGCGGCACTTCACGTCCGAGCAGTTCGCCAAGGCGCTTGGCGACCGGCGCCAGCGAGTCCTCCGGCTTGAACTGGCCTTCGGTCGGCCGGCCGAGGTGCGAGGTGACCATCACCGCGGCGCCGGCGTCGAGCGCCTGCTGGATGCACGGCACCGAGGCGCGGATGCGCGTGTCTTCGGTGATGCGTCCCGCATCGTCTTGCGGCACGTTGAGGTCGGCTCGGATGAACACGCGCTGGCCGGCAACCTTGCCTTGCGCACAGAGGTCGGTGAATCGAAGAACGTTCATGGGAGTAGGCAGATGAAATGCGGATGGAAGTGCCTCGACGGGCAGCACCGGACATTGTAGGTATCAGTCCCTTTCAGACGAATGTCAGCCGTCAACCGCCCAGGCCCGGTTTGCGCACGAACGCTTCCAGCAGTTCCACGAAGCTCGCCGCAGCCGGCGAAAGCGAGCGCCGGGATGAGCCATACACACATACTTCGCGATGAAAATCGGGCTGGTCGAGCCGCACCATCTGCAGCCCGTGCGCACGCACCAGCGATGTGGAGTAAGTCGGGCACACCGTCAGCCCCAGTCCGGAAGCAACCATGCCCAGCGCGGTCGTCATGTACGACACCTCCTGCGTGGTCGCGCGCAGCATGAACTCGCGCGCATCGGCTTCGAGCTCGGGCAGCACGCGCTGGCGGAAGTCGCGCGTCGGCGCGATGAAGGTGTAGGGCCCCAGTTCGCGCCAACGCACCTTGCGGCGGCGCGCAAAAGGATGGTCGGGCGGGCAGATCAGCCAATGGCGGTCGCGGAACAGCGTGCGGCGTTCGATCGCCGCGTCGACCGCGACGTCCTGCCCCACGGCCAGCTCGACCTCGCCCGAGAGCACCCCGTCCAGCAGATGCTCAGGCAGCGTGTCGGCCAGCCGCACGTCGACGTCCGGATGGCGTGCGCGGTAAGCGGCGATGACGCGCGGCATCAGCGTGCAGGCCATCAACTGCGGCGCGGCGAGCCGCAGAACCCCCTTCTTCTTGTCGCGAAGATCGGTCACACCGGCCACCGCACCGGCCAGGTCGGCCAACAGGCGCTGCACCGAGGGCTGGAACTCGCGGCCGGCCTCGGAGAGCTGCACACGCCGCGTGTGGCGGTCGAACAGCTGCACGCCCATCTCGCGTTCCAGTTCGCGCACCAGCACGCTCAATGCCGACTGTGTGAGGTGCAGGCTCACAGCGGCGGCGGTGAAGCTGCCGGTTTCGGCGACCGCGGCAAAGGCGCGCAACTGGCGAAGGGTCAGATTCATTTCACTATTTCATCAATCAATGAATTTATTTCGATTGAATCATAAGAAGAACGACGGCCCAATGCGTCCCCTGAGCCCCCAAGTTGGAGACGATCATGCCCGCCGAGACCTTGCCTCTCGCACCGCCCCCCGTGCCCGTTCGGGGCCTTCACCACTTCGCCTGGCGCTGCCGCGACAGCGAGGAAACCCGCCGCTTCTACGAGGACCTGCTAGGCCTGCCGCTGACCCACGTGATCAAGAGCGACCACGTTCCGAGCACCGGCGAGTTCTGCCCCTACGTCCACATCTTTTTCCAGATGCGCGATGGTTCGTCCATCGCGTTCTTCGATCTCGGCGACGACATCGCGGCACTGCCTTCGCCCAATACGCCGGCGTGGGTCAATCACCTCGCGCTGCGCGTCGATTCGGTGGCAGAGCTCATGGCGGCCAAGGCGCGGCTCGAAGCGGCGGGCGTCGAAGTGCTCGGGCCGACCGACCATCACATCATCCAGTCGATCTATTTCTTCGATCCGAACGGCATCCGCCTCGAACTCACCACGCCCACGGTGCCGAAGGCTGAGATGGACGCGCATGCCCGCCGCGCCCGCGCCGAACTGGACACATGGACGGTGCGCAAGGCCGAACTGCGAAAGGCGGCAAAGCATGGCTGAATTGCAACTTGCGGTCATCGACGTGAAGCCGGGCGCGGCGCTGGAGAGCCAATCAGGCTTGCAGATGTTGCGCCCGCGCATCTACGGCGCTTACCGCGCGCCGAACGGCCCGAAGAGGGTCGCAGCCATCGTGATGCACCCCACGAGCAATTTCATGGGCCACTATCTGATCGGCCCGCTGGCCGAGCGCGGCATCTGCTGCATGGGCCTGAACTCGCGCTACATGGGCAACGACACGGTGCTGCTCATGGAACGCGCGATCCAGGACCTGGGCGCTGGCGTGCAGTTCCTGCGGGCGGCGGGCTACGAGAAAGTGATGCTGATCGGCAATTCGGGCGGCGCCGCGCTGTCCAGCTTCTATCAGGCACAGGCCGAGAAGCTCACGGCGCACCATTTTCCGGACGGCGACCCAACGCACCTGCACCCCGACGACCTGCCGCCGGTGGATGGCATCGCGCTGTGCGCTGCGCACCAGGGCCGCTCGAAGCTGATGCGTGACTGGATCGATCCCTCGGTCACCGACGAACACGACCCGATGTCCGTGGACGCCGAGCTGGACATGTACGACGCGCGCCACGAGATGCCCTACAGCGTCGAGTTCCTCGCGCGCTTCAGCGCGGCGCAGAAGGCGCGCCTCGACCGCATCGAGCATTGGGCGCTGGAGCGCCTGCGGCAGTTGCGCAGCACGCCGGGCGCGCCGCGCGACCAGGCCTTCATCGTCTACCGCACGCACGCCGATCCGCGCTGCGTGGACTTGTCGATCGACACGAACGATCGCGCAGCGGGCAGCGTCTGGGGCGATGCGCGGCAGGTGAACTATTCGGCCAACGCGATGGGCCGCGTCACTTCATTGACGGCCTTCCTGTCGCAATGGTCGTCGCGCTCGCAGGCCGACGGTCCCTCGAACCTCGCGCGAACGACGGTGCCCAAGCTGCTGCTGACCTACACCGGCGACCAGTCCACGTTCCCGAGCACGCGCGATGCGTGGATGGCGGCGGGCGGCTCGCGCATTCGCAATGTCGACATCGTCGGCGGCAACCACTACCTCGCGGGCCAGCCGGAACTCGTGCTGCGCGCCGCCGATGCGATCGCCGAATGGGCGCATGCACTCTGAACAGGCCCAAGACACCGATGGAAAGCTACACCTTCGCATCCGACTACGAATTGCCGCACTGGCCGTTCGTGCCGCCGCCCGAACTGAACAATGAGAGAGTGGCACGCCACCCGATCGTGATCGTCGGCGCGGGCCCGGCGGGGTTGACGCTGGCCTGCGACCTTGCCCGCCGCGGCGTCCGCGCCGTGCTGCTGGACGAGGACGACACGGTCGGCGTGCGCGGCGCTTCGTCGCGCGGCATCTGCTACGCGCAGAAGTCCCTGGAAATCTTCGCGCGCCTCGGCATCTACGAGCGCATCGCCGACAAGGGCATCACCTGGTCTTTCGGCCGCACCTTCTCCGGCGAGCAGGAGGTCTACAACTTCAACCTGAAGACCGACAGCATCTCGGTGCAGCCGCCCTTCATCAATCTGCAGCAGTTCTACGTCGAGTGGTTCCTGGTCGACCGCATCCTCGAACTGGGCCAGACCGACCTGCGCTGGAAGAACCGCGCGACGCACGTGACGCCGCTCGCAGACGGCGTTCGCCTGGACATCGAAACTCCGGCGGGCAACTACACGATCGAAGCTGACCATCTCATCGACGCCACCGGCGCCAATAGCCCGATCCGCACGCAGCTTGGCATCGACGCGCACCCGTCGCGCAGCACCGACCGCTGGTGCATCAGCGACGTACGCTTCAAGAAGCCGCTGCCGACCGAGCGCTGGACCTGGGTCGATGCGCCCTTCAATGAAGGCCGCGCGGTCTGGCAGCACCTGATGGGAGACGGCGTCTGGCGCATCGACTACCAGATGCCCGAAGACTGCGACACGGCCTACATCAGCAAGCCCGAAGTGGCCGGCGCGCGGCTGCGCGAACAACTCGGGCCAGGCGTGGAATTCGAGTTCGTGTGGATCGGGCCGTATGGCTACCGGGACCACCTGCTCGACAACTTCCGCCACGGGCGCATCCTCTTCATCGGCGACTCCGCGCACGTCGTGAGCCCCTTCGGCGCGCGCGGCGGCAACAGCGGCATCCAGGACGCGGCCAACCTCGGCTGGAAGCTGGCGCTGGTCGTGCAGGGCCACGCCGGCGACGCGCTGCTCGACACCTACGACGCCGAGCGCCAGCCCGCGGCAACGGAGAACCTGCGCGTCACCAGTCGCTCGGCGCGCTTCCTTGCACCGCGATCGCCAGCCGAACACACGCTGCGGCGCGCGGTGGTCGCGCTCGCGTCGCGCCATGCTTTCGCCCGTGCGCTGGTGAATACGGGTCGCATGTCGGTGGCCAATGAATATCCCGCCGGACCTCATTTGCCCTACGGCGGACGGACCGTGCAGAACCTGCCGTTGCGCGATCGCGACGGCACGCCAACCACGCTGATGGAACTGCTGGCCGACGGCACGCAATGCCTCGGCCTCTGGTTCGCGCCGACGCGCGCGCAGGCTGAAGCGCTGACCGACGCCGTCGCGTCGTTGCCGCTGCGCCTCGTGGCCGTTGGCGGAGACAGCGGACTGCCCACGCTGCAGCCCGACGAGGCACTGGCGCGTCACCTCGGCAACGCCATGCCCGGCAGCCTGTGCCTCGTGCGCCCCGATGCCTATCGCGCCGCCTTGCTGGAAGAGCCCACGCCGGCATCGATCGCAGCCACCGTCCACGCCGTGCTGGCGCATCGCTGAAACGCAAAAAACCATGATCACCGAACCCCACATCCCCGATCCCGACGGCTTCTACGCAGCTTGGGTCAGTGCCCAGGAAGGGCTGACCGAGGCGCAGAGCGCCGATTTCAACGCCCGCCTCGTCCTGCTGCTGGCCAACCAGTGCGGCGACCAGGCCGTGCTGCTGGACTGCATCGCCGCCGCGCGCGAAAGCGGCGATGCCTCCCCAAACAACTCACAAAGCCCCGCATGAACACATCCGCTTCCTTCGCCTCCGCCTCCGATACCCGCGAGCAGAAGCCGCAGTTGCGCGAGCTTGCGCCCAGCGTGTACGGCTACATCAGCGACTTCGATCCCAACTGCGGCTTCATCGTCGGCGATGACCACGTGGTGCTGATCGACACCCGGCCCACACCGCGCATGGCGCGCGACTTCCTGGCCGACATCCGCACCGTCACCGACAAGCCGATCAAGTTCATCGTGCTGACGCACTACCACGCCGTCCGCGTCATGGGCGCCAGCGCCTTCGACGATGTACAGGCCATCGTCGCCAGCAAGGGCACGCTCGACTGGGTGCATGAGCGCGGCCAGGCCGACTTCGATTCGGAGGTCGGGCGCTTTCCGCGCCTCTTTGCCGGCGTCGAGGAGATTCCCGGCCTCACGGTGCCGACGATGAGCTTCGAGCGCGAAATGAGCCTGTGGCTCGGGCGGCGCGAAGTGCGGCTGATGTGCCTCGGCCGCGGCCACTCGGGCGGCGACACCGTCGCGTGGCTGCCCGACTGCGGCGTGCTGTTCTCCGGCGACGTCGTCGAGAACCGCTGCGGCGTGTATGCCGGCGACGCCTACATCCAGGATTGGGCGGGCACGCTGGAGGCCGTTGCTGCGCTGAAGCCCGAGGTGCTGGTGCCCGGTCGCGGCGCGGTGGTGAAAGGCACGGCAGCGTGCGCCGAGGCGATCGAACTCACCAAGGCTTTCCTCTCGACCTTGATCGCCAGCGTGCGTTCCGGCATCGACGCGGGCGACAGCCTTCGCGGCTGCTTCGAGCGCGCCGAGCAAGCAATGAAACCGCGCTTCGGCGACTGGCCCGTCTTCCAACACGTGCTGCCCTTCGACGTATCACGCGCCTACGACGAGCTGCGCGGCATCGAGCACCCGGTCATCTGGACCGCCGAGCGCGACCGCGAGCTCTGGCAGACGCTGCGCGGCTGATTGCCGCATTCAACACATCACATCATGACGGAGACAAGACCGATGAATCGCCTGAAACGCATCTTCCAACTGTTCATCGCGGGGTTCGCGATGGCGGCAGCCGGCCATGTCGCCGCGCAGTCCACCTACCCCAACCAGCCCATTCGCCTGATCGTCCCCTACGCCGCCGGCGGAGGCACCGACAACCTTGCGCGCACGCTGTCGGAGGCGATGCAGCCTTCGCTGGGCCAGCCGATCGTCGTCGACAACCGCCCGGGTGCGTCGACCAACATCGGCGTGTCGGTGATGATGCAGAGCAAGCCCGACGGCTACACGATCATGCAGGCCGAGAACGCGGCACTGCTCTTCAACGAATACATGTTCGCGAAGCTGCCCTACAAGCCGGCGACCGACTTCACGTACATCGGAACCATCGGCCGCTTTCCGGTGGCACTCGTGGTGCATCCGGACTTCCCGGCGAAGACGGTCGCCGAATTCGTGAGCTACGTGAAGGCCCACCCCGACTCGGTCAGCTATGCCTCGCCGGGCAGCGGTTCGCCGCACCACATGGCCATGGAGCTTTTCAAGCAGAAGGCGGGCCTCAGCATCCAGCACGTCCCCTACAAGGGCGCTGCACCCGCAATGAACGACATCATGGGCGGCCAGGTGCAAACCATGATGCTGGACCTCGCCTCCGGCCTTCCGATCATCCGGTCCGGCAAGGTCCGCGTGCTGGCGATCGCGTTGCCGCAGCGCGCACGCGCGCTGCCCGATGTGCCGACCTTTTCGGAACTGGGCTTCAAGGACGTCAACGCCTATGCCTTCCACGGGCTGATCGGTCCGGCCGGCATGCCCCCGGATGTCGTCAACCGGCTCAACAGTGAGCTGAACAAGGCCATGCAGGCGCCGAAGGTGGTGAAGCTGTTCTCGGACTTCGGCTTCGAGGCGCTCCCCGGAACGCCGCAGGACTTCTACAAGCTCGCGCGTGCCGAGAGCGGCAGATGGGGACAAGTCATCAAGACCTCGGGCGTGCAGCTCGACTGAGATCGCCGCGCTACCAGCCCAAGCCGAGATGCAACGGCAGGTAGACCGCCATCCCCGCCAGCATCGTCCCCAGCACGCCGCGCCGCCAGAAGAAATAGGCGGTGCCGGCCACGGCGCCGTAAAGCCTGGCGTCATGCAGGGTCGAGGTCAGATGGCCTTGCGTCATCACGATCTCGGGAACAATCACCGCGGCGAGCGCGGCCGCGGGTGCATAGTGCAACGCCCGATGCGCCCATTCCGGCAGGCCCCAGGGGCGGTCGAGGATGAAGAAGAAGCAGCGCGTCAGCACCGTGACGCCGGCCATGCCGACGATCACGCCGAGCGTCCACAGATCGGTCTGGCCCCCGCCCAGGTTCGCCAGGTTCACTTGTCGTCCTCCGCGTCAGGGTCGAGTCCGAATTGCTTCTCCAGCCAGAAGCACAGCAGCACCGCCACGCCGATGCCGGCGACGATGTTGAGCTTGAGCGGCAATGCATACGCCGCCACCGCGGTGACACCCGCGATCAGCACGGCCAGTATGCGCAGACGCGTCGTGGCCATCGAGCACACGATCGCGACCAGGCTCAGCACACCGGCGAAGCCCAGGCCCCAGGTCGGCGGAATCATGTTCGCCAGGAAGATGCCGAGAAGGCTCAGGCCCATCCACGAAACCCAGGTCACGCAATAGTTGCCGGTGAGGTAGGCCTCCTGCCCGCGCTGCTCGGCCTCGGACTCGGGCGGGCGCGCGTACTTGCGGGTGAACAGCGCATAGCTCATGTCGGCGGTGAGGTAGCCGTGCGTCATGCGGCGCCAGCGCGGCATGTGCATGAGGTAGGGCCGCAGATGCAAGCTGAAGACCACGAAACGCAGATTGACGCAGAAGCTCGTGGCCAGGATCACCCAGGCCGGGGCGCCCGCGATCAGCAGTGGAATGGCCGCGAGTTGCGAGCTTCCGGCGTAGACGAGGACCGTCATCGCGATCGACTCGAACAGGCTCATGCCCGCCTGGAGCATTGCCACACCGGTCATGAGGCCCCAGGCGCCGATGCCGAGGGCGACCGGCAGCATGTCGCGCAGGCCCTCGCGGAACTCCGGCTGACGGCGGATGGATTTTGAGAGGAACATCAGCCGAAAACCTGCCCGGGCTTCACATCGAAGCCGCGCAGGAATTCGGCGACAGGTAGGCGCTTGCCACCGGCACGCTGCAGTTCGGAAATGACGACGACGGAATCCTTGGCGGCGACGAGGATGCCGGTGGACGAGACCGCGAGGACCGTGCCCGGCGGCTCGTCGGCAGCCTCGCCTCGGGCCTCCGCCGCCCAGAGCTTGACGGTCTCGCCATCCAGCGTGCTGCTCGCACCGGGGAAAGGATCGAAGGCTCGGATGCGACGCACGATCGTGGCCGCATCCAGCGACCACGCCACCTGCGCCTCGCTCTTCTCGACCTTGTGCGCGTAGGTCACGCCTTCAGACGGCTGGGGCTCGGCGTGGAGCGTTCCGGCGTCGGCCTGCTTCAAGGCTTCCACGATCAGGCGACCGCCCATTGCAGCGAGCCGGTCGTGCAGCCGCGCGGTCGTGTCGTCGCCGATGGGGGTCGATTCGCGCAGCAGCATGTCGCCGGTGTCGAGGCCGGCGTCCATCTGCATGATGGTGACGCCGGTCTCGGCATCGCCCGCCTCGATCGCCCGATGGATCGGCGCAGCGCCGCGCCATCGCGGCAGCAGGCTCGCGTGAATGTTGAGGCAGCCGAGCCGCGGCGCATCCAGCACCCACTGGGGAAGGATGAGCCCGTAAGCGGCGACGACCATCACGTCGGCTTTCGCGCAGGCGACGGCATCGCGCGCTGCCGAGGCATCGTCGGGATACTTGCCGTCGAGCCGCAGGCTGCGCGGCTGCGCTACCGGCCAACCGCGGCTGACCGCGAACTGCTTGACCGGCGAAGCTTGCAGTTTCATGCCGCGGCCCGCCGGGCGGTCGGGCTGGGTCAACGTCAGGACGATCTCGAACCCGGGCTCCGCTGCAATCGCCTCCAGCGCGACGCGGGCGAAGTCGGGCGTACCCGCGAACGCGACCTTCATGTGGCGCTCACCGGCCGACGCCGATCTGGTCTCGGAAAAACTCGTCGCCGACGTTGTAGTGATCGACCACGCCGTCCGGACTGACGTAGATATAGAGAAGGCGCCGTTGATTGATGTGCTTGTAGCGCCAACTCCACACGTTGCCGTCGAAGGAGGTCACGCGCGTGATTTCGTAAGGCCGCCCGTAGGTGCGCAGTATGTCGGCCTCTCGCCAGACACCGGGCTTGATGGTGCTGCCGAACAGTCCTTCGAAAAGCTCCTGCCGCACGGAAACGACTTTTCCGCTCGCGTCCACGTCGATGTTGGACACCTCGAATCCCATCGGCGCGCGCGAGTATTGCAACCGTTCACCGCCATCCGGCAAGGGATAGGTCGCCGTGGGCGTGCCCACTTGCTGCAGCACCTGGGCCCGCGGCGTTCCCAATGCAGTCCGTGTCGGATCGCTTGCGCAACCGGCCAAGGCCGTCGTCAATGCTGCGGCCAATAGCCATCGACGATTCATGATCAACGCCGCCCTTCGCGCTGGTCGAGCTTCTGGTCTTCGCGTTGCTGCTTGAGCAACTTGCTCTTGATGCGATTGCGCTTCAAGGGCGACAGATATTCGACGAACACCTTGCCGAGCAGGTGATCGAGTTCATGCTGGATGCAGACAGCCAGCAGGCCTTCGGCCTCGATGGTCTGCAACTCGCCCTCGGTGTCGAGCGCCGTCACGCGCACCGCGGTGGAACGCTCGACTCCGTCGTAGATGCCCGGCACGGACAGGCAGCCTTCTTCGTTGATGATCTTGTCGTCGCTGGCCCAGACGATCTCCGGGTTGATCAGGACGACAGGCTTGTCGCGTTCTTCCGACACGTCGATCACGACCAGGCGCTCATGCACATCGATCTGCGTGGCGGCGAGGCCGATGCCGTTGGCGTCGTACATCGTCTCCAGCATGTCGGCGACCAGGGTCTTGATGCGGGCATCGACACCCTGCACCGGTTTGGCCACCGTATGCAACCGCGCATCGGGGTAACTCAAAATGGTTCGTTTTGCCATGAAAGCGAGGAAAAGTTGTCGCTATTTTCGCCATTTCCGCGACGCGCGAATGTGAGACGGGGGATATACATTGCCCAATCTAGGGCTTCAGCGCAAAATTCGTAGCAAATTGTGAGGATTCGTACGTTCTGCGTGGCGCAGTGTGTGCACACCATCAACCATGAATAAATTCCGAATCAACGAACACCTGCGTCCCAGCCTTTTCGCCACCTTGACAGCCCTCGCCGCCATCGGCACGGGCGTCACGACGGCTTCCGCGCAAACCTATCCGATCACACCGCAACAGCGCGCCACCGCCCAGCAAACCGCCCAGGCCGGAATTCCGGTCAGCGAGCTGGCCCCCAATGCGCCCGACGAATACACCGTCAAGCCCGGCGACACGCTCTGGGCGATTTCCCGTCTCTACCTGCGCAGTCCGTGGCGCTGGCCCGAGCTCTGGGGCATGAATATCAGCGAGATCTCGAACCCGCATCGGATCTACCCGGGCCAGGTGCTTTATCTCGACAAGACCGGCGGCCGTGCCCGTCTGAGCACACGCCGTGGCGGCGCCCCCAATGGGACCGTCAAACTGTCGCCGCGCACACGGTACGAATCGCTGTCGGGCATGGCGCTGCCGACGCTCAATCCGAGCCTGATCGAGCCTTACCTGAGCGAGCCGATCATCATCGACCAGGACACGCTCAACACTGCGCCGCACATCGTGGCCGGCAACGACAGCCGCGTGCTCCTGGCCCGCGGCGACCGTGCCTATGCACTGGGCGACGCCAATTCGGCACTGATCGAGCAGCCCGGCCCGATCCAGACCTTCCGTATCTTCCGCAACGCGACGCCGCTGAACGACCCCGCCACGGGCGAACTCCTCGGCTATGAAGCGGCGTACCTCGGCAGGGCGCAGCTCATGCGCAGTCAATCGATCGAAGGCCAACTGGTCGAGGGCAAGGAAGTCACGAATGTCGTCCCGGCGACCATCGACATCGTTGCGGCACGCGAGGAAATGCGCGCCGGCGACCGTCTCCTGCCGGAGCCGCAACGCCAGCTGATGAGCTATGCACCGCGCGCACCGGAACAGGTGATCAACGGGCGCATCGTCTCGGTGTACGGCAATGCCGTGCAGTACGTGGCGCAGAACCAGGTGGTGGTGATCAACAAGGGCACACGCGACGGCATCGAAGCCGGTCATGTGCTTGCGATCCTCAAGAACGGCGAAACCGTCGTCGATCGCGCGTCCAACACCACCTACTCCGGAAAGCAAGTCGTGAAGCTGCCGAATGAGCGCATCGGCCTGCTGATGGTGTTCCGCCCATTCGAAAAGGCCTCCTACGCATTGGTGCTCGAGATCAGCGACGCGCCGAAGCCGGGCGACCTGCTGGTCAACCCCTGATGGTCGCTTTGCTTTCGCGTGGAGCGTGAAGAGCTAGCAAGCTGGCTGAGGCTATCGCTGACGCCGGGCATCGGCAGTACAGCGGGCCGGAGGCTGCTCGCGGCTTTCGGCCTGCCTGCCGAGGTCTTCCGGCAGACGCCGGGCGCGCTGCAGCAGGTCGCGACAGAGGCGCAAGTGCAAGCGCTGCTTCGGGAGCCGGCGGAACTGCCTGCGCTCCTCGACAAGACGCTCGAATGGCTGCAGCACACCGACAGTCAAGGTGCGACCAGACGCATCCTGACCCTGGGCGATGCGGGCTATCCGGCGTCGCTGCTGGAAATGGCCGATCCGCCGTTGATGCTCTACCTGCTGGGCGCACCGCAATTCGACCTGACGCAACTCGATCGCAGCATTGCCATGGTTGGCAGCCGCAACCCCACGGCCCAGGGCGCGGAGAACGCGCGCGCTTTCGCGCGGGCCTTCGGCGAAGCGGGCATCACGGTTGTGTCCGGCCTCGCGCTGGGTGTCGATGGCGCTGCGCACACAGGCGCGCTGGAGGCGAGCGGCGGACCTGACCGGCTGGCAACCGTTGCGGTGGTGGGAACCGGGCTGGATCGCGTCTACCCTGCCCGGCATCGCGAACTCGCGCATCGCATCGCGGCCCAGGGCCTGATCGTGAGCGAGTATTCGTTAGGAACACCGCCGCTCAACCAGAACTTCCCCAAGCGCAATCGCATCATCGCCGGCCTGTCGCGCGGCACGCTGGTGGTGGAGGCTGCCCTTCGATCGGGCTCGCTGATCACTGCACGGCTCGCGGCGGAACAGGGCAGGGAGGTGTTCGCGATACCGGGGTCGATCCATTCACCGCAGTCGCGCGGCTGCCATGCGCTCATCCGACAGGGCGCGAAGCTGGTCGAGTCCGTTGGCGATGTGCTCGAAGAATTGCGCTTCGATGCATCGCCGGCGCCTTCATCCGGGACATCCCCCCAGCCAACGCTTCACGCGGAACCTGCGGACGGTGGCGAATCCGGTCTGCTGGGCGAAATGGGCTTCGATCCGGTGAGCCTCGATGCGCTCTGCGCCCGCACAGGCTACAGCGCTGCGGAGCTTCAGGCTCGATTGCTCGAACTTGAACTGGACGGGCGCGTCGCCCGCCTGCCTGGAGGGTTGTTCCAGCGCGTCGCCGCTGCTTGAGCCGCTGGGCTGCCTGCATGTCGTCGTGTTGACGCAACTTTTGAGAGCCCGGGTGGGCTATATTGAACCCATGTTCGAAGTGCTTGTGTTTGTCTACGAAAACTACTGGCGCGGCGACGCGTGCCCCGAGCCCGAGCAATTGGGGCGCAAGCTCAGCGCGCAAGGCTTCGATGCCGAAGAGATCCGCGATGCGCTGCAATGGCTCGACGGACTGAGTCTCGCGACCCAGGGTATCCAACTCAGCAGGCATGCCGACAGGGCCACCGCCACCGTGAGCATTCGAAGCCGGAGCGATGACGTGATGGCCCCGTCCCCGGGATCGATTCGGGTCTATTCGAGCGTCGAGCAGACGCACATCGGCGCCGAATGCCTGGGCTTCATCAGCTTTCTGGAATCGGCCGGCGTCCTGCCTGCCGGCATGCGCGAGATCGTGATCGAACGCGCGATGGCGACCCCAAGCGAGCCACTGTCGCTCGACGAACTCAAGATCATCGTGCTGATGGTGCATTGGAGCACCGGCGTCGAGCCCGATGCGCTGGTGCTTGACGAACTGTGCGACGACAGTAGTTCACGCGTGGCGCATTGACTGAGCTCGCCCCCAGGTTGCCCGCACTTCGTGTCGGGCGCCCACCCCCTACCGGGGGCAACACCAGCGGCCCGGCCAAGCCGGTTCCGCGGTGTTTCACGAACGGGGCTGACTTCGTCGGCCGCGGGCGGAACCGCTAGTTCAGTAGGCGTTCGGGGTTGGCGTCTAGCTTGGCCAGGGCTTCGCGGGTTGCGCGTACCGTCAGCGTTTCTTCTTCTGCCGGCACCAACAGGCCTGCTTGGAGGTAAGACGCTAGCCTTCCGACCTGGATCAGGAAGCTGCGACCGTCGCTGGAGGCGAAGAGGTGCAGTTGCTTGCGGTCGCTGCGCCAGACGAATTGGACCTGGCTCACGCGGTCGTTGTGGTCGAGCATGAACCAGTTGCCGACCTGGAGTTCGTGCGCCCAGGCGAGCATGTCCTCGCTGACCTTGGTGCCGGTGTCGGGCACCACCTCGATCGAGGCGGCGTCGACGCCGAGCAGGAGTTCGATGCTCGCGGCGTCCAGGGGCAGGTCGGTCGCACTTTCGTCGGATACGAAATCTTCAAGGTTGGCGAGCCGCTTGGCCATGGCCTCGATCTTTGCCTGCGGGATGGCTTCGGTCTTCGACATGAAGGCATCGGACAGGGTCGCGCCGATGGTCTTGATGTGCGCTTCCTGGGGGTCACCGACGATGCCCAGCAGCGTCATGCCCTGGCGCAGGCGCTGGAGCAGCTTGGGAAGATCCTGGATCACGCGGGTGCGGTCGTTGCGGTTCGGCTTGGCGCTTGCGGCCCACACAAGATCGGAGGCGGAGCGCTTCAGTGTCACCGTCTGCTCGTCCTGCGGCCCGTAGCGCAGGGCCGCGATGGCCAGCACTTCGGCCCAGACCTTGAACAGGAATTCGCGGATCTCCTCGCGTACCGGCATGTCGTTGAGCATCTTGCGCAACTCGATGGTGTACTGGATCGCCATCGTCTCCTTCTGCTCGACCTGCTGTGCCACGCTCATCACCTTCTGGGTGGTGTCGCTCTGCGTGAGGTACTTGTTGAGGAAGGCGACGAATTCGTCGAACACCAGCTTGAACACGCGCTGGCCGGTTTCCGGATATTGCTCGATCACCTGCACGACACGGCGGATCTCGCCTTCCAAGGCGCTGCCGGAAATGGCGGCCGCGTCGAAGCCCATCACGCACGAACCCATGCGGTCGATCAACATGCGGGCCGGATGCTGCAGGGTGCCGAAGAACTCGGGCTCGGCGATGGCCACGCGCAGGACGGGCATCTGGAGCCGCGCGAACCACACACGCGCCGAGAAAGGAATGCGCTCCTCGGCGAGGATGGCCTGGAACATCAGCGCCACGATCTCCACGGTCGCCTTGTCCGCCGTCGTCGGCGCCTTCTTCTTCAGCTCGGTGCTGCGCCGCCGAAGCTCGTTCGAGGCGTTGTGAACGGCAGCGGCCTGATCGCCCACGACGTACTGCGAGGACGCGACTTGGTAGGCTGCTTCCGCATCTGCGATGGCCGCAGCGAAGGCCGGTGCGCCGCCGCCGACGCCGCCGCCCATGGCGCCGACCCCGCCGCCACCCACCATTTCGCCCCCGGCCGCCAGGCGCTGCTGCGCGATGTCACCGCCGATGCGAGCCGTCACGAATCGCTTGAGATTGAGCAGGACGCCCTGCGCGCGCTGACGGGCCATCAGCAGCGGCGAGCCGCCGGTCACGAGCATCGTGTCGCCGCCGGGCAGTCCCTGCCCGCTTGCACCGCGGCCCATGCCGACACCGATCGCGGCCGGCGCGAAACTCCCTGGCGGTGCGCCGAAGCCGCCACGCACGGGCTGGGCTTGTTGTTGCCCCGCAATACCCATCGGCGCGCTGGCGGCATGAGCGAAGCTGCCGCCAAGAGCGGCGGCGCCCGAACTGACCGAGCCTGTTCGCCGGACAAAGCTCTTGAGGTCGATCTCGGGCATCACGTCCTTCCCGACGAGGAAGGCGTTGGCATCCTTGTAGGCCTTGACGACGGTATCGACCATGTGCGACTGCACCTGATCCTGGACCTTGCCCCACAGTTCGCGGCTCAAACCCACGGCCAGCCATTTGTCGACCAGCACCTTGGCCAAGGCCTCGGGTTTCAGGATGTCCTTGGCATCGAGCTCATGGGTCCCTTCCAGGTGCTGGATCCGCAAGCGCAGGTCATTGAGTTCGAAATTGGCCTTGTCCTGGATGGACTGCGCGAGTCGCGACGAAAGGATCCCGGTTTCGACCACTTCGTCGCCAATCAACTCGAGGCGCGAGAGGGAATTGGACGCCGTTCCGGTCGGGCTGCTGCTGGCCAGCGCCTTTCGCCAGGCGGCCTGCGACTCCTTGACCCAGTTCGACCCGTTCGCCTGGAACGCCAGGAATCCGTCGCGGTTCTCCTGCATGTCGCGCGCATTACCGACTTGTGCAGCCAGCGCAACCAGCCGCTCCCGGATCGCATGGGCCACCGGCTCGATCACCCCCTCGGTGGCGGCAACGAAAAGCTCGCGCGTTTCGCGGGAAAGTTGGAGGGAAGAAGCGTGGGACCGCGTGGGCATGGATGAACAGGACGGCAATTAATTCGATTGGGCAATCACGCGAGCTTGCATCGGGAAACGTAACCGCACAAGAGCCGGCAATGCTCGGCAACCCCAACGCAACACACGTGCCGGGCCGAAAAGTTGACAGCTCACACGGTTGCGCCGGCATTCGGATCGTCCGGGTCCCCTTCCCGCTTGATCGGCCCCTTCACCAGATCCTCGCGCTTCACGCCCAGCCACATGGCAATGGCGGCCGCCACGAAGGCTGACGAATAAATGCCGAACAGAATCCCGATGGTCAGCGCCAGCGCAAAGTAGTGCAGCGTGGGACCGCCGAAGAAGAACATCGAGAGCACCACGAGCTGGGTCGAACCGTGGGTGATGATGGTTCGGCTGATGGTCGACGTGATCGCGTTGTCGATGACCTCGCGGGTGGTCATCTTGCGATAACGACGGAAGTTCTCGCGGACCCGGTCAAAAATGACCACGGACTCGTTGACCGAGTAGCCCAGCACCGCCAGCACCGCCGCAAGCACCGCCAGCGAGAACTCCCACTGGAAGAAGGCGAAGAAGCCCAGGATGATCACCACATCGTGCAGGTTGGCCAGCACGGTCGCGAGGGCGAACTTCCATTCGAAGCGGAAGGCCAGGTAGATCATGATGCCGACCACCACCATGCCCAGCGCCTTGAGGCCGTTGGTGGTCAACTCTTCGCCGACCTGCGGCCCGACGAATTCGGTGCCGCGCAGCGTTGCCGACGGATCGACCGCCTTGAGGGCGTCCATGACCTGGGTGCTCTGCTGGGCCGAGGTCTGGCCCTTTTGCACCGGCAGGCGGATCTGGACGTCGCGCGAGGTGCCGAAGTTCTGCACCTGCACGTCCGCGTAGCCGAGCTTGGAGATGGTCTCGCGCACCTTTCCGACGTCGACCGACTGCTGGTAGGCGACCTCCATCACCGTGCCGCCCGTGAACTCCACCGACAGATGCAGGCCGCGATGGAGCAGGAAGAACACCGCCAGCAAGAAGGTGATGAGGGAGATCGCGTTCAGCACCAGCGCGTGGCGCATGAACGGGATGGTCCTGTGGATTCGGAAGAACTCCATTTTCTGTCTCTCTTATTTCGCGTCGGGCACGACCTGATTGCCCGGCTTCCAGACGGTGCCGATCGACAGGGTCTTGAGCTTCTTCTTGCTGCCGTACCAGAAGTTGACGAGCCCGCGCGAGAAGAACACGGCGGAGAACATCGATGTGACGATGCCGATGCAATGCACGACGGCGAAGCCGCGGATCGGTCCTGAACCGAAGGCCAGCAGGGCAATGCCCGCGATCAGCGTGGTCACGTTGGAGTCGAGAATCGTGCCCCACGCGCGGTCATAGCCCGAATGGATCGCCGCCTGCGGCGTGGCCCCGCCGCGCAGTTCCTCGCGGATCCGTTCATTGATCAGCACGTTGGAGTCGATCGCCACGCCGATCGCGAGCGCCATGGCCGCGATACCGGGCAAGGTCAGCGTGGCCTGCAGCATCGAAAGGACCGCCACCAGCAACAACAGGTTGACCGCCAGTGCGATCGACGAGAACACGCCGAAGAGCGCGTAGTAGAGGCACATGAACACCATGATGGCGATGAAGCCGTACATCACGCTGTCGAAGCCCTTCTTGATGTTGTCGGCGCCCAGGCTCGGACCGATCGTGCGTTCCTGGATGATCTCCATCGGCGCAGCGAGCGAACCGGCGCGCAGCAGCAGCGCGAGGTCGTTGGCTTCGACGACGCTCATCGAACCCGAGATCTGGAAGCGGTTGCCCAGTTCGCCGTTGATCGAGGGCGCCGTCAGCACTTCGCCCTTGCCCTTTTCGAAGATCAGCATCGCCATGCGCTTGCGATAGTTCTCGCGGCTGACGTCGCGCATGATGCGGCCGCCCTTCGCGTCCATCGTCAGGTCGACCTTGGGTTGCTGCGTCTGCGAGTCGAAGCCGGGTTGCGCATCGGTGAGGTTCTCGCCCGTCACCAGCACCTGCTTCTTGACGATCACGGCGCGGCCCTGGCGATCGAGGAATTTCTCGGAGCCGAAAGGCACCGGCCCCGTGCCCATTTCGGCCGCGCGGCCCTCGGCGCTCTCGTCGACGAGGCGCATTTCGAGGGTGGCGGTGCGGCCCAGGATGTCCTTGGCCTTGGCCGTGTCCTGCACGCCGGGCAACTGCACCACGATGCGGTCCAGCCCCTGCTGCTGGATCACCGGTTCGGCCACGCCGAGCTCATTGATCCGGTTGTGCAGCGTCGTGATGTTCTGCTTGAGCGCCGCGTCCTGCAGGCGCCGCGCGGCCTCCGGCTTGATGGAGGCGACAAGCTTGAAGTCGGTGCCTTCCTGGCTCTCGACCGTCGTGAGATCGGGGAACTGGTCCTGCAACAGGGCCTTGGCCGCTTGCAGACCGGCGGTGTCGCGGAATCGCATGTCGATGGTCTGGTCGACGCGCGTGACCGACGTGCCGCGCACGCTCTTGTCGCGCAGCCCCGTCCGAATGTCACTCGCGAAGGATTCGGCCTTCTTGTCCATGGCGCCCTTCATGTCGACCTGCAGCAGGAAGTCGACACCACCACGAAGGTCGAGGCCCAGATACATCGGAAAGGCGTGCAGCGCCGATAGCCAGGACGGCGAGCGCGAAAGCAGGTTGAGCGCGACGACGTAGGGCGGCTCGCTCGGATCCGGCACCAGCGCGTGCTGGAGGACGTCCCGCGCCTTGAGCTGGTCGTCGGTGTTGGTGAAACGCGCACGCACGGAAGTGGCGTCGAGCGTCAACAGGTCGGGCGCGAGGCCGGCGGCCTTGAGCGCCTCCGCGACCCGGGTCTGGGTGCTGGCGTCGACCTTGACGGTCGACTTGGCCGCCGACACCTGCACCGCAGGCGCCTCGCCGAAGAAATTGGGCAGGGCGTAAATCAGCCCCACGAGCAGCACGATCACGATGATCGCGTACTTCCAGACCGGATATCTGTTCATGTTTTTACTCGCCCCCAGGTTGGCTCACTTCGTGTAGCCGCCCACCCCCTACCGGGGGCGCTACATGCGGCGCATGGGAAATAAAGTCACTGCTCATGAATTTCGGCCGGCAAAGCCAGGCCCGTTGGTGAAACACCGCGGAACCGGCTTTGCCGGGCCGCTGGTGTTGCCCCCGGTAGGGGGTGGGCGGCTACACGAAGTGAGCCAACCTGGGGGCGAGCCATTACTTGATTGCGCCCTTGGGCAGGACCTGGACGACGGCGCTGCGCTGGATCTGCACTTCGATGCCCTTGGCAATTTCGATGGTCAGGTACTGCTCGCCGATCTGGGTGATCTTGCCGAGGATGCCGCCGGACGTCGCGACCTCATCGCCCTTGGCGAGGGCCTCGATCATGGCGCGGGCTTCTTTCTGGCGCTTCATCTGCGGACGGATCATGACGAAGTACAGCACCACGAACATGAGGACCAGCGGCAGCATGCTGCCGAGCGAGGACATCATGTCGCCGCCTCCGGCAGCGGGTGCGGTCTGGGCGAAAGCAGAGGAAATGAACAAGGGAGTCTCCAGCAGAGGGAAGAAATAAGAGCGCCGGCCTCCAATACAAGAGGTCCCGCGGGTCCGCAGCAGTGCGAAAACCAGCCGCGCAGCGCGGCCCGGCCGCGCACAGCACCGAGCATTGTATTCGGCGGCACCCGACCCGCCGGGGGGAACCTGGCGAGGCGATCAAGGGCATTCAGCCCAGCGGCTGGAGGCCGCTCGTGACGCTCAGGCAGCGGCCTTGACGGCCTGCGGATTGCGCCACTTGGCCATCAGGTCGGCCCAGCGGACGCGGGCGGCGGCCAAATGACGGTCCTTCACGTGGCCGTAGCCGCGAATCTGCTCGGGCAGGCTCGCAATCTCGACGGCTGCCGCATGGTTCGCGGCGTTCAGGCTGGTGAGCACTTCGTCGATGCTCGCGCGGTATTCGCCGATCAGGGCGCGCTCGGTCTTGCGCTCGTCGGTGCGACCGAAGATGTCCAATGCCGTTCCGCGCAGGCCCTTCAACTTTGCGAGCAGCCGGAAGCCGGTCAGCATCGCGGGGCCGAACTTCTGCTTTTGCAACTCGCCCTTGGCGTTCCTCTTGGCGATGATGGGCGGCGCGAGGTGGTAGTTGAGCTTGAAATCCTTGCCCATCTGGCCCTCGAACATTCCTTCGACGCGTTCGAGGAAGCTGCGGTCGGTGTGCAGGCGGGCGACTTCGTACTCGTCCTTGTAAGCCATCAGCTTGAACAGATAGCGCGCGACGGCTTCGCTCAGGCTGGTCTTGCCCAGCGCCGATTCCGCCTTCTGCACCTTGGCGATGTACGTCTTGTACTGTTCAGCGTAGGCCGCGTTCTGGTAGCCGGTCAGGAATTCGACGCGGCGCGCCACCAGGGTGTCGATCGACTCGCGCTTCTTGAATTCGATGATCTGGCCCGGCTGGACGCGCTTTTGCAGTTCCACCGGCCGTTGCGCGGCCTGGCGGCCCCACTCGAAGGCCGCCTTGTTGTTGTCGACGGCCACGGCGTTGAGTTCGATCGCCCGCATCAGCGAAGCGAGTTCGAGCGGAATCCACCCCTTCTGCCAGGCGTAGCCCAGGATCATCGGGTTGACGTAGATGCTGTCGCCCATGAGCGAGGTCGCGGCGGCGTCGGCATCGAATGCACCAACCGCATCGACGCCGACCGCACGGGCGATCTCGGCGGCGCAGGTGTCCTGCGGGTTCTGCCAGTTGGCGTTGCGCACGAAGGCCGCCGTCGGACTGCTGTGGCTGTTGAGGGCCACGTGCGTGCGCCCTTCGCGCATGCGCGCCGTCGTTTCGGCATTGACGCTGACCAGCGGGTCGCAGGCCAGGATCAGGTCGGCCGCCGCCGTGCCGACGCGCGTGGTGCGGATGTCGTCCTGCGTGTCGCCGATCAGCACGTGGCTCCAGGTGGCGCCGCCCTTTTGAGCGAGGCCCGCCGCATCCTGCGTGACGATGCCCTTGCCTTCGATGTGCGCGGCCATGCCGAGCAACTGTCCGATGGTGATCACGCCGGTGCCACCGACGCCCGCCACCACGATGCCCCAGACCTGTCCGCCAGCGAGCGAGGGAATCGCCGGCTCTGTCAGTGCACCGAGTTCGACCGGCGACGAGCCCTTGGTCTTCGACTTCTTCTTGAGCTTGCTGCCCTCGACGGTGACGAAGCTCGGGCAGAAGCCTTTGAGGCAGCTCATGTCCTTGTTGCAGGTGCTCTGGTTGATCGTGCGCTTGCGGCCGAACTCGGTTTCGAGGGGCTCGACCGACAGGCAGTTGCTCTGCACGCTGCAGTCGCCGCAGCCTTCACAGACCAGTTCGTTGATGACGACGCGCTTGGCCGGATCGACGGCCGTGCCGCGCTTGCGGCGACGGCGCTTTTCGGTCGCACAGGTCTGGTCATAGATGATGGCCGTCGTGCCCTTGATCTCGCGGAACTCGCGCTGGATCTCGTCCAGTTCGTCGCGATGACGCACCTTGACGTTCTCGCCGGGCACGTTCACGCCCTCGTATTTCTCGGGCTCGTCGGTGACCACGACCACCTTGACCGCACCTTCGGCATGCAGGCTTTCGGCAATCTGCAGCACCGAATGACCTTCCGGCCGCTCGCCGACCTGCTGGCCACCGGTCATGGCGACCGCGTCGTTGTAGAGGATCTTGTAGGTGATGTTCACCCCGGCGGCGATGCTCTGGCGGATCGCCAGAAGGCCACTGTGGAAGTAGGTGCCGTCGCCCAGGTTGGCGAAGATGTGCTGGTCCGTCGTGAAAGGTTGCTGGCCGACCCACGGCACGCCCTCGCCGCCCATCTGCGTGAAGCCGATGGTCGAACGGTCCATCCAGGTGGCCATGAAGTGGCAGCCGATGCCGGCCATGGCGCGCGAACCTTCGGGCACCACGGTGCTGGTGTTGTGCGGGCAGCCCGAGCAGAACCAGGGCTGGCGCGTCGCGTCGGCCACGCCGATCGTCTGCGGCGCCGCCATGGCGCGCTCCTTGGCTTCGAGAATCGCGAGTTGCGCGTCGATGCGCGCAGCCATGTCCGCGCCCGCGGCGGCGAGGATGCCGGTCTTCTTGAGACGCTGGGCAATGGCCTTGGCGATCAGCGCAGGGTTCAGGTCGGCATTGGCGCGCAGCAGCGTGTGCGCGGTCGGATTGGGCATCGACCATTCGCCGCCCGAATAGCCTTCGGCCTGATGCACTTCGCCTTCGTCGAACTTGCCGACCACGTTGGGCCGCACATCAGGGCGCCAGTTATAGAGCTCTTCCTTGAGCTGGTATTCGATGACCTGGCGCTTTTCCTCGACCACGAGGATCTCCTGCAGGCCGGTGGCGAAGGCGCGCGTGAGTTGCGCCTCCAGCGGCCACACCACCGCCACCTTGTGCAACCGGATGCCGAGTTGGCGGCAGGCCGCATCGTCCAGGCCCAGGTCGATCAGCGCCTGGCGGGTGTCGTTGAAGGCTTTGCCGCTGGCCATGATGCCGAAGCGGTCGTTCGGCCCTTCGATCACGTTGTGGTTGAGGCGGTTCGCGCGGATGTAGGCGAGCGCGGCGTACCACTTGTAGTGCATCAGCCGCGCTTCCTGCTCCAGCGCATGGTCGGGCCAGCGGATGTGCAAGCCGCCGGGCGGCATCTGGAAGTCGGTGGGCGTCACGATCTCGACGCGCTCGGGATCGATCATCGCCGTGGCGCTCGATTCGACGATCTCCTGGATCGTCTTCATGCCCGACCAGATGCCGGCGAAACGGCTCATCGCGAAGGCGTGGATGCCGAGGTCCAGGATGTCCTGCACGTTCGCCGGGAAGAACACGGGCGTGCCGCACGCCTTGAAGATGTGGTCGCTCTGGTGCGCCGCGGTCGAACTCTTGGAGATGTGGTCGTCACCGGCCACCGCGATAACGCCGCCCCAGGCGGTGGTCCCGGCCATGTTGGCGTGCTTGAAGACGTCGGAGCAACGGTCCACGCCGGGGCCCTTGCCGTACCAGATGCCGAAGACGCCGTCGAACTTGTTGGTGCCGGCCGGTGAGAAGCCGAGTTGCTGCGTGCCCCATAGCGCGGTGGCCGCCAGCTCTTCGTTCACGCCCGGCTGGAAGACGATGTTCTGTTCCTTGAGGAACTTGCTGGCCTTCCAGAGCGCCTGGTCGTAGCCGCCGAGCGGCGAGCCGCGATAGCCGCTGATGAAGCCCGCCGTGTTCTTGCCCTGCTGCTGGTCGCGCAAGCGCTGCAGCATCGGCAGCTTGACCAGGGCCTGCACGCCGCTCATGAAAGCGCGGCCGTAATCGAGTGAATATTTGTCGTCGAGCGTGACCGTTTCCAGGGCCTTGCGAATGTGCTCGGGCAGCGGTGCATTCATCGTGTTTGTCTCCAGTGTCCAGTGGGCTGAGCCTTGTGGGCGTGGCTTGCGAGGCATCCGGGTCGGATTCCCCTCGGCCATCATCACGCAAAGTGTATGCCTGCTCCAGCGACAGGTGTTTGCGTTCTTTGCCCGTTAGACACCGCATTTTGAAAGGAGCTTGCTTAAAATCAGCATAAATGGAAAGCATTGACAAGTTCGACCTCGCCATCCTGCAAGAACTGCAGGCCGATGGGCGGCTCACCAATGCCGAGCTTGCGCAACGCGTGGGCCTGTCGGCCGCGCCGTGCTGGCGCCGCGTCCGGGCGCTGGAGGAAGCCGGCTTCATCAAGGGCTACCACGCGGAGATCGACCGGCACAAGATCGGGCTGGGCGTGCTCGCCTTTGTGCGCGTGGACGCCGAACGCACCGCCGGCGACGTCACACGCAAGCTCGAAGACGCGATCCGCAAGCTTCCGGAAGTGATCTCGTGCCACTACATCAGCGGCACCGGTACTTTCGAGCTGCAGGTGGTTTCGCAGGACCTGGACACCTTCTCGCGCTTCGCCCTGCAGCATCTGCTCAACCTGCCCAACGTGAAAGACATTCACACCAGCTTCTCGCTCGGCGAGGTCAAGGCGAGCCATGCGCTGCCGCTTGCCCACCTTGATCCCAAGGCGGCGCGCTGAAGGACGACAGGCGCGCCACCTGACAATAAGCCCGATGCCACCGATATCGCCCCAGGAGACAATCACCGCCCGCGCGCAACCAGCGCGCGTCGGCCCGCTCGAACCGCTCGGGCTCCCCGTGTTCCGCATGCTGTGGAGCACCTGGCTGATCGCCAACATCTGCATGTGGATGAACGATGTGGCAGCGGCCTGGATGATGACGTCGCTCACGACGTCGCCGATGTGGGTCGCGCTGGTGCAGTCGGCCTCGACCCTTCCGGTGTTTCTCCTCGGCCTGCCCAGCGGCGCGCTCGCAGACATCCTGGATCGGCGGCGCTGGCTTGTCGCGACGCAATTCTGGCTCGCGGGCACCGCGATCGCGTTGTGCGTGGCCGTCGTGCTCGACGTGATCAACGCGCCGCTGCTGCTGGCGCTGACTTTCGCCAACGGCATCGGCCTGGCGATGCGCTGGCCGGTGTTCTCGGCCATCGTGCCCGAACTGGTACAGCGCACGCACCTGCCGGCGGCGCTCGGTCTCAACGGCATCGCAATGAACGCCTCGCGCATCGTCGGCCCGCTGCTCGCCGGCACGCTGATCGCGAGCGCGGGGACCGTATGGGTGTTCGGGCTCAACGCTGTGCTGTGCGTGGCGTCGGGCTTCGTCGTGCTGCGCTGGCGGCGCGAGCACACGCCCAATCCGCTGGGCCGCGAAAAGCTGATCAGCGCGATGCGCGTGGGCGTGCAGTTCGTGCGTCAGTCGCAGCGCATGCGCGCGGTGCTCACGCGCGTTGCGGTTTCCTTCCTGCACTCCACGGCACTGCTCGCACTGTTGCCGCTGCTGGCGCGCAACCTGCACGGCGGCGGGGCCGGCACATTCACGCTGCTGCTCGCGTCCATGGGCGCGGGTGCCATCGTGGCGGTGCTGTTCCTGCCGCGTCTGCGGCAGGCGATGCTGCGCGACCAACTGGTGCTTCGCGGCACGCTGCTGCAGTCGGGTGCGGCCGCGATCATGGCCTTCGCGCCCAACGCCTGGGTGGCCGTGCCCGCGATGTTCCTCTGCGGCATGGCCTGGATCACGGTGGCCAACTCGCTCTCGGTGTCGGCGCAGCTTGCGCTGCCCGACTGGGTGCGCGCGCGCGGCATGTCGATGTACCAGATGGCGATCATGGGGGCGAGCGCCTTCGGCGCCGCACTCTGGGGCCAGGTGGCGGAGCTCACGTCGCTCTATGTCAGCCTGGGCATCGGCGCCGCCAGCGGGACGCTGTGCATGCTGCTGGTGCTGCGCTACGTGACCGACGGCACCGGCGAGGAGGACGACACCAGTCCCGCCAAGCAGGGCTGGGCCACGGGTCCGCCGAACAGCGCGCCGGGCGAGCAGGGACGCGTGGTGATCACGGTCGAATACCTCATCGACCCGGCTCGCGCGGCCTCTTTCCTGCTCGTGATGCACCAGACGCGCCGCGCCCGCCTGAGCCAGGGCGCGATCGCATGGGAACTGCTGCACGACATCGCAGACCCGCAGCGCTACGTCGAGCAGATCGTCGACGAGTCATGGACGGAGCATCTGCGGCGATTTCACCGCGCGACGGCGGCGGACATCGCGCTGCGCGAGCGGCGGCTGGCGTTTCATCAGGGCGAGTCGCTGCCCGTCGTCACGCGCTACATCAGCCACCGGTAAGGGCCTGCCCCCAGGCTGCGCGCAATGCCTAATGAAAGAAGAGCAACCGCGTCAGGAAAGTGTGGCCGGCCTCCGCGAACATCAGCCCGACCAGCACCAGCAAGGCAAGCGGCGGCAGCAGGATGGCGTAGACCAGCGCCAGCCTCTCCCACGCCATGTGCATGAAGACCGCGACGATCAGCCCCGCCTTCAGCAGCATGAAGATGATGATCAGGCTCCATCGAAGATAACCCTGGAAGTGGAAGTAGTCGACCAGGTACGACATCGTGCTCAGCACGAACAGCAGCCCCCAGATCTTCAGGTAGAGGCTGATCGGATGTTGTTGGCCCGTGCCTGTAGTCATGGTCGACCTCACCAGAGATAGAACAGCGCGAAGATGAACACCCACACCAGATCCACGAAGTGCCAGTACAGGCCCGCGATCTCGACGATCTGGTAGTTGCCGGTCTTGTCGTAGTCGCCGCGGATCAGCTTGAATGCGACGGTGAACAGGTAGATCACACCGGCCGTCACGTGCAGACCGTGGAAGCCGGTGATCATGAAGAACGCCGAGCCGAACTGCGCCGCACCCATCGGATTGCCCCAGGGCCGCACGCCTTCGTGGAGGATGAGCTTGGACCATTCGAAGGCCTGCATGCCGACGAAGAGTTCGCCGAAGGTCGCGGTGACGATCATCAACGTGGCCGCGTTGATGCGGTCGCGGCGATAGGCGCAGTTGACGGCCATCGCCATCGTGCCGCTGCTGCTGATGAGCACGAAGGTCATGATGGCAATGAGCAACAGCGGCACGTCGGCACCGCCGACATTGAGGCCGAAAACCTCGCTCGGATTCGGCCAGGTCGCGGTGGTCGACACCCGCACCGTCATGTAGCCGGTGAGGAAGCAGCTGAAGACGAAGGTGTCGCTCAGCAGGAAGATCCACATCATCGCCTTGCCCCACGAGACGTGGAAGGCCTGGCGATCGGAAGACCAGTCGGCGATCAGCCCCCGCCAGCCGCTCACGGCGACGGTCGGGGCCGAAGACGAGGGAGCGATGGTCGCAGTGGTCATTGGATAACCTCCGTGCTTCGCACTGCGGTGCGAGCTTGCTTGGGGCGGCCCGGCGCGGCGCTCATGGTTACTCCTTCACGCCGTGCCGCAGATAAAGCGCGCCACCTCCGGCGTCACCCAGCCCAGCAAGGCGAACAGCACCAGCCAGACCGCCAGCATGAAGTGCCAGTAGCGCGCGCACAGTGCGATGCGCCATGCTGAACCGAAGGGGCTGTCCCAGGCGGTCCGCATCGTCCAGGCCCAGCCGGCCAGGCCGCCGATCAGATGGAGTCCGTGCATCGCGGTCAGCAGATAGAAGAAGCTTCCCGCAGGATTGCCGGCGGGCATCACTTGCGCACGCCACAGTGTGTCCCATGCCCACAACTGCACGGCGATGAATGCCAGCGCGAAGAGGCCCCCGGCAAGCAGCAGCCGGTGCGTCCGCCTCAGCGCCGCGCCGCGTGCCGCCGCGGTGGCCCGCTGCAACGTCACGCTGCCGGCAACGAGCAGCGAAGTGCTGAGCCACAACTGCCATGGCAGCGCGAGCGTCACGGCATCATCGCTGTTCATTCGAATCAGGTACGCCATCGCGAAAAGCGAGAACAGCGCGGTCGCAACGCCCATGAACACCCACAGCCCGATGCTCGCCGCGCCGCCGTGTGCGTCGCGAGGTCCGCCGCCACGATCGACGCCTCTGGCCGCCAGTGTCGCGGTCATGCCGGTGCTCCCTGGGCGCTGCCCTTGCCGTGGGGTTCGGGCTCCACGCCACCGGCCTCGGGGGGCGCATTCTGCGCAATGAAGTCTTCCTTCGCGCCCGGCACGCCATAGGCGTAGGCCCAGCGATAGGCCACCGGCAGCCGCGGCCCCCAGTTGCCATGGCCCGGCGGCGTGGTGGGCGTCTGCCATTCGAGCGATGCAGCCCGCCAGGGATTGGAAGTCGCAGGCCGGCCTCGCCAGAAGCTCCAGGCGAGATTGAACACGAACAGCAACTGCGCCACGCCCACGATCAGCGCCACCACCGTGATGAAGGTGTTGAGCGTGAAGGCTGATTGCGGAATGAACTTGTAGCCGTCGAAGTTGTAGTAGCGCCGCGGCATGCCCAGGACGCCGAGGTAGTGCATCGGGAAATAGATCAGGTAGGTGCCGATGAAGGTGATCCAGAAGTGCAACTGCCCGATCCGGTCGTCCAGCATGCGGCCGGTGATCTTGGGATACCAGTGGTAGATGCCGCCGAACACCACCAGCAGTGGCGCGACGCCCATGACCATGTGGAAGTGCGCCACCACGAAATAGGTGCCCGAGAGTGGAATGTCCACGCTCACGTTGCCGAGGAAGAGCCCCGTGAGTCCGCCGATTGCAAAGGTGCAGACGAAAGCCAGCGCGAAGAGCATCGGCACCGACAGATGGATGTCGCCGCGCCACAGCGTCAGCAGCCAGTTGTAGACCTTGATCGCGGTCGGCACCGCGATGATCAGCGTGGTGGTCGCGAAGAAGAAGCCGAAATACGGATTCATGCCGCTCACGAACATGTGGTGCGCCCACACGACCACGCTGAGTGCACCGATGGCGACGATGGCCCAGACCATCATGCGGTAGCCGAAGATGCACTTGCGCGCGTGCACGCTGATCAGGTCGGACACGATCCCGAAGGCGGGCAGCGCCACGATGTAGACCTCCGGATGCCCGAAGAACCAGAACAGGTGCTGGAACAGCAGAGGGCTGCCGCCCTTGTAGTTGGTCACCTGCCCCATCGATACCAGCGCCGGCATGAAGAAGCTGGTGCCCAGCGTGCGGTCGAGCAGCAGCATCACGCCGCTGACGAACAGTGCCGGAAAGCCCAGCAGCGCAAGGATGGTCGCGACGAAGATGCCCCAGACGGTCAACGGCATGCGCATCAGCGTCATTCCTTCGCAGCGCGCCTGCAGCACGGTGGTGACGTAGTTCAGGCCGCCCATCGTGGTCGCCACGATGAAAATGATGAGCGACACCAGCATCAGCTCGATGCCCCCGTCGTAGCCGGGCGTCCCTTGCAGGATCGACTGCGGCGGATACAGCGTCCAGCCCGCACCGGTCGGCCCGCCGGGGATGAAGAAGCTCACCATCAACACCACGACCGAGAGCAGGTACACCCAGAAGCTCAGCATGTTGAGATAGGGGAACACCATGTCGCGCGCCCCCACCATCAACGGGATCATGTAGTTGCCGAAACCGCCGAGGAAGAGCGCGGTGAGCAGGTAGATCACCATGATCATTCCGTGCATCGTCACGAACTGGTAGTAGCGCTCTGGGTTGATGAACTCGAACACGCCCGGGAAGCCCAGTTGCAGGCGCATCAGGTTGGAAAGCACCACCCCCACGAGCCCCACCGCGATGGCGGTGCAGGCGTACTGGACCGCGATCACCTTGTGGTCCTGGCTCCAGACATAGCGCGTCAGGAAAGTCAGCGGCCGGTGGTGTTCGGAAGCGTCATCCTGGGGCAAGACATTGGCGTGGTTCATCGCTGCGCCTTCTGTTCGGTTGCAGCCTGCGCCGGCGGGCTGCCGAGACTCTGGATATAGGCCACCAGCGCGGCCAGTTCTTCATCGCTCACGTCCAGCTTGGGCATGACCGGCGCGAAGCCCTTGACCTGTCGGGCCTGCGGATCGCGGATGAAGCTGCGCAAGTAGTTCTCGTCGACCAGTGCGGTGGAACCGTCCGCCATCGTCTCGGTCTTGCCGTAGAGGCCCTTCCAGGTCGGTCCCACGCGCGGCGTGCCGTCGATGGTGTGGCAGGCCACGCAGCCCTTGGATTCCGCGAGCGCCCGCCCCTGCTCGACGCGCGCGCCGGCACCCGCCGCACCTTCGGCCGGTGAGACGGCCGGCGCCTTGACCTGCGTCTTCGCGAAGGTCGGCTGCGCCGCCAGCCAGGCGTTGAAGCTGGCCTCGTCTTCCACCACCACGAAGCCGCGCATGTTGGGATGCCCGACGCCGCAGAGCTGCGCGCAGAGCGCCTCGTAGCGACCCGCCAAGGTCGGCGTGAACCAGAAGCGGCTGACCTGGCCCGGCACCGTGTTCATCCGCGCGCGGAATGGCGGCACGAAGAAGTCATGCAGCACGTCGTGCGAGCGCGCCAGCACCAGCACCGGCTTGCCGAGCGGCAAGTGCACCTCGTTGGCTGCGACCAGGATGTCGTCCTGTCCGGCCGGATCATCCGGGTCGAGCCCGAACGGATTGCCTCCCTTGACGAAACGCGCGTCGGTCGCGCCGAACTTGCCGTCCGCACCCGGGAGGCGGAAGTGCCATTGCCATTGCTGCCCCAGCACTTCGAGCTCCATCGCGTCGTGCGGCGACCTCACGTAGTTGGCGTAAACCACCAGGCCGGGCGCCAGCAGCGCCATGATGCCGACGGAGGTGCCGCCGATCAGCCAGCGCTCCAGTTTCTTGTTTTCGGGTTCATGCGCCGCGCGTCGGCCATCGCGATGCCGGAAACGCAGCAGTGTGTAGACAACGAAGAGATTGATCGCGACGAAGAAGATGCCCGTGATCACCAGCGTGATGGTCAGGGTGTCGTCCATCGCTTGCCAGTTGGATGCCAGGGGCGTGGTCCACCATGGGTTGAGCCAATGGAACAGCACGGAGCCGACGACGATGAGCAGCAGAGCGAC
Source organism: Variovorax sp. 05L425 (assembly GCF_056397705.1). Lineage (NCBI taxonomy): Bacteria > Pseudomonadati > Pseudomonadota > Betaproteobacteria > Burkholderiales > Comamonadaceae > Variovorax > Variovorax sp. 05L425. Next base: position 144,493 of record NZ_JBFTNY010000007.1, on the reverse strand, counting down.
AGCCATGATCATGGGCGGTACCTCGACTCGTCATAGGCATCGCGCCATTCAAGCGCGCTGCTAGCGGAACGCCGGGACCTGCAACTCCTCGCCCTCGAAAAGGGCTTCGGGATGCGCAGTCCGCAACAGCGTTTCGACGTCTTGCGCGCGCGAACGCGGCAAGTCCACCATCAGCAGGATCCAGCCCTGGGCCAACGCGCCTTCGAAGCGACGAAGCCGGGGGCTCGGGATCGAGATGCCGATCATGCTGGCCGACCATGCGCCGACCACGCCGCCCAGGACGCCCAGCACCACGGCCAGCTCCCATTCGGGATCGTCGCCCAGGACCGGAAACATCAACGCGGCGATCAGKCCGACGACCATGCCGCAGGCGCTGCCGACCACCCATCCTGTCTTGGCCGCGTGAACGAGGTCCGAGGTCTGCCACACGTTCGCCGCGTGAAGGCCCGTCGTGTCAGTGTCTTCCGAGCCGGCGAAATGAATGTGCGCAACGTCGACGCGCGCCTGCACGAGATCATGCATCGCTCGCCTGGCGCTCGCCAGATCCGGCATCAGCCAGTAAATGCGTCTCCTCATGGCACCCTCCTTTCCGTCTTGCGACGATAAGGAACCATGACGACTTATATGCTCAAGGAGCGTGGTTATCAAGTCGGCGCCCGCCGACTCTTCATCCCAACGGAAGAAGAAGGCGCAGGACGCCCGTGGTCGTCACGAGGCTGCCCGGGTTGTGGGTCTCCTCCAGCACGCCGCTCAGGCGGTTCATGATGCTTTCGCTATGGCGCGCTCGCCGGATGAGGAGGTCGGCCAGCCACGGATGGTTGTTGATGCGATTGGCCTGCTCGTAGGCCGCGAAGCGCGGCTTCAGCGCACCGAGCGCGGATTCGTAGCGAGCGCGCGCTTCGCCATCGTCCAGGCCTTCGTCGCGATGCGCCTCGATCGCTGCTGCGGCGAGCATGCCGGTCTCCAGCGCCTTGCCGATGCCTTCGCCGGTGAAGAGATAGGTGCTGCCCGCCGCCTCGCCCGCCACGAGGAGTCCGGGACGCGACCAGCGCGCGCCGTCGAGCGAGCAGCGCAAGGGCGCGCCCTTGAGTGGTCCAAGCGATACGCCGCCTGCCATCAGGTCGCGGGCCGGCCCATGGACGCGGGTGAAGGCATCGAAAAGATCGCGCAGGTTGACGTCGTTCTGGCCGATGACGCCGACGCCGATGTTGAACACGCCCTCGGCACACGGAAAGATCCAGCCGTAGCCGCGCCGCAGCGCACGGTGCCACACGACGTCGAGACTCGTCAGCCGATCGGTCATGGCGTGGTTCTTTACATAGCCGCGAAGCGCGATGCCGCTCGGCGCGCGTCGCTCGCACACGCCGGCCGCGGTCAACGGCCCGGATGCCGCGCCGGTCGCCAGCACCGTCCAGCGCGCGCGCACGGCGTGCGGGACGCCGCCTGCCAGCGTGAAGCGCGCACCGGCCACCCGCTCATCGGCATCGAGAAGCGGTGCCTCGAAGCGCGCCGGCGCGAGCCAGCGCGCACCGGACGTGAGCGCGGACTGGCGAAGGATGTCGTCCAGATCGCGGCGCGGCAGCACGGCCAGCCGCGCCGGCACCTCGACCCTTCCGCCGCGCGGGCCGACACAGCCGACGTGCCTCGCGCTCCGGGCGCGCGCCAGCACTTCGTCCAGCACCCCGAGCCTTGCGAGCGCGCGGTGTGCGTCGGGAATCAGCCCGTCGCCGCAGACCTTGTCGCGCGGAAACTCATGCTGGTCGGCGAGCACGACATCGAAACCCGCGCGCGCGAGCATCTGCGCACACGCGCTGCCGGACGGCCCGGCGCCGACAACGAGCACGTCGCAGGACGACGTGGCTGCTTCCGCGATGGCCGGCTCAGCCGCCGCTGCCATAGGGCCGGGTGAGGATCTCGAGGAAGTGGCCATCCGGGTCGCTCCAGTAGAAGCCTCGGCCGCCGTCGCCGTGGTTGATCTCGCTGGGCCGGTGTTGACCTGGATCGGCCCAGTAAGTGATCCCATGCGCGCGAATGCGGCCGAATATCTCGTCGAACTCGCTTTCGCTCACGAGGAAGGCGTAGTGCTGCGAGTCGACCTCGCCGTCGACCTGCATGAAATCCAGCGTGACGCCGTTGTCGATCTGCACGCCGAGGAACGGGCCGTACCGGACCGGCGCGCCGCGCCCGAGCAGTTCCGCCAGCAACTCCGCGGACGCGCGCGGATCGCGGGCCTTGACGATCGTGTGATTCAGCTGGATGGGCATGTTGCTTCTCCCGGCAAGATCGCAAATAGTACGGTTGCCATCCCGTTTGTGGGAAGTGCAGGGGAATGATGAGGTGACCCCATGAGCGCCGCGCCGGGCCGCCCCAAGCAAGCTCGCACCGCAGTGCGCAGCACGGAGGTTAGCTAATGAGCCGCGCCTGGAAGTTGGCCGTCGCGACCGTCTTCGCGCTCGCCCTGCTGGTTGCCCTGCTCTTCTTGCCGGCGGAGCTGGGCAGCACTCGGATCGTCTCGGCGGTCGACATCGCGCGCCCGCCGTCGGAGGTCTTCGCCTATGTCACCACGCCTGGTCACTGGCCGCAGTGGCATCCCTCGTCCCTCGCCGTCAGCGGCGCCGTGGACCACCCGCTCCAGGTCGGCGAGTCCGTCATCGAGGACTTCGAGGTCGCCGGTCGCCGCGGACGCGTGACTTGGCGCGTCACCGCCCGCGAACCGGACCGCCTGTGGCGCATCGCCGGGACCATCGAGGGCCGCGAGTCGGGCACCGTCGGCTATTCGCTGGCGCCCGCCGCCACGGGCACGGGCACGCACTTCGTCCGCGAGTTCGAGTACCAGACGCCGAATCTGCTGTTTGCCATGCTCAACCAGCTCAGTCTTCGAAGCCGCATCGAGGCCGAGTCTGCCCAGGCCGTCCGGCAGTTGAAGGAGCGCCTGGAATCGGCCGGCGAACCCGTTCAGCGTTCGGGTTAGTTGGGTGGCCTCGGCGCAGGCAGCGCCCCAGAATTCCGCAGACATCCAGTTCGCCGCCGCTTCAAAACTACTCGGAGGAGACATCATGGTCGGTCCATGCTTGCTCGATCGTCTGATCGGCGCCGAGGCGCCTTCGCTGCGCACGGCGGAGGAAGTGAAAGCCTTCGAATCCACACCCTACGCCGAGCGTGTCGCCGCCCAGAGCACCTACGAGGCACTGCGGATCGGCGCTTCGCACGCGCCTGACGAGCCGGCACTCCACTTCCTGATGCGGGGCGACCCGGACGAAACGCCATTCACGGTCACGCGCCGCCAGTTCATCGGCCGCGTCACGCAGGCTGCGAACCTGTTCACCGACCTGGGCGTCGGACCGGGCGATGTGGTGAGCCTGCTGCTGCCGCTGGTGCCGGAAAGCTTCTACGCGCTGTTCGGCGCACAGGCGGCCGGCATTGCGAACCCGGTGAATGCCTTGCTTTCGTCGGCCCAGATCGCCGAGATCCTGCGGGCAGCGAAGACCAAGGTGCTGGTGGCGCTCGGCCCCGTCGAGGGCTCCGACATCTGGGACAAGGTGCAGGCCATCCGCGGCGAGTTGCCCGATCTCGAGGCCATCGTGGTCGTGCACGGGGATTCGGACGAATCCCGGGCAGTGCACAGCTTCAAGCAACGAATCGATGCCTGTCCGTCCGACCGCCTGCTCAGTGGGCGCCGCATCGCCGCCGACGACATTGCGGGCTACTTCCACACCGGCGGCACGACGGGCTCGCCCAAGCTCGTTCGCCACACCCACGGCAACCAGGTCTACCAGGCCTGGGCGCTGAGCCTGATGCTTCCGGTGGGTGCTGGCCGGGCATTGCTCTTCGGACTGCCCCTGTTCCACGTCGGCGGCGCCCTCACGCAGGGGCTGGCCACGCTGTGCGCCGGCGGCACGCTGGTGGTGATATCGCCCGCCGGCTGGCGCGACCCCCAGGCGGTCCGCAATGTGTGGCGCCTGGTGGAACGCTTTCGGCCGGTCTTGTTCGGCGGGGTGCCGACCGTGCTCGCAGCCGCTCTCAACGTGCCGATGGGTGGCGCCGACGTTTCCAGCATCGAGATCGTCTCGGGCGGCGGTTCCGCCATTCCGGTGGCCGTCGGCAAGGCGTACGGCGACTTGCTGCATCGACCGGTGCTGGAGGTCTACGGGATGACCGAAACCTCCAGCGTTCATTGCATGAGCTATGCCCATCGGCCGATGCGCCTCGGGTCGGTGGGCCACGCATTGCCCTACAGCCGCGTGCGCGTCGTGAAGCTCGATGCTGAAGGGCGCTGGCAGGGTGACTGTGCAGCGAACGAGATCGGCGTGGTGGCGATGGCGGGACCCGGCGTGTTCAAGGGTTATCTCAGCGACACGCACAACCGTCAGGCCTTTGTCGAACCCGGCTGGGTCAATTCGGGCGACCTCGGCAGGCTGGACGAGGATGGCTATCTCTGGATCACGGGACGCGCCAAGGATCTGATCATCCGCGGCGGCCATAACATCGATCCGCTGGGGATCGAGGAAGTCTTCTTCCAGCACCCGGCGATTGCGCTGGCGGCAGTCGTCGGCCAACCCGATGCGCGTGCCGGGGAGATGCCCGTCGCGTACGTCCAATTGAAACCCGGCGCGGCGCGCGACGAGGCGGCCTTGCTCGAGTTCGTGCGGGAACGCACGCCCGAACGGGCTGCCGTGCCGGTGAACATCTTCTTCGTCGACCCGATGCCGCTGACGGCTGTGGGCAAGATCTTCAAGCCGGCGCTACGGTGGGATGCCGCGCGACGCGTGGTGACGCAGTTGCTGGCCGACCTCCCGCAGGCCGGGGACTTTCAGGTCGAGGCGGCCGCACACGCGGTGCATGGCAGCCTGGTCAAGATCGGCATCCGCGGCGTGCCCGAAGCAGAGCGGGACGCCCTTGCACGGCAGATCGACGAGCGGATCGGGCGGCTCGAAACCCGGCACGAGATCGTCTGGCGGTGAGCATGATTTGACCAGTTGATCACAACTGACTCGCGAACCTCCAACCGCCAAGACCGCGTTCACTCATAGTTTCATCTTCCCCAAGCATCTTTCGGGTAAACGCTAGGCCATCTTTTTTTACCAAGTGGATAATTTAAGCACCTTCACGATGAATGAGGTGCTTGATGACTTCCACCCGCCTGCGCAGCCGCTTCTGGTCCGACCTGACCAGCGAAGAGTTTTCCCGCCTCGATCGGTCCCGACTGATCGCCGTGCTGCCCGTGGGTGCCACCGAGCAACATGGTCCGCACCTGCCGATGTCCACGGACACGGCCACCATCGACGGCATGGTGCGGGCGACCATGCCGCACCTGCCGGACGACCTGCCCGTGCTGTTCCTGCCCACGGTCGCCTACGGCAAGAGCAACGAGCATTCGCGCTATCCGGGCACGCTCACCGTGTCGGCCACCACGCTGATCTCGCTGTGGAAGGACATCGGCGCCTGCGTGGCCAAGGCCGGCGTGCGCAAGCTGGTGCTCTACAACAGCCACGGCGGCCAGATGGCGGTGATGGACATCGTCGCCCGCGACTTGCGCGAGTCGCACGACATGATGGTCGTGGCGGCCAACTGGTACACGCTGGGCCTGCCTGAAGGGCTCTTCACCGCGCACGAAGGCAAGCACGGCGTGCATGCCGGCGATCTCGAAAGCTCGGTGATGCTGCACCTCACGCCCGACCACGTGCGCCCCGAGCGCTTCCGCAACTTCCGCTCCATGACGGAAGACCTCGCGAAGGAAAGCAAGTTTCTGTCGATCACCCCCAGCGGCAAGCTCGGCTGGCAGATGCATGACATCAACCCGGCTGGCGCGGCCGGCGACGCCACGCGCGCCACGGCCGCGAAGGGTGAAGCCGTGCTCGACCACGTCGGACGGCGATTCGTCGAATTGCTGCAGGAGGTCGACCGCTTCCCGCTCGAACGCCTCGCCAACCAGCCGGAATGGGCATGAACTCTTCGCCCGTCTCTTCCGCGCCGCCGCTGGTCAGCCTGCGCAACGTCAGCAAGCGCTTCGCCAACGGCACGCTCGCGCTGCAGGGCATGACGCTCGACTGCGGCGAGCATGACTTCATCAGCTTCCTCGGCCCCTCGGGCTGCGGCAAGAGCACGGCCCTGCGCCTGATTGCCGGGCTCACGCGCATCAGCTCGGGCGAAGTCGCGTGGTCGCGCGCCAACAGCGGCGCATCGACCAGCGATCGCGAACTGGGCTTTGTCTTCCAGGAGCCGACGCTGATGCCCTGGGCGAAGGTGTTCGACAACGTGTGGCTCCCGCTCAAGCTGGCCGGCACCAGCCGCGACGCTGCGGCACCCGTCGTCAGGCAGGCGCTGGAGATGGTCGGTCTTTCGCGCTTTGCCGACGTCTACCCGCGCGAGTTGTCGGGCGGCATGAAGATGCGCGTGTCGATCGCGCGGGCGCTGGTCACGCGGCCGCGCCTGCTGTTGATGGACGAGCCCTTCGCCGCGCTCGACGAGATGACGCGCATCAAGCTCAACAACGACTTGCTCGCGATCTGGCGCGAGCACCGGTTTTCGATCATCTTCGTCACGCACAGCGTCTACGAATCGGTCTACCTGTCGAACCGCATCGTCGTGATGGCACCCCGGCCGGGCCGCGTGATCGACGAAATCCGCATTGACGAGCCCTATCCGCGCGGGGAGGCCTTCCGCACCTCGACCCGCTACAACGCGCACTGCACGGCGGTGTCGCAATCACTGCACGGAGCCCTTCATGGCGTCGACATCGATCACTGACAACCGGGCGCTGTCGGAACTGCAGGACGCGCCCTCGGCCGCCGAGCTCCAGTCACGCGACGACCGCCTGCGGCGCCGCGAAAACCTGCTTCGCATCGCGGTGCCTACCGCCGTCGTGGCCGGTCTGCTGTTGCTGTGGGAAGTGCTGGTGCGCGTCAACCACGTGCCGCACTACATCATCCCCGCGCCCTCGCTCATCTTCACAACGCTGATCGACAACTGGGACACGCTGTCGAGCGCGCTCTGGTTCACCGTCAAGCTCACGCTGCTCGCGCTGGTCTCGGCCATCGTCGGCGGAGTGCTGCTCGCGATTGCCTTCTCGCTCTTCAAGTGGGTGGAGATCGGGCTCTTTCCGATCGCGGTGATCCTGCAGGTGACGCCGATCATCGCGATCGCGCCGCTGATCCTGATCTATGTGTCGAGCACGACGGCTGCCCTGCTGCTGTGCGCGTGGATCGTGGCCTTCTTCCCGATCCTGTCGAACACTGTCATCGGCCTGAAGAGCGCCGACAGCAACCTGCGCGACCTTTTCCACCTCTACAGGGCCTCGCCCTGGCAGATGTTCCGCTACCTGCTGGTGCCGAGCGCGCTGCCGTATTTCATGGCGGGCCTGAAGATCGCCGGCGGGCTGAGCCTGATTGGCGCCGTGGTCGCCGAATTCACTGCCGGCACCGCAGGCCGTGAAACCGGACTGGCCTCGCGCATCCTCGAATCGAGCTTTCGCACCGAGATCCCGATGATGTTCGCGGCGCTGCTGCTGGTGTCGCTGTTGGGCATCGCGATCTTCCTCGTGTTCGCCGCCTTGTCACGCATGGTGCTCGGCCACTGGCACGAAAGCGAAATGCGGAGGGAGAGATGACTTCCGCACTGATGGAACGCCAGGCTCCCGCGCCGGCCATTGACTGGGATGCCGTGCGCGGCGACCTGCACGGCCTCAACGTGATCGTCTCGCCGGGGCAGCGCAAGCAGCTTTCCAAGGACTTCTACTGGTACAGCCCGATCCTCACGCAGCAACTGGCCGGCTGCGTGGCCGATCTGGTCGTCAAGGTGTCGACCGAAGACGACGTTCGCCAGGCCGCCGCCGTCGCAGCGAAGTGGAAGCTGCCGCTCACCGTGCGCGCGGGCGGCACCGGCAACTACGGCCAGTGCGTGCCGCTCGAAGGCGGCCTGGTGCTCGACGTCGCGCAGATGTGCCGCGTGCTCGACATCGGCGAAGGCAGCGTGCGCGTGCAAGCCGGTGCGCGCATGCACGACATCGAAATGGCCGTCGCCGAGACCGGCCAGGCGCTGCGCATGTGGCCTTCGACCTGGCACGTCGCCTCGATCGGCGGCTTCATCGCCGGCGGCTTTGGCGGCATCGGCTCGATCCGCCACGGCATCCTGCGCGACCCGGGCAATCTGCTGCGTGCGCGTGTGATGACGGTGGAGCGCGAGCCGCGCATCATCGAACTGCACGGCGACGAGATCCAGCAGGTGCATCACGCCTACGGTACCAACGGCGTCATTACCGAGGTCGAAGTGGCGCTGAGCCCGGCCGTCGAGTGGGTGCACTGCATCGCGCTCTTCGATACCTACAGGCGCGTGATGGATTTCGGCGTCGCGGCGAGCACGCCCGCGCTCGAGCTGTTCCTTCTCTCGGCGGTCGACGCGCGCTTCTCGCCGTACTACGCGACGCTGGGTGCGCACTTTCCGCCGGACCGGCATGCGATGTTCGCCATGGTTGCGCCGTCGTCGATGGCGGCCTTCCGCGATCTCGTCGCCGCGCACGGCGGCACCGTCTCGCTCGAAGGCACGGAGGCCGAACTCCACGCGTCCGGCCTGCCCCCCGCCTACGAATGCGCCTACAACCACACGACGCTGCAGGCGCTCAAGGTCGACCGCACGTGGACCTATCTGCAAGTGGCCTACGCGCAGCCCTTCGACCCGGCGGTGGTGGATCGCCACATCGCGATCTTCGGCGACGACGTGTTGCAGCACCACGAGTTCGCGCGCGCCGGCGGCGAATACGGCACGTTCTCGATCCTGCTGGTGCGCTGGAAGGGCGAGGCGCACCAGTACGAAGTGATCCGAGAGATCGAATCGCAAGGCGGCTGCCAGGTCTTCAACCCGCACGTCGTGACCATCGAGGACGGCGGCATGAAGACGATCGACACGCAGCAGATCGAATTCAAGAAGCGCAGCGATCCGATGGGACTGATGAATCCCGGGAAGACGCGCGGCTGGCGCCCCGACATGGCTATCGATTCATGAGCTCACATTCCCACAGAGACAACCCCCAAGGAACCACGATGCGACCCCAAGTCACCTTCATCGCCCGCACCCTCCTGGCCACACTGCTCGCCGGCACCGCCTTCGCCGCCATCGCGCAGGACAAGGTCGTGCTCGCCACCAACTGGCGCGCCCAGCCCGGCCACGGCGGCTTCTACCAGGCGCTGGCCGACGGCACCTACAAGAAGTTCGGACTCGATGTCGACATTCAGCAAGGCGGCCCGCAGGTCAACAACCGCCCGATGCTGCCGGCCGGCAAGATCGACTTCCTGATGACCGGCAACATGCTGATGGCCTTCGACAACATCAAGCAGGGGGTGCCCACCGTCGTCGTCGCCGCGTATTTCCAGAAAGACCCGCAGGCCATCATTGCGCACCCGGGCCAGGGCTTCGACAAGTTCGCCGATCTCGCCAAGGCCAAGACGGTGCTGCTCGCGAAGGACGGCCAGATCAGCTACTGGCAGTGGATGAAGAAGGCCTATGGCATGCGCGACGAGCAAGTGCGGCCCTACAACTACAGCCTCTCGCAGTTCCTGGCGGACAAGCAGGCGGTGCAACAGGCCTATGCGACGTCGGAGCCTCTCGCGGTCGAGAAGCAGGCCGGCTTCAAGCCCGTGGTTCTGTCGCTGGCCGATGCAGGCTGGTCGACCTACGGCATGGTGATCGAGACGCGCCAGGACCTGGTCAAGACCAAGCCCGACGTCGTGCGCCGCTTCGTGGAGGCCACCAACATCGGCTACTACAACTACCTCTACGGCGACCGCAAGGCGGCCGACGCGATGATCCAGAAGATCAACCCGGACATCAGCGACGAGTTCATCGAGAAGTCGATCCCGATCCTGCGCGCGCACATCGACGTGGGCGACGCGACAACGAAGGGCATCGGCGCGATCACCGACGAGCGCATGAAGGACTTCTACGACAAGGCGGTCTCGGCCGGCCTCTACAAGCCCACGGACTTCAACTACCGCGACGCCTACACCACGCAGTTCGTCGACAAGGGAACCGGCCTGGACGTGCGCAAGGCGCTCGCCAAGTAGCAAGGCGACAAGAAGATGGTCGAGCGCACTCTCACCGTGCGGGTCGCGCGGGTCGCGCGCCAGACGCCGGAGATTCTCTCCTTCGAGCTCGCGCATCCCGCGGGTCGTGCGCTGCCCGGCTACGAGGCCGGTGCGCACATCGACGTGCACATGCCCGGCGGCTTCACGCGCCAGTATTCGCTGGCCCGGGACAGCGGCGCGGGCGAAGGCGCATCCTCGTACCTGATCTGCGTCAAGCGCGAGAACGAGAGCCGCGGCGGCTCGGCCTCCATGCATGCGCGGGTGCGCGAAGGCGATCTGCTGCCGATCAGCGCACCGCGAAACACCTTTCCGATCCGGGCCGGGGCCAGGCGCCACATCCTGCTGGCCGGCGGCATCGGCATGACGCCGCTGCTGGCGATGGCACAGACGCTCGCGCGAACCGGGGCGGAATTCCAGTTGTGCCTGTTCGTGCGCGGCGAACAGCATCTGGCGTTGGCCGACGCGCTGCGCGATCCGCTCCTTGCACCGCATCTGCGTCTTCACTTCGACGACGGCGGCGACGCCTCGCGAAAGATCAACCTCCGGCAATTGCTGGCCGTGCGCAAGCCCGGCACGCATCTGTACGTGTGCGGTCCCGGCGGCTTCATGCGGGCCGTGCGCAACGCCGCCGCCCATTGGCCCGACGATGCCGTGCATGCCGAGTACTTCGCTGCGCCCGCGGACGCGGCTGGCGGTACCGGAAAGCCTTTCGTGCTGCGACTTGCCCGGCGCGGCATCACCGTGCCCGTTGCCGGAGACCAGACCGCCGTCGACGCGCTGCACGAAGTCGGCATCGACATTCCGGTGTCGTGCGAACAAGGCCTGTGCGGCACCTGCGTGGTGGAGGGCACCGGCAAGGACGCCGAACACCGCGATTTCTGCCTCACTCGCAGCGAACGCGACCACAAGGTGGCGCTGTGTTGTTCGCGCGCCAAAGGCGAGGAATTGGTGCTCGACTTGTGAGCCTTCCCACGGAGGAGTCTGGCACCATGTACATCCGATGACGACTGCACAGAACAACGCTGTCGAAGAAGGCCCCGAGGCACCGGCGACGCGCGGCCGCGCGCGCAAGTACACGCAGGTGTTGGCCGTGATCTATCAGTCAGCGGTGGAAGTGTTCGCTGCGGATGGCCTCGCCGGCGCTTCGACACAAGCCATTGCCGACAAGGCAGGCCTGTCGAAGGCGCAACTGCACTACTACATCGAAAGCAAGGAAGCCCTGTACCGGCAGGTGCTGCAGGACATCATCAACGACTGGATCGGCGTCTTCGGCTTCAGCGACGAGTCCTTCGGGCCGCGCAAGGTGCTCAGCGACCTGATCCAGCGCAAGATGGTGTTCTCGTTCGAGCATCCCCTGCGTTCCCGGATCTTCACCGCCGAGATGATGCGTGGCGCCCCGGTGCTCAAGTCGATGATGGGCACGAGCAAGCAGCGAACGGACCAGGCGGCGGCAGTCATCCAGAACTGGATCAATCAAGGATTGATGGACCCGGTCGATCCGATGCTGTTTCTCTTCCACCTGTGGGCGGTGACGCAGTTCTATGCGGACCACGCGACGCAGGTGGCGTTCTTTCGCGATGTGGCCGAAAGTGACGAGAAGGACCGCCGGTACCTCATCGAAGAGGTGACGGAGTTTCTGCTGAAGGGCGCAGGCGTACGCTAGAACGCCGGAAGGGTCTCACGTCGAGACTGTTCTTACGACACCCCGAGACCAGTCTTCTAGACGCCGCGGTCTCGCATTCCTAAAGTCCTCACTCGAAGGCGCTGCCTCGGATTTGCTCGCGTCAAAAAGGGCGCGGACAACCTGGGCTTGAGGTCCTGGGCACGGTGACTCTAGGAAAGAAAAAATGGATGAAAGATAGGCGGGGAGGTCGAACTGCGGTGAGGTCCAGGATCGACAAGATTGCGCTGATACCGGTGACACCTCCTCACGAATTTCGCATCGAAGATCGGACCTTGGCGGCACCATTTCTTCCGATTTCGGGGTCCGAGGTATTGGACCGCCACGGCAAGGGCGGCTGCTTCCATCAGAACCTGGAATCCGTACGCACGCTGCTGGGTTCGAGATTCACTTCCGCACTCCACGACGAGCTGACGAAAGCCGACTTGACAATCTCGAAGGTTGACGTCCCTTGCGGGTCGAGTGCCGGAAAGATTGACTACAAGACCTTGCCCACTCGCGATGCTGTGTTGCACGTGGTCTTCGCCGACGTTGGCATGTGTTCTTCTCACTGGTCGGACGAATACGAACCGCGCATCAATGTATCGGCCTGCCTCATGGCACACCCTCACGCGCCTGACTGGCTGTTCCGCGACCATTTCTACTACGGCGCAGATGCCAGTGGCAACACGGCCTGGAGCATCCCCGCCGATCCGAAGTTCAAGTATGACAATTTTGGAGCCATGGTCGACAGAGCCGACGAGGTCGGTGAAGCCTGTGAAGTCGCCCTCGACTTGCTCGCGCAACGCATCGCAAATCAATTGCGTGCAAGTCTATGAAACTCGTCGCGCGCGTGCTGAATGTGTTCCGGCCACATTCGGAAGAAAAAAAACCGATCCGTACCATTGCGCGTGAGCAGCGTTCTCGCGCCCTCACCGACATCCGGGAATTTCTGCTTCTTCATACCTTGGAGTCCTTGCGCACGCGACTGGCGGAAGCAGGCGTGGCGATGGACGTGAAACTCCCACAGCATCCAGTACCCGTGCTTCTTGATCACGTGGGCCTGCACGAGGTCTTCTCGCAGATCGGGGATCTGGCCTGTCGCGTCATGCCCGCGGGTGGCACACTGAAGTTGCTGGCGCGCGTGGATGGCGCGCACGCGGTCGTCAATTTCATGGACAACGGATCGGCTAAGGAGCCCCAACTCGGACGATGCTTCACAGCTGCATTTTCCAGCGACCTGCCGCGGAGCCATCACGACCACTTGGATTCGATCGCACGCGTAGCGCTCTGCGAGCGGATCGTTAGCGATCACCGCGGGCGCATCTACGCAGCACCGTCACCGTTGGGCAGTCTCGGCATTACGCTTCGGCTGCCGCTCTGCTAGCGCCAACGACCGATTTCAGCGCGTCGGCAAGTACATCGTCGCTTCCACCTCGACCAACACTTCATCCCCCGGCAGGAATCGCGACACTTCCACCACCGTGCTGACCGGCGGCTCACCCGGGTAGAACAACCCCCGCACGCGGTTGTACGGCGCGTAGTTCGGCAGATGCGTGAAGTACTGCACCAGCTTGACCACGTCGTCCATCGTGCCGCCATGCTCTGCGGCGATCTGGCGAATGCGTTCGAGCACGAACCAGCTTTGCGCGACGATCGGCGCCTCGAAGATGTCGACCGACATCTGCCCCGTGGCGTAGCCCAGCGTGCGCAGTGCCGTGCGTGCCGCTTCGGGAATGTCTTCGTAGCTTGCGACCGCGCGGCGTGTCGTGGGGTCGACCGCGACCACGCCGCTCATGAAGACGAAGTCTCCCACCCGCTTGGCGGCGGCGTAGTTGGCCATCGGTTTGCCCATGCTCATTCGGTGCTCTCCAGAATGCGGCCCGCACGGATGACGGTGCGTTGCCGTCCACGCGGGTCCAGAAGTTCGTACTCGTCCGTCGCGGCCAACAAGACCAGGTCGGCGGGGCAGCCCGGCGCGATGCGACCATCCCACGCAAGCCGGAGCGCTTTCGCAGGGCTCACGGTGATGGCGTCGAGCCAGTCGGTCGCAGGCGAGAGGTGCGCCATTTGCACGCCGAGGCCGAAGGTCTCGATCAGGTCATAACCGCCATAAGGATAGAAGGCGTCCTGCACGTTGTCGGTGGCCAGGCTGGCGCGAATGCCATGGGCCGCAGCCTCGCGAACGCGCGTGATGCCGCGCTGCAGGGGCGTGCGGTCCCAGGCGCCTTGCAGGTAGAGATTCGTCGTCGGCAGGGACACGAGATGAATGCCCGCCTGCGCGCAAAGGGCCAGCGTGTCGCTGGCGGACACATCATCCTGCACCGACAGCGAACACGCGTGGCCGCACGTGACGCGCCCCTGCATGCCGCGCGCAATGGCGATCTGCGCGATGGTGCGCAAGCCGGTCGCGTCTTTGTCCAATCCCTCGTCGACATGGAAGTCGAGCGCGAGCCCAAGCTCCTGTGCAAGGTCGAACACGCGCCCCAGCTTGTGCACGATGCCATCGTTCCGATAGACGAAGGCACCCATCACGCCGCCCCCGCGCTTCACCGTTCGCGCGATGCGTTCGCCGGCCTCCAGGTCGGCGAACAGGTCGAGCGGCGTGAGCGCGACAAACTGGAGTTCGATGCGGTCGCGCCACGCGTCGCGCAGGCGCTCGAAGACCGCGAGGGACGTCGGCGCATCGGCCTCGCTCCAGTCCAGATGGGTGCGAAGACCGCGCGTGCCACTGCGCCAAGCCTCATCCAACGCACGCTGCATGCGTGCGTGAAGCCCCTCCGCCGTCCAGCTTGCACGGTGCGCGGCCATGCGTCCGATGGCCGCGAAGAGATTGCCCTCTGCCGCGCCGACTTCCCGGACGGTGTAGTTCTTGTCGATGTGGGCATGCGCGTCGACCAGTCCGCTGAGCAGCGTGCCGCGCGCGGGCTGTTGCGACGGCGCAATGGACGCAACCCGTTCCCCCGCCAGCACGACATCGAACACTTCGGCAGCGCCCGCGTCGAAAGCCCGCAGTCGCGGAGGGATCCGTACGGCTTCGAGCTTCATGCGCGCGGCAGGGCGCGCAACCAGGCGAGCCCGGCGGTCGTCCCGTTCGCCACGGCGCCGCGCTGCGGCCGGTATTCGCAGCCGACCCAGCCCTTCCAGCCGCATTGCGCGGAGACCTCATCGATCACGTCGAAAAGATAGCCGTGGTTCAGTTCCCCGATATCGGGTTCATGCCGCTCGGGCACGCCGGCGATCTGGAAGTGGCCGACACGGCCGGTCGGCAGGTATTTGCGGATCTTCATCGCCACGTCACCCTCGACGATCTGGCAGTGATAGAGGTCCATCTGCACCTGCACGTTCAGCGCGCCGACGGCATCGATGATCTCGTGCGCGTGGTCCTGCCGGTTCAGGAAGAAGCGCGGGATGTCGCGCGTGTTGATGGGCTCGATCAGCAGGTCCCGCCCGGCCTTCGCCGCCTCGACCGCGGCCCAGCGCAGGTTGTCGATGTAGAGGGGCTGCACCGTCTCGCGCTCCACGCCGTCCTGCACGAGGCCCGCCATCACGTGGATGCGCGGGCAGTTGAGCGCGACGGCATAGTCGATTGCCTTCAGGATGCCTTCCCGAAACTCGGCCTCGCGCCCGGACAGGCAGGCCAGCCCGCGATCGCCGCCATCCCAGTCGCCGGGCGGTCCGTTGAACAGCACCTGCTCCAGGCCGTTGGCCGACAGGCGCGCCACGAGTTCGTGCTGCTTGTAGGCATAGGGGAAAAGGTATTCGACGGCGCGGAAGCCGTCCTTGGCGGCGGCTTCGAAGCGGTCGAGAAAGTCAAGCTCCGGATAGAGCATTGAAAGATTGGCGGCAAATCGAGGCATCAACGGCTCCAATGGTCCGGGGGTGAGCATACCTACCAGCGGGCGCCGAAATTCCGGCGCAGCTCGTTGATCTGGGTTTCATTCAGCGGCGGGGGCGCGGGCCGCGTCGACTGACGGCTAAGGAACCAGAGTCTTGCGGTTTCTTCCAGTTCCTCGAGCGTGGCCATCGCCGCGGCCGGTGAAGCGTGCCAGACGTTGGGGCCAAGACGCTCGAGCACCACGGCGCGTATCGGCGTGCCCTGCGTGCCGTATTGCTCGATGATCTGCGCCACCAGCGCCGCGGCGTCGGGCGCGCCGGGCCGGTGGTAGGGAATCACCGGCACATGGCCCACTTTCATGACGAAATAGGGCGTGAGTGCGGGCAGAAGCTCGGCGCCCGGCGCGTTCAGCGTGAGCGCCACGCAATGCGTGCTGTGCGTGTGGATCACGCAGCGCGTGTCAGGGTCGAAATGCCGGGCCGAACCATAGATGCGCGCATGCAGGGCCATGGTCTTGCTCGCCAGATCGCCATGCGTCTGGCGCAAGTTGGCATCCAGCCGCGCGAGGCGCGACGGATCGAGACGGCCCAGGCAGGCGTCAGTCGGTGTGATCAGGAATCCGTCGTCCAGCCGCACACTGATGTTGCCGGCTGTGGCGTGGACATAGCCTCGCTCGAAGAGGCTGCGGCCGATGCGGCAGATTTCCTCGCGGACCTGGGCTTCATTCATCCAAGGAATGTAAAGGCTTTGGTGAAGAAATCGTCGGTGCCGAAGTTGCCGGACTTGAGCGCAATATGCAGGCCTGCTCCGCCTGCCGCGTCGCTGTGCGCGTGGCACCACGGCACGCCGGGATCGATCTGCGCACCGATCTGCAATTGCGCAATGCCCAGTGCCTGCACACAGGCGCCGGAGGTCTCGCCGCCCGCAACCACGAGTTGCCGCACGCCGCGCTCCACCAGGCCCCGCGCGATGGCGGCGATGACACGTTCCACCATGGCGCCTGCCTCCTCGACGCCAACCCGGCCTTGCACCGATTTCACGGCGCCGGGATCGGCAGTGGAATAGACCAACACCGGACCCTGTTCGAGCAGCGGGGCCGCCCATTCCAGTGCCTGCGCAGCAACGTCGGCACCGGCCGCGATCTGAAGCGGATCGATCGCCAACGCCGGACGCCCTGACGCGATGAAATCCGCGACCTGCCGGTTGGTCGCGAGCGAACAGCTGCCCGACACCACCGCCCGCAACCCATGCGCCGACGGCAGCGCGCCCGCCGTGGACGACGGCGCGATGCCGAAGTTGGCCGGCAGTCCGATCGCCACGCCCGAACCGGCGGTGACCAGCGGCATGTCGGCAAGGGCCGGGCCAAGGCGCATCAGGTCGTCGTTGGAAACTGCATCGACGATGGCGACGCCCACGCCTTCCGCGCGCAATTGCGCGATGCGCTCGCGAATCGACGCCGCGCCGCGAGCCACCGTGGCGTAGTCGATCAGCCCCACCTTGCGCCGTGTCTGCGCCTGCAGCACGCGCACGAGGTTGGCATCGGTCATCGGCGTCAGCGGATGGTTCTGCATTCCGCTCTCATTGAGCAGCACGTCGCCCGCGAACAGGTAGCCCTTGAACACGGTGCGCTTGTTGTCGGGAAAGGCGGGCGTCGCGATGGTGAAGTCGCAGCCCAACGCATCCATCAGCGCTTCGGTCACCGGCCCGATGTTGCCCTCCGCCGTACTGTCGAACGTGGAGCAGTACTTGAAGTAGACCTGCCGTGCGCCTTGCGCGCGAAGCCACCGAAGCGCCTCCAGCGACTGCGCGACGGCGTCGGCCGGCGCGATGGTGCGGGACTTGAGCGCCACCACCACGGCATCGACCTCGGCGGCCAACGGCGATGCCGGCACGCCGATGGTCTGCACCACGCGCATGCCCGCACGCACGAGATTGTTCGCTAGATCGGTCGCGCCCGTGAAATCGTCCGCGATGCAGCCCAGCAGGATGCTCATGGTTTGGATGATGTCTTCGAATTCGCAGGGAGTTCGATCCCCGGGAAGATCTTGATCACGGCGCTGTCGTCTTCCTTCGCATGGCCGGCGGTGGAAGCCTGCATGAACATCTGGTGCGCGGTGGAGGCGAGCGGGAGCGGAAACTTGCTCGCGCGCGCCGTATCGAGTACCAGGCCCAGGTCCTTCACGAAGATGTCGACCGCCGACAGCGGCGTGTAATCGCCGGCCAGCACATGGGCCATGCGGTTCTCGAACATCCAGCTGTTGCCCGCGCTGTGCGTGATGACTTCGTAGAGCGCTTCGGGCGCCACGCCCTCACGCAGGCCGAGCGCCATGGCTTCAGCCGCCGCGGCGATGTGCACGCCGGCGAGCAGCTGATTGATGATCTTCACCTTGCTGCCCGCGCCGGCGCGATCGCCCAAGCGATAGACCTTGCCAGCCATGGCGTCGAGCACCGCGTCGGCCTGCGCGTAGGCTTCGGGTCGCGCCGAACTCATCACCGTCATCTGTCCGCTCGCGGCCTTGGCCGCACCACCGGAGATCGGCGCGTCGATGTAATGAATGCCCATCGCACCGAGCCGCGCCTCGAGCGCCATCGACCAGTTCGGGTCGACCGTCGAGCACATCACGAACACGCTGCCCGGTTTCATCGCTGCGGCGGCGCCGTGCTCGCCGAAGAGCACGGCCTCTGTCTGCAAGGCGTTGACCACGACCGAGATGACGACGTCGCATGCGCCCGCGACCTGTGCGGGCGTGCCCCAGGCCACGCCGCCCGCCTCCGCAAAGCGCAACGCCGCACCGGGCCGCATGTCGCACACATGCATTTCATAGCCCTTGGCCCGCAGCGTGGCCGCGATGCCCGCGCCCATGGCGCCGAGGCCGATGAGTCCTGCTTTCTTCATGGAAATTCCCGAGGCGTCGAACGATGGCCGGCGCTCCAGCGAGCGCGGCGCGAAGACGCGATCTTAGGAATCCACAGCTGCGCTTCACAACGGGACTAACCCCGCTTGGCTTTTTCAGCGCGATGCCAGCGAATACCGCGCGGCGCGCACGATGCTTTGCGCATCGACGCCGAAGAAGCGGCGCAACGCTGCGCGCGTGTCGCTGCGGCCGAAGCCATCGGTGCCGAGCGTGATGTAGCGCCGCCCTTCAGGGAGGAAGGCGCGGATGCTTTCGGGCACTGCACGGACGTAGTCGGTCGCGGCGATGACGGGGCCGCTCCCGCCGGCAAGCTGCTTCGCGATGAAAGCCGTGCCCGGGTCGGCTTCGCCCGACAGTGCGCGCTCTTCGCAGGCGCGGCCGTCGCGCGCAAGTTCACTCCAGCTCGTGATGCTGAAGACATCCACCGCGATGCCTTCGCCGGCCAGGAGTTCGGCAGCCTTGATGACTTCCGTGAGGATGGCGCCGGAGCCGAGCAGGGTGACCGCCTGCGCGCCCTTCCCGCCCTTTCCGCCCTTCCAGGCGCTGAAGCGATAGCAACCGCGCAGCACATCGCTCTCGACGCCCGCCGGAAGATCGGGCTGCGCGTAGTTCTCGTTCATCAGCGTGACGTAATAGAACGCGTCCTTCTGCTCGACCATCATCTCCCGGATGCCTGCGTCGACGATGACGGCCATCTCGCCGGCAAAGGCGGGGTCGTAGGCCTTGCAGTTCGGAATGGTCGCGGCGATCAGATGGCTCGATCCATCCTGGTGCTGCAATCCTTCGCCACCCAATGTGGTGCGCCCCGATGTGGCGCCCAGCAGGAAGCCGCGCGGACGCTGGTCGGCCGCCGCCCAGATCTGATCGCCCACGCGCTGGAAGCCGAACATCGAGTAATAGATGTAGAAGGGCAGCATCGCCAGCCCGTGCACGCTGTAGCTGGTCGCCGCGGCCGTCCAGCTCGCGATGGCGCCGGCCTCGCTGATGCCCTCCTCGAGAATCTGGCCATCGGTGGCCTCGCGGTAGGAAAGCACCGAGCCAATGTCTTCCGGCGCGTAGCGTTGGCCCACGCTCGAATAAATGCCCACCTGCTTGAAGAGATTCGCCATGCCGAAGGTGCGTGCCTCGTCGGCGACGATCGGCACCACGCGCGGACCGAGCGCCTTGTCCTTCATGAGGTTGCCCAGCATCCGCACGAAGGCCATGGTGGTGCTCATCTCCTTGCCGGACGCGGCGACGGCGAATTGCGCATAGGCCGCGATATCGGGCTTGGGCACGGCATCGCACGCGGTCTCCCGGCGCGGCATGCTGCCGCCGAGCGCGGCGCGACGGCCGAGCAGGTAGTGCATCTCGGGGCTGTCTTCAGCCGGCTTGTAGAAAGCAGCGGTGGTCGCCTGCTCGTCCGTGAGCGGCAGGTTGAAGCGGTTGCGAAACTCGATGAGGTCGGTGTCGTCCAGCTTCTTCTGCGAGTGCGTGGTCATCTTGCCCTGGCCGGCGGTGCCCATGCCGTAGCCTTTCTTGGTGTGGGCAAGGATCACGGTGGGCTGGCCGGCGTGCACCGCGGCGGCCGCATAGGCGGCGTGGATCTTCACGAGGTCATGGCCGCCGCGCTTCAGGCGATCGATCTGCTCGTCGGTCATGCCTTGCGCGAGACGCGCGAGTTCCTCGTCCTGGCCGAAGAAGGTGTCGCGGTTGTAGCGGCCATCCTTGGCGGCAAATGTCTGCATCTGGCCGTCGACGGTGTTGGCAAAGGCGCGCACCAGCGCGCCGTTGACGTCTCGCGCGAAGAGGCCGTCCCAATCGCTGCCCCAGACGAGCTTGATCACGTTCCAGCCGGCGCCGGCGAAGAGCTTTTCGAGCTCGTCGATGATGCGGCCGTTGCCGCGTACCGGCCCATCGAGCCGCTGCAGATTGCAGTTGACGACCCACACAAGGTTGTCGAGCTTCTCGCGCGCCGCGAGCGTCAGCGCGCTCATGGATTCGGGCTCGTCCATCTCGCCGTCGCCGAACACGCCCCACACCTTGCGGCCCTCGCAGTCAAGCAGATTGCGGTGCGTGAGGTAGCGCATGAACCGCGCGTGGTAGATCGAGCTGATGGGGCCGATGCCCATCGAGCCGGTCGGGAACTGCCAGAAGTCCGGCATCAGGTACGGGTGCGGGTAGCTGCTCAGGCCACGCGCGCCCTTGCCGTCGACGAAGGCCGGCGCCGTCAGTTCCTGGCGGTAGTGCATCAGGTCCTCTTCGCCGAGGCGGCCTTCGAGGTAAGCGCGGGCATACACGCCGGGCGCGCTGTGCGGCTGGAAGAACACGAGGTCGCCGCGATGCGATGGCGTGCGGGCGTGGAAGAAGTGGTTGAACCCCGTTTCGAACAGGTCCGCCGCGCTGGCGTAACTCGCGATATGGCCGCCGAGTTCGCCATAGGCCTGATTGGCGCGCACCACCATCGCGAGCGCATTCCAGCGCATCAGCGAAGCAAGCCGCTCTTCGATCGCGAGATCGCCAGGAAAGGCGGGCTGCGCCTCGACAGCGATGGTGTTGACATACGGCGTGGACAACTCCGGCTGCCATCCGATGCGCTGGGCACGGGCCATGCGCGCGAGTTCGTCGAGCATCCAGCGCGCCCGCTCGGGGCCATGCGTCTCCGCCAGCGCGACGAAGGCTTCGCGCCATTCGGCGGTTTCGACGGGGTCTGGGTCATGCAAGGACATGTCGAGCAGCGCGCGCAACTGGTCAGGAGAGATCGGGGCGTTCATGAGCCGCACTTTAGGCAGCGATTGTCGACATGAGATGCCGTTTCTACAACGTTGCTCGCAATCTCGCAGCATAAAATGCCGCGCTTCATTCCGATTGAAGCATTTCATGCAACTCGACGCGATCGACCTTCGCATCCTGGACGAGCTCCAGCGCGACGGCGCGCTTTCCAACGTGGAACTCGCGCGCCGCGTGCATCTTTCGCCGTCGCCCTGCCTCGCGCGCGTGAAGGCGCTCGAGATGGCCGGCGTCATTCGGCGCTACGTGGCGCTGGTCAACGCGAGCGCGCTCGGGCTCGGTCTCAACGTGTTCATCTCGATCAGCCTGAAGACGCAAAGCAAGCAATCGCTGGCCGACTTCGAGCAGCGCATCGCGGAGCACGACGAGGTCATGGAGTGCTACCTGATGACAGGCGACAGCGACTACCTGATCCGCGTCGCGGTGGCCGACATCGCGGCGCTGGAGAAATTCATCCTCGAACAACTCACGCCGATCAGCGGCATCGAAAAGATTCGCTCCAGCTTTGCACTCAAGCAAGTGAGATACAAGACGGCGTTGCCGCTGCCCTAGACGCACGCGAGCGCCGAACTCTCGACCACGCGCGGTGCACGCGCCCAACGAGTGGAGCGGCGGGCAGGGCAGGCTCGATGCAGCATCTTGACGGACTGTCGAGCGGCGCTTCGAGCGTCGAGTCTGGGCGAGAAAAATAAAACCCGGAAAAAGCTTGAATGAAGAGTTCCGGATGACCCGGAATCAGCAAGGACCGCTCGTGCACCTTCCATTCTTCGATCAGCATGTATCCAAGTGCCTCGATCTCACTGACGAAACTCTTGCGGCTGAAAACCTGTACGGGCGCGTAGCAGCCGTGGCCGATGTTCTGGGCCGTCACGAAGGCGCTTCCATCGTAGATTGGAAGCTTGTTGATGAGGATATGAGGGGGTCGCGCCCCTGACATTTGAAGCAAGCGATCGATTCGACCTTCGTCGATGTATTGAAGGGCGCCAGCGGAAAGCCAGATGCTGGCGTACCTTCCGGCCTCCTTGAAATCGACCGTGAAGCGAAGCGCCATGGCTTCGTGCAGGGCGGCAAACTCCCTGCCGACGGCCACCATCGCCGGCACCTCCACCACCTGCCAAATCAAGTCGTCCGGCATCTGGAGGTAGCGCCTGTACGCGTAGTAGTGCACGCCAAAGGAGCCGCCGATGTCCAGCACCGTCGAGGCGCCACCCCAGAAGGCCTGCTGCAGCCACCACATCATGGGGTAGTCGTAGGCAAACACGTGTCGGGTGTGCTCGTCGTAGCCTTGGGCCAAGGCCGGATGATCAAATTCCAGACTGTGCGGCAGCCAGGCACGCGCGGCGTCGAAACTTTCGAACACGCCAAAGTAGTCACAAAACCCTTCAGGCGTGAAGAACTGCTTGCGCTTCAATCGGACCCGTGCCGGGCGAATCGGGACATCCAGCAGCTGACGCAACTGCCTCGCCAAGTTGAGCATCATCATCGCGTCCTGTCCCCCTACCGGAATCCACTAGCAAGCCGCGAAAGCCCTGTCACAAAAAGAACACCAAAGAATTAATCAATAGCGGATTTTCGGTCGACTGCAACCGGTATATCCGCACGGAATCGCAGGGAAACAGAAGTTTCATATTGCATCGATATGGTCAGGCTCCCGTCAGCCAAACCATACGATGAAACATCTCTCCGCACCCCCCGCGCCGGTCGATTCCATTGACCCCGACGACCTCGACAACAACCCGAGTTCGAATGCCAGCCTTCACGAGGTCATTGCCACGCGCATGCACCGCCGCCACTTGCTGCGCGGCGGCGTTGGCGCGCTGACTGCGGCCACCCTGGGCCCGCTGGCGTTGAGCGCCTGCGGCGGAGGCAGCAACGGCGCTGTCTTCCCGCCCGCGCCCGCGCCCTCGCCTTCCCCGGCACCGGCGCCGGCACCCGCACCAGCCCCCGCGGCCGAGCCCAAGCTCGGCTTCTCGGCAGTGGGCAAGGACCTCGCGGATCGCATCACCGTGCCCGCCGGCTACACCGCCACCGTGCTCTACGCGACCGGCGATTCGATCGACCCTGCCGTCTCCGACTACAAGAACGACGGCAGCGACGACACCTTCAACCGCCGCAGCGGTGACCAACACGATGGCATGCACTACTTCGGTCTCGGCGCCGACGGCAAGCCGTCCCTCACCGCCAACGACCGCGCACTGATGGCGATCAACCACGAGGCCATCAACGGCACCGTGGTCTTCATGCATCCGAGCGGGCAGACCAACGCCGGCTCGAGCGCCGGACCGCGCCCCGAAGCGGAGGCGCTCAAGGAAGTGGAAGCGCACGGCGCCTCCGTGGTCGAGATCGCGCGGTCGAACGGCAAGTTCGCGGTGGTCAAGGGTTCGACCTTCAACCGCCGCATCACGCCGCGCACGCCGATGGCCTTCGGCGGCCCGGCGAGCGGTTCGGCCCTGCTGAAGACCACATACTCACCCGCCGGCACGGACACGCGCGGCATGATCGGCAACTGCGCATCCGGCTATACGCCGTGGGGCACCTACCTGACCTGCGAAGAAAATTTCGCCGGCTTCTTCCGCCGCGGCGCGACGGACGACGCCAAGCGCAGTGCCAAGGAACTGGCCGCCTTCAAGCGCATCGGCCTTGCACAAGGCGCAGGCGGCGGCCAGCGCTGGGCCACCGTCGCGCCAATCGACGGCACGAACACCGAGTACGCGCGCTGGGACGCGAGCAGCCTCGGCGCCTCCACCGACGGCACAGATGATTTCCGCAACACGGCCAACACCTTCGGCTGGGTGGTCGAGATCGACCCCTACGATCCGAACTCGAAGCCGGTCAAGCACACCGCGCTCGGACGCTTCGCTCACGAAGGCGCGTGGCCCAGCAACCCGGTCGTCGGCAAGCCGCTGGCTTTCTACATGGGCGACGACTCGCGCAGCGAGTATGTCTACAAGTACCTGTCCAATGCCGTGTGGAGCGCGGCCGACGCAAACCCGGTCGACCGCCTCGCCACGGGCAGCAAGTACCTCGACGACGGCACACTCTATGCGGCGAAGTTCAATGCGGACGGCACGGGCACCTGGCTCAAGCTGGACCTGAGCAACACGGCCATTTCCGGCAACGCCGCGTACGCCTTCGCCGACCTCGCCGACGTGCTGGTCAACGCGCGCCTCGCCGCCGACGCCGCTGGCGCCACCAAGTGCGACCGCCCCGAGTGGACCGCCGTGAATCCGAAGAACGGCGAGATCTACATCACCATGACCGAGAACCCGGACCGCGGCGCGGTCGGCACGACGAGCAGCAACAACGTGCCCAACCCCGACGTGGATCCGGCCTTCCCGCGCTACTGGCTCGACAACAAGGGCGTCTCCACGCAGAACGCCACGGCCTCGACCTCGAAGGGCAACGTCAACGGCCAGGTGATGCGCATCCGCGAAACCGGCAGCGACGCATCGGCCACCACCTTCGACTGGGACATCTTCCTGTTCGGCAGCCAGGCGAAGGCCGATGCCGGCCTCGACGACGTCAACTACCAGAAGAACGTGAACCTGTCCGGGCTGTCGGAATTCAACGACCTGTCCAAGCCCGACGGCTGCTGGTTCTCGCACGCGAGCGGCATCCTCTGGATCGAGACCGACGACAACGCCTACACCGACGTCACCAACTGCATGCTGCTGGCGGCGATTCCGGGCGAATACGGTGATGGCGGCAAGATCGACGTCGTCAACCAAGCCAACGGCAAGCCCGGGGCCGCGGGCACAGGCCCCGTGACCGTAGGCACCTATGCCGGCAAGAAGATGAACGACACCATCTTCAAGCGCTTCCTCACCGCACCACTCGGCGCCGAAGTCACCGGCCTGGCCGAATCACCCGACGGCAAGACGCTCTTCATCAACATCCAGCACCCGGGCGAGAACACAGCCGCCGCGAACATCGCGGACCCAGGCAAGTACGAAAGCCACTGGCCAGGCAACGGCGCAGGCGTTGCAGCCTACGGCCCCGGCGGCGCAACAGCACGCCCCCGTTCGGCGACAGTGATGATTACCAAGGACGACGGCGGCGTCATCGGCCTCTGAACACGCCCGTTCTCCGCAACGCCTTCCAGAAACACCGCGGAACCGGCTTTGCCGGCCCGCTGGTGTTGCCCCCGGCAGGGGGTGGGCGGCTACACGAAGTGAGCCAACCTGGGGGCGAGCCCTATTTCGGCCAGAGAGCCCACAGGCGAAGGGATTGATTCATTTTTGCGGCGATGCGTCCGGCCTCCGCGCCTGTGCCGGCGAAATAGTCGGCCCTCACCGCACCCACGATCGCACTGCCCGTGTCCTGCGCGACCACCAGCTTGGCCAGCGGCATCGCGGGGCCCGGTGAAGCGAGCCATACCGGCGTGCCGTAGGGAATGCTGTCGCGGTCGACCGCGATCGAGCGACCCGCCGTAAGCGGCACGCCCTGCGCACCTACGGGACCGGAGGATGCGTCGACCTCGCTCATCGACTCCTCCCGGAAGAAGACATAGCGCGGATTGCTCCACAGCAATTGCGACAGACGCTGCGGGTTTTGCGCCACCCACTGCTTGACGTCGTCGGGCCACAAGCTCACCTTCGGCACACCCTGGCTGATCAGCCATTGCTGCACGCTCCGATAAGGCTGCTCGTTGGTGGCCGCGAAGGCGACACGGATCACGTGCTGCGAGCCGTCGGCCTCGGTCATGCGCAATCGCCCCGAACCCTGGATGTGCAACATGAGCACGTCGATCGGATCGGCGAGCCATGCGATCTCGCGGCCCCGCAGCGCCGCCTGCGCCTGTGGCAGCGTATCGATTTCCTGCCGCGTGTACCACGGTCGCTTCGGCACAAGGCCGGCCGGCGCCTGATAAAGCGGCACGGTGTTCGTCGCGGTGGGACGGCGTGTCGCTTCGAACACCGGCTCGTAGTAGCTGGTGAGCTTGCCGTCGGTGGGGCCGGTCGGCGATTCGACCCGATACGGCTGCAGTCGCTGCATCATCCATGCGCGCTGCTCGTCGGTCTCCGCAAGGGACAACTCCCGCACCTCGCGGCAAAGCGGCGCGAAGGCTGCGTTGGGGCGTGCGCAGTTCGAGATCATCGCGACCCAGCCTTCATGCAGCGCGTCGTCGTTGAACCCCGGCAGATCCGACCACGCGACGGGCACCCAGCGGCTCTTCGGATGCGCGAGCGAACCGGTCAACGGGCCGAGATCGCGTGGCGGCGCGTTCACACTCGGCGCTGTGAGAGGGAGCTCGGGCTGCCTCGTGCTGGTGGAACAGCCGGCGAGCGTTGCTACGATCGCGAGCCCAACCAGCCACTGGAGTCCTTTTTTCATGGGTCTGATTTTGCTTGAAGCCCTGGGCGCGGGAGTCGTGTTCATCCTGATCATCTGGTGGACCATGTTCTCGGGCCGCAAGCGTGGCGAGTTGCACGACGACGATGCCGACGCCGAGGACACGCCCACGTCCGACAAGCCTTCGCAGCGCGATTGAGGCAGAGAGCCTGCGCGCTACGCTTTCAATAGCACGCTTGCCATATCCGGCAAGCCTTTCCAGGGAGCGGCATGGCCGCCAGGCGTTACATGCTGAAACCGCCGCCACGGCTCGAAACGTCGAGCGCTCTGGATAATCGGCGCGGTCAGTTTTCACCACCGAAAGGGCTTCAATGAAAAAACTCGTACTCGCAACCTGTGCCGCGGCATATGTACTTTCGGGCTGTGCCGACATGACCGCAACGCAGAAGGGCACCGGCATCGGCGCCGGTGTCGGTGCGGTCGCCGGCGCAGCGATCGGATCCGCCACCGGCCACAGCGCTGGCACTGGTGCGGCCATCGGCGCCCTGGCGGGTGCGGCGGGCGGCTACCTGTGGTCGCAGCGCATGGAAAACCAGAAGCGCCAGATGGAAGCCGCGACCAAGGGCACCGGTGTCGCCGTGACCCAGACGCCGAACAACGAGCTGAAGCTCGCGATCCCGAGCGACGTTTCCTTCGACGTCGGCCGTTCGGTGATCAAGCCCAACTTCTCGCCGATCCTCGATCAGTTCGCTTCCGGACTGCGCAACAACCCCAACGCCGAGGTCCGCATCGTCGGCCACACCGACAGCACCGGCACCGACGCCATCAACGACCCGCTGTCGATCCAGCGTGCCGCGGCCACGCGCGACTACCTGATCGCACGCGGCGTGTCGCCGACCGCCTTCAAGATCGACGGCCGCGGCTCCCGCGAACCGATCGCCGACAACAGCACACCCGCGGGGCGCGCGCAGAACCGCCGCGTGGAAATCTACGTCGGCGAACGAGCGCAAGGCTAGCCTCACCCCAAACAGACACGGCATCGGAGCCCGGCCGGCAAAGCCAGGCCCCTTCGTGAAACACCGCGGAACCGGCTTCGCTGGGCCGCCGGTGTTGCCCCCGGCAGGGGGCTGAGGGCTGCGGCTCCAAGCCTGCCTGCGCAGGCTTGGACGGCCCGAAGAGCCGCTGCCTCAGGCAGCGACTCGAGGCGGCTCCACGAAGTGAGCCAACCTGGGGGCGAGCAACAATCAGACGCCGCGCAGGAGGTTGGCCAACTCTACGGCTGACTTGACTTCCATCTTTTCGAACACGCGCGCACGATGGACCTCCACCGTGCGCACGCTGATCGATAGCTGGTCCGCGATCAGCTTGTTGGGCAAGCCCTCGATCACGCAGCGCATCACGTCGCGCTCGCGATCGGTCAGTTCACCGATGCGCCGCTTCAACACCTGACGCGCACGCTCCGCCTCGATGGCGCGCAACGAGGCGCCGAGCGCCTGCTCGATCCGGTCGACCAACGCATTGTCGGAAAAGGGCTTCTCGCAGAAGTCGAAGGCGCCGCGCTTGACCGCGTCGACAGCCGTCGGCACGTCGGCATGGCCGGTCAGGAAGATCACCGGCATCGCGTCCAGGAGACCGCGCTCCACCAGTCGGTCGAACAACACGAGGCCGCTGGTGCCGGGCATGCGCACGTCGAGCAACAGGCAATGCGGACGATCGCTCAGCGGTTCGTCGGCCAGCCGCGCTTCGAAGGCTTCGGCGTTCGCGAAGCTCTCGCTCGAAAGACGTCGCGAACGCAGCAACCAGGCCAGCGCCTCGCGAACGCTCGCATCGTCGTCGACGATAAAAATCAGGGCATCGATCAGGGGTTGCATGGCGATCAATCAGCGAGCCTTCAGGCAGCCGGCAGGGTAAAGCGAAAGACAGTGCCGCGCGGGTGCTGCGGCTCGAACATCAGCACGCCGCCGTGCTGCTCGACAACCGTGCGACACAGGCTGAGGCCCAGGCCCATGCCGTCGGATCGCGTGGTGAAGAAAGGAGTGAACAGGCGAGCGGCCACATCGTCGCTGATGCCCGAGCCGACGTCCGATACGGAGAACTCGAGCCAGCGGCGTGCGTCCGCGGCCGAGACGGTCTCGGGGCCGCGGCCCACGGCGCCCGCGCGAACGACCTTGAGGCGCAGCACACGATCGCCCAGCCCCGGCATGTCCATGGCCTGCATGCCGTTGCGCGCCAGGTTGAGCAGAACCTGCTCGACCAGCGTGCGGTCGCAATACACCGAGGAGAGGTGGTCGTCGAGAACGACTTCGACCTGCACGCCCAGTTTGCGCGCCTGCAGGAGCACGAGCGGAAGCACCGCGTCGATCAGGGCATGCGGCGCGACCGCCTCTCGCGTGCGATCGCGCCGCCGCACGAAGTCATGCACGCTGCGAATCACCTGGCCCGCCCTGTCGGCCTGCTCGGCGATGCGGCGCACCGCCATGGCGACCTCGTCACGGTGGCTCTGCAGCGACGATTCATCGTCGGCATGCAGCAGATTGAGCGAGCCGCTCGCATAACTCGCGATGGCGGCCAGCGGTTGCGTGAGTTCATGGCTCAGGAGCGACGCCATTTCGCCGACGGTCGCGAGACGCGCGCTGGCCTGGAGCCGCTCCTGGCTCGCGCGCGACAGCTCCTCGATGCGGCGCTGCTCGCTGATGTCGATGAAGGCGCTCATCCAGCCCGTCTGCGAGCCATGCGCGTTGATCAGCGGCGCCTCGAAGATCAGCACCGGAAAGCGGCTGCCGTCCTTGCGCATGAAAACCGATTCGAACCCTTCGCGCGGGGGCACGCCGCCGGCCATGCGTACGGCCTGCCGGCGCTGGTATTCGTGCGCGAGTTCGGTCGGCCAGTAGGGCGCCTCGTCGCCGCCGCTGGCGGTGAGCTCCTCGACGCTGAAGCCCACCATCTCGCAGAAGGCCGGGTTCACATAGGTGATGCGGCCCTGGAGGTCGCGCGCCCGAAGGCCCGTGATGACCGAGTCTTCCATGGCCTTGCGGAATGCGAGCGCATCGGCCAGATCGTGCTCGGCACGCAGGCGCCGACGCGTATCGCGCGCCAGCAGCACCAGCACGGACACGAGCGCGATCGAAATCGCCGTGACAAGCGCCGTCAGCATGTTCGGGAAGAGATCCGGAACGGCCCGCCAGCCGTCGACGCGCAGCATCAGGGGCGCACCCGGAAGATCGATCAGCTGCTGCGAAGTGAAGACGCGTGTGCCGACGCGGCGCTGCACGCCGATCGCCACCAGCCGCGTGCCGTCGACCTCGGTGAAGGCGACTTCCTGCCCGCGGCTCAGCGTCGGGGCAACCAGTTCGGTCAGCATGTCCCTCAGCGAATAGGAAGCCACGAGATAGCCGCCGCCCTCGACCGGCAGGCACATTTCCATGACCTCCAGCCCGTTGCCCTGAGTGACCGGGACATAGTGGCTGGGTGAGTACGCGACCGCCCCCAGCTTGCGTGCCGTCGCGCAAGCGAGATCCACATCGGGGTGTGCCTGGCCCCGGTCGACGTCGTCGAAGATGCGCCTGCGATAAGGCGTATCGACCGCGGCCTGCGGCCGCAATGCGGCGTCGCGCCACTCGAGCCGCAGCCATTCGCGGTGCTCGCGCAGCAGGCTCCCGGCGCGGAGGTCCCACTGATCGCGATTCACGCCGTCCGCGAGCGAAGCGCGCAAGGTCTGCGCGTTGCGCTGCAGGCCGACGCGCAAGTCGGCCACCGCATCGGCCGTGTCACGGTCCAGCACCGTCTGCGCCTGCTCGACCTCGTGCCGGCCGGCCAGCCAGACGACGGTGACGAGCAATGCAAGAACGAGGATGGCCAACAGCACCCAGAGGAACCAGCGCCGCCATACGGAGCGCAGGAAGCGCAGCCGCGCGAAGGCGGGACGAAGGACGCGTGCGACAGGCAGCGTGGGCGAGGACACCGTCTTCAGATCACGCGATGAGACAACGCCGGCAGCTGCGTGCGCGCACGCTCGACCTGCAGCGCGTCGATGTCGAACAGAACCACGGCCTCGTCATTGGCCTGTTGCGCGACGACGGTGCCCCAGGGGTCGACCACCATCGACTGGCCCCACGTCCGCCGGCCGTTCTCGTGCTTGCCGCCCTGCGCGGGCGCAACCACCCAGGCGAGGTTTTCGATGGCACGCGCACGCAGCAGCACCTCCCAGTGCGCGGCGCCAGTGGTGTGCGTGAACGCGCTGGGCACGAGCAACAGTTCGGCACCCTCCCGGGCCAGCGCCCGATAGAGCTCGGGAAAGCGCAGGTCGTAGCACACGCTCATGCCGATGCGCCACAGATGGCCGTCCCGCGAGGGCAGATCGAAAATCACGGGCTCGCTGCCGGGCGCGATCACGCGGCGTTCGTCGTAGCGTTCGCGGCCGTTGTCGAAGAAGAAGAGATGGATCTTGTCGTAGCGCGCGACGCATACGCCGTCGGGCGCGTAGACCAGCGAGCTGTTGAACACATGGTTGTCGTCGTCGGTTTCGAGCGGCAGGGTGCCGCCGACGATCCACAAGCCGAATTCCCGTGCGGCATCCGCGAGAAAACTCTGCACGGAACCCGCGCCGGCGGTTTCGCGCAGCCCGAGCTTGTCGGTATCGCGCGCGCCCATCATGCAGAAATACTCGGGCAGCACGGCGAGTTCGGCGCCTCCCTCCGCGGCTTCGGCCAGCAGCGCGTGGGCGCGCGCCAGGTTGGCCTCGCGGGCGATGGCCGACACCATCTGGATTGCAGCGACTTTCATGGCGGATCTCTCCTTGTGCTCGTACTAGCGCGGGGCGGGCGCCACCGGCGCGCTTTGGGCCTCCGGCAACAGCCGGCGGGGCACCTTGGTGATTTTGGGATCGGTCCAGGTGCCGTCAATCTTGAACTCCTGCGTGGCCGCCGCAACCAGCGGCCTGCTCAGCACCATCTGCGCGAGGAAGGTGCCGAGGCCGATGGCGGGATTGATCGCCGTCGCCACCAGGGCGGCCGTGCCCGCGTTGATCTCGGGCACGACGACCACGCGGATGCTCTGCGTTTCGCGGGCAAGGTCGGCCGAACCGTCCATCAGCACGGCGGCATTGACGCCCTTCATCTGCAGGTTGTTCGTCGTCGCCACCCCCTGGTCAAACGTGACGTCGCCACGCAGGAAGTCGAATGCGAAACCTTCGCTGAAAACATCGCGGAAGTCGAGGGTCAGCCGCCGTGGCAAGGCCTGGAGGCTGAGTACGCCCAGCAGCTTGGCGATGCCGGGATCGGCCTTGAGGAACTGCCCTGATTCGACGTTGATCTGCAACTGCCCGCCAAGGCTGGGGTAGTCGATCGAGAACGGAGAGCCGGTCCACTGCACGGCGCCTTCGAGCCGGCCACGCCCGCGCCGCACCACGTCCTTCATTCCGAAGCGCGTGAGAAGGTTGCCCGCGTCGGCGATCTCGAGCTTGAAATCCATGCTGGTGCGGCGCTGATCGCGGCCGGCTGCGGCACCGCTGCCCGGCGGCGCGGCCCATGCGCCTTGCGCCGTGAAGGTGGCATCCGGATTGATGAGCGCCAGACGGTTGAGCCGCCATTCGCGTCCGACGCCGCCGCGATTGACCGCATCAATCTCCGCCCGCCCGAGCTGATGTCCGAAGAGTTCGAAGTCGTCGACGATGATGTCGAGCGCAGGCAGCGTGCTGGGTTGTTCGTCGAGCAGGGATTCGACAGCGGTGGCTTCGCTGCGCGCGATCTTGAGCCGTGCCAACCGCGCATACAGTCGCCCGGCCTGCGTATGGCGGTATTCGGCATAACCGCTGAGTTCGGTGGCGTCGATGTTGGCGCGCCAGAGGGGGCCCTCGCGCGTGCCGCCCAGCACGACGTCGTGCAGCGTCCTGCCGCCCAGGGCGAGTTCCCGCGCCCGCAGCGCAATGAGCGTGGGCAGGAAGGAGAGTGCATCGTCGGCGCTGTCGGTGGCGCCGGTCGCTTCGGGCGCCTTGCCGGTGGTGTCGCCGAAGAGCGCCTGCCAGGCGGCGATATCGAGCCGATCGAATCGCAGGTTCGCGAACACGCCGCGATCCGGCGGTGCCGCGGATTCGCCCGTCGCCAGCCCGACGCCGATGCCGCCGCGCAGTACCTTTGCATTGCTGCCCGAAATGTCGCGCACGTACGTTGCCGACACGGCGCGACCCAGCTCGACCGAAATCTGATCGTTGACCACCGGCGTGGACCGGGATTCGCGCAGCACGACTTTCTTCTCGATACGCAAGGGCATCGACTCCTCGGCTGCCTTGGTCAGCGGCGGCGGCATTTGAAGCCCCAGTCCTTGCAGGCTGCTGGTGAGCAGAAATTCCGGAACGCCGTCGCGCACCGAGAAAGTGGCGGCATAGGCGGTGCCGCCCGTCGTGCTTCGTGCCAGCCGCGCGAGCCAGTCGACCTCGCGCGCCGCGCGCAGTCCTTCGGCGGTCGCGTTCCCTTGCACGCGAATGGTCAGGTCCTGGTTGGTGCTGCCGAATCGGCCGGTGCCTTCGATGCGCACCGCGCCTCCCAACGCACTGGCCTGGATGCCCGCCAGCGAAAAGCCGGTCTCGGTGAAGTTCACCGTGCCACGCGCCTGGGCGAGGGCGGGCGCCGTGGGAGCGAGTTGCAGATCGTTGTCGGTGAGCGCAATGCTGGCCTGCACCTTCGACTTCTCCATGGCCGAGAGCGGAAGTTCGAGCCGAAGCTTGTAGTCCGCGTTGCCGGTCGCGCGCATGTCGGCGAGCGTCTTCTCGGCCTCTCCGGCGAGCGGTGCGCCGACCCGCAACACCTCGGCGAGCGGGCCCTTGGCCTGGGCGTCGACCTTGAGCAGCGCCGCGTGGCTCGACATGTCGGCGATCTGCGCCTCGGCCTTCGTCACCTCGACGCCGGGCGCGCCGACGATGCGGCCCCGCGCATTGCGCACCAGCATGCCGGCCCGCTCGAAGACAAGTTCGCCGGAGAGGCCGTTCAGCGCAGGCCAGGACTTGGGCGTATTGGGCGCGGAGGGCACGTACGCGTAGGTGACGTCGGCGACCCGCGCTGCAATGCGGAAGTCGCCCTGCTTCGGGTCCATGAAGGGCATGTCGTGCAGATCGCCCCGGACCTTGAAATCGACGGAGCTGGCCGTGCCCTTCGTCACCGCGTCGCGCACATAGTCGCGCGTTTGCTTGGGTATGTGCAGCGGCAGATAGCGGTAGACCCGCGTGCCGTCGGCGCGGGTGAGCTTGCCCTGCAGGTCCAGAACACCCGGATAGCGCGCACCGCTGCGCGACACCGCCGGATCGCTGGTGCGCCAACTGGCCTGCGCCTCGCCCTCCGCGTCGACATTGGCGAAGCGCAGGTTCGAGACCTGAACCTGCACCGCCTCTCCGTCAACCTTCCACTGCGCCTGCATCGAGAGCTGGTCGATCGGGACCACGGGCTCTTCGAAAACGCCCGGAAAGTCGAGCGCGCCCTTCGTGATCGAGGCCGTGGCGCTGCCGCCGGCCTGGCTGGCATCGAACTCGACCGTGGCGCCGCGCACGCCGGGAGTACCCACGGGAACGGGTGGCGGCTCCGCCGCTGCTGCTGCCGTTGCCGCGGCGCGAGTTCCTTCGTGAGACGGCGACGCTTCAACGGGTTCGCCCGGCTGCGACGAAATGCTGAAGTCGCTCACGCGGCCACGCAGCTGGTATTTGCCGGGCGCGTCGGGCGGGCCCTGCCAGTTCGCATCGACGCGTTCGACCAGGCCGCTCAGACCATACTCGCCAATGAGCTTGCGCGTGGCATCGCCGAGCGGCAGGCGATCGGCGATCAACGCCAGCGCGCCAAGGTCGAGCCGGTCGGCACGGAACGCGCCGCGCTCGGCGGCACGGTCTTTCGCGGGCGTGAGCTGCAGCCAGATGTTGCCCCCCGGCCAACGCTTGCCATCGGCCGTGTCGAACTGCAGATTGGTGGTAGAGAACTCGAAGGTCTCGTCGTTCAGCCGCCCCTCCATGCGTCCCGTAACGCCGCGAAGGATCAGCGGCTGGAGATCCTTGGCCAGCGAGGCGTCGACCTTCGCCAGCGCCAGATCGGCGACGGCTCCGGTGAGCCTGCCGTCGGTGAAGTCAGCCCACAGGCGCAATCCACCGCTGCCTTCGCGGATCCGCGCGTCGAGGTCCACGTAACGGCCAAGGCGCTTGACATCGATGTAGGGAAGGTTCGCGAAGATCTGGCCGTCCCAGGTCTTCCAGTTGCCGCTGCGAACCGACAGCAACGGCTGGCGGAAATCGCCGATCAGCGTGATCCGCTCGCCCCAACCGGCAGGCGGCGTGGCGTCAAGTCGCATGGCATGACGTCGGCCGCTGTTGCGAGCCACGAACTGCACATCGGTGAGGCGCAGCGGCTCCATCTTGCGGCCATCGTCGATCCAGCGGACCGTCCCGCCCTGGACGACGAGTTCGCGCTGCGCGAAGAACCAGTCGGCTCCGTCGCCTTTGCCACTGGTCTCGGTCGACATGTGGATCCCCGCGATGTGCAGCTCGCCGGAGGCATCGCGCCGCACATCCACCTCCGGTTGCTCGATGTAGAGCTGCTCGAAACTGAGGTTCCAGAGCGAGCGCGGCGACACGCTGGCCACCACGCGCATGAGCCGCAGCGCCTCCTGCTCGCTGGCGTCCTGAAGCACGACATCACGGAGTTCGATGGTGGGGAACAAGCCGCCGGGCTGCGCCGAAACCGAACCGATGCGCACGGGCACCCCGATGGTCCGGCTGGCCTGCGCCTCGAGCGCACCACGATAGTCGCCGATTCGCGGCACAATCCAGACGTGTAGGACAACGACGGAGAGCACCAGCAGGAGCCATGCACCGAAAAGCAATGCCAGCAACCAGCGCGCCGTCACAGCGGTGATCTTGAGCAGACGTGAAGGGGAAGACGTCGTGTCGTTCATTGAGGATCGCGCTGTGTCGGGAATTATGACTGCCAGCTCCCAACCGGGTTCCAACGACCCCAACTCCGTGTCGCAGAGTTCGCCGCAAGCATCCGGATCGACAACGCCGCTGTCGGGCTATTCGCGCTTCGTGCAGCGCCTGCGGCGGCGCTATGCGGGCGAGCTTTCGCTGCTGCCCCCTGGCGCGCCCGTTCTCGCGCACATGGCCGAGGCGTATGAATCCCTTCGCCGTCGCGGGGACAATGCCGCCGACGCACTGCGCACC
The DNA here is from genome assembly GCF_056397705.1 of Variovorax sp. 05L425. Lineage (NCBI taxonomy): Bacteria > Pseudomonadati > Pseudomonadota > Betaproteobacteria > Burkholderiales > Comamonadaceae > Variovorax > Variovorax sp. 05L425. Next base: position 108,753 of record NZ_JBFTNY010000007.1, on the reverse strand, counting down.
GTGCGCCAACTGGTGATGGAACGGCTTGTCACGCTCGATTGCGACGCGCAAGCGCCGCTCGCCGTCGTGACCACTGCCGTGACCGAGCTCGCCGAATTCGCGCTCGATGTCGCATGCCACGAGGCCTGTGCCGAACTCGACGTGATCCACGGCGCACCCCTCGGGGCCGACGGCCAGCGCGCTCAGATCTGGATTGTCGGCATGGGCAAGCTCGGTGCTCGAGAACTGAACGTATCGAGCGACATCGACCTCATCTACCTCTACGACCAGGATGGCGAGACCGTCGGTGACGTCGACGGTCGGGGCAAGCTGTCGAACCAGGAGTATTTCGCGCGGGCGGTGAAGCGCATCTATGCCTTGGTGGGCGACACCACCGAGCACGGGTTCGTGTTCCGCGTGGACCTGGCGCTGCGCCCCAACGGCAACTCGGGACCCAGCGTGGTCTCGCTCGACGCGCTCGAGGAATATTTTCAGGTGCAAGGCCGCGAATGGGAGCGCTTCGCCTGGCTCAAGAGCCGCGTCGTCGCCCCGAGGTCCGTGGTGACCAGCGGCTCCGCCCAGGCGCTCAGGGGCGTGGTGCTCCCATTTGTCTTCCGGCGCTACCTGGACTACAGCGTGTTCGACTCGCTGCGCACGCTGCACCGCCAGATCCGCGAACAGGCATCGCGCCGCAGCGCCGGCCGGCCCGAACGCGCGAACGACGTGAAGCTGTCGCGCGGCGGCATCCGCGAGATCGAATTCACGGTGCAGTTGCTGCAGGTGGTGCGCGGCGGGCAGTTCCCCGAGTTGCGTACCCGCCCGACGCTCGACGCGCTGCAGCGGCTTGCACGCGCCAACCTGATGCCGCAGGAAGCTGCCGATGCATTGGCTGCCGCCTACGAATTCCTGAGGCGCGTCGAACATCGCATCCAGTACCTGGATGATCAGCAGACGCACGTGCTCCCGGTCAACGACGACGACATTCGATGGATCGCGCAAACACTCGGTTATGAGGATTGCTGCGCCTTTCTCGCACAGCTCGACACGCACCGCGAGTTCGTCGCCCAGGAATTCGACAAGCTCCTCGGCGGCAAGGCACCCTGCACGCGCTGCAATGGCGGCGCGGCAAGCGCGGCGCCCGTGGACCTGGCCGACCTGATCGACGGCCTGCCCCCACCGTTCGCCGAACGCCTCAAGGCCTGGCGCGACAACCCGCGCGTGCTGGCCTTGCGCGACGAAACGCGCGCTCGCCTGCGCCAGTTGGTGCACCGCACCGGCCAGTGGCTGCGCGAGCCCGACAGCGAAGCACCGGGCAAGATCGGGCACCACATCGACGGCGCGCTGCGCTGGGCCGACTGGATCGAGCCGCTGCTGCGGCGCGAGAACTACATCGCCTTGCTCGTCGAGCGGCCCGCGGTGCAAGAACGCTTGCTGCGGCTGCTGGGCTCCGCCAAATGGCCGGCGCGCTACCTGATGCAGCATCCCGGTGTGATCGACGAGCTTGCCAGCGACGAGATGCTGTCCGGCCGCTTCGTCGCAGCCGAGTTCGAGCGCGAGCTCGAAGCCCGGCACCAGTCGCTCACCCGCACCGGCGAGGCCGACGAGGAGCGACTGCTCAATCTTCTGCGCCACGCCCACCACGCGGAGCTGTTTCGCACACTCGCGCGCGACGTCGACGGCCGAATCACCGTCGAACAAGTCGCCGACGATCTCAGTGCGCTGGCCGACGCGGTGCTGCGCGCCACGGCACGCTGGTGCTGGCCGCACGTGCGCAACCCGCACCGCGAACAGCCGCAGTTCGCGATCATCGGCTACGGAAAACTCGGCGGCAAGGAACTGGGCTACGGCAGCGACCTCGACATCGTCTTTGTCTACGACGACGACGACGAGCGCGCCGGCGAGGTCTATGCGGCGTATGTGCGCAAGCTCATCAACTGGCTCACTGTGAAGACGCGCGAGGGCGACTTGTTCGAGATCGACACCGCGCTGCGGCCCAACGGCAATTCGGGGCTTCTCACGACAAGCTTCGAGGCCTACGAGAAATACCAGTTGGGCCGGGGCAGCAACACGGCCTGGACGTGGGAACACCAGGCCATGACGCGTGCGCGCTTCGTGCTCGGTGATCCTTTGCTGGGCGAGCGCTTCGACCGCATCCGTGAAGCCGTGATCACGGCGCCGCGCGATCGCGAGGCCCTCAAGGCCGAGATCGTCGCAATGCGCGAGAAGGTGCGCGCGGCGCGACCGGTGAAGCCCGACCGCTTCGACGTCAAGCACAGCGCCGGCGGCATGGTCGATGCCGAATTCGCGGTGCAGTTTCTCGTGCTCTCCGCGGCGAAGGCGCATCCGGAATTGGTCCCCAATGTCGGCAACATCGCACTGCTCTTGCGTGCGGAAGCTGCCGGCTTGCTTCCCGAAGGCGTTGGCCAGAACGCTGCGGCAGCCTATCGCGAACTGCGGCGCGTGCAGCATCGGGCGCGACTCAACGAAGAGCCGACCCAGGTGCCGATGAGTTCCTTGGTCGCGGAACGCGAAGCCATGCTGGCCTTGTGGAAGGCGGTCTTTGGCTGAGACGCCGCTGCCGATCCAGCGCGCTCTTGCGTTGGTCGCAGGCGCGACGCTCCTTTTTCTCGCCGGTTGCGCGAGTGGCCCGAAAAGCGGCGGCTTCGGACGCGACGGTGCCGACGCCAACCCACCGGCCGGCCTGAGCCAGGTCCCCGACGCGGAGCCGCGCATCGAACCGATCCGCAGCAGCGGCGGCACCAGCAAGCCCTATGTCGTGCTGGGCCGGTCGTACGTCCCGATCGCGGACGACCGCCCTTTTCGCGAAACCGGACTGGCTTCGTGGTACGGGCGCAAGTTCCACAGCCAGTCGACTGCCAGCGGAGAGCCCTACGACATGTACGCGATGACGGCGGCGCACAAGACCCTGCCGCTGCCGAGTTACGTGCGCGTGCGCAATCCGGCGAACGGCCGCGAAGTGATCGTCCGCGTGAACGATCGCGGGCCTTTCCACGAGGATCGCATCATCGACCTGAGCTACACGGCTGCACTCAAGCTCGACTTGCTGCGCGGCGTCGCGCCAGTCGAAATCGAGCGCATCACGAACGAGGACATCCGCACCGGTGCATGGCGGCGGGGCAATGTGGAAACGACACAGTTGGCACAGCGTGCGGCGCCGCCCACACCTGCCGAAATCGCGCCGGTGACGGACAGTGTCACAGTGCCGTCGGCATTGACGGCACCGGTCGCTGCCACGCCGCGCACCGACGCGATGGAGGTCGTCACGCTGGCCCCGATGACCCCGCTTGAAGCCCCGGCAGCGTCGCCTTCAACCACTTCGCGTCTGCCCGCGTCAGATGGCGTCGCATCAGCACCATTGCCCGGGTTCTGGGTACAACTGGGCGCATTCAGCCAGCGCGATGGCGCAATGCGCTTCCAGCAGCAAGTCGCACGCGAACTGCCGACCCTGGCGCCATCCCTGAACGTATTCAGTGAACGCGGCACCCATCGCCTGCAGGTCGGCCCCTACGCGTCACGCGATTCCGCCCGCGATGCCGCCGAACAGGTGCGCAACGGCCTCCAGTTGACCCCTCTCATCGTCGAGCGGCGCTGAGGTTTTGCGGGAGGGCGGCCGAGCCCGGTCAGGCCCCTTGGTATTCGGGCTTGGGCCCGAGCGAAGCCGCCAGTTCCTTGCGATAGCGGTTCAGCTCTTGCACGGTCTTGAAGCTCCTGTTCATCAGCAGGCTCAGGTTGTGCAGGATGCGATCGCCAACCTTGTTTTCCCAGACGGTGTCGAACTTGATCTGCTTGTCCAGCCAATGTTCGAGCCAGTTCGGGTCCGGGACCCGACTCTGGATGGTGTCGTTGGGGAACAACGCCTTGTTGACGTGCAGATTGGTCGGATGCAGCGCCTGCGCAGTGCGACGCGCGCTGGCCATGAGCACGCCGACCTTCGTGAATGCGGAACGCGCCTCGTCGCCGAACTTTTCGAGTGCGCGCTTCATGTAGCGCAGGTAGGCGCCGCCGTGGCGTGCCTCGTCCTGGCTGAGCGTGGTGTAGATGTGCTTGATGACCGGCTCGGTGTGCCACTCGGCCGCGCGGCGATACCAGTGGTTGAGCCGGATTTCGCCGCAGAAATGCAGCATCAGGGTTTCGAGCGGCGGGGCAGGATCGAAGTCGAACCGCACGTCGTGCAGTTCCTGCTCGGTCGGCGCGTGCTGCGGACTGAAGCGCTTGAGGTATTCCATCAGCACGAGCGAGTGCTTTTGCTCCTCGAAGAACCAGATCGACATGAAGGCCGAGAAGTCGCTGTCATGCCGGTTGTCGCGCAGGAACATCTCGGTGGCAGGCAAGGCCGCCCATTCCGTGATGGCATTCATCTTGATGGTCTGGGCCTGTTCTTCGGAGAGCCGAGTACCATCAAAAGACTGCCATGGAATATCCTTGTCCATGTCCCAGCGGACGGATTCGAGTTGTCTGAAGAGTTCCGGGTACAGCATTAGTATCTTTCTTGAGCCGCTGGATTTTAGTCGGCGGGGTTGGCGCGTCCATGACAAGCGCGCGAAGAAGCGAATAGGCGTACCCTTTCCGTGCGGATTCACGCCGCGTTTACTCAGGAAAACCGCCATGCGAGTCCACATCCGGCTGTCCATGACTTTTCTATTGGCCGTCGCGGCCGCGGCCTGTTTTCTCCCCTACAGCGCCAGTGCCCAGGACGTCCAGAACACTCCGAATGCCGCGGCTGCGTGTCCGGCCATCCTGCAGCACACCTTCCCAAGGCTCCAGGACGAAAAACCCCAGACCTTATGCCAGTACACGGGCAAGGTGGTGCTGGTCGTCAATACGGCGAGCTTCTGTGGATTCACGCCGCAATACAAGGGGCTGGAAGCGCTCGACGGCAAATACCGCGCTCGGGGACTGGTCGTGCTTGGCTTTCCATCGAATGATTTCGCGCAGGAAACCGGCTCCAACAAGGAAATCGCGGATTTCTGCGAAAGCACCTTCGGCGTCAAATTTCCGATGTTCTCGAAAAGCTCGGTACGCGGATCAGATGCCAACCCGCTGTTCAAGGAGTTGGCGCGCGCTTCGGGAACGACGCCGAAATGGAATTTCTACAAGTACTTGATCGGCCGGGACGGGACGGTCGTCGCGTCCTACTCGAGCCTGACCTCGCCGGAAGACCGATCGTTCATCCGGGACGTCGAGAAGCAACTCGGGCCGAACTGATTTACTCGCCGTTCACAAACGCTTACCTCTGACCCGGGAACCGGTCGCGCAGGCTGCGCTCATAACGGGTTCGGGTGTGGATCACCCGATCGGTTTCATGTTGCGAGGTCTTCCGGGCGCCTGCCGTCTGGTTGAAATCCCGAGGCGATTCTTCTCCTCCTCCCTCCCTCCCTCCTTCGTTTCGGGGCGCCTCGCAACGTTTTTATTTCCCCCAAGGCGGGCTCCTTTCGAGCAACAGCCCGGCACAAAAAGCCCATCACAAAAAAGCCCCGCGATGCGGGGCTTTTGTCGTTCTGCAGGCCTGAACCTCAAGGGGTCAGGGCTGGGTGTCGGCGAAGCTGGGGCGCAGCATCAGCTTGTCGTAAAGCTTTGCCAGATTCGCATGGTCGCCGCGCCAATCGATGTCCGGGAAGCGATAGCCGACCCAACCCAGCGCACAGCCGACCGCGATGTCCGAGAGACTCAGGTGGATGCCGCTGCAGAAGGGCTTGTCGCCGAGGCCCTTGGCCATGGCGGTGATGCCAGTCAGGACCTTGCCGCGCTGGCGATCCATCCAGGCCTGGCTGCGTTCGCCGTCGGCGCGATGTGCCCACGTGGCTTCGAGACGCCAGAGGACCCCGGCATCCATCACGCCATCGGCCAACGCCTCCCAGGTCTTGACTTCCGCACGCTCGCGGCTTTGCTGTGGAATCAGCTTGCCGACCGGCGAGAGCGTGTCGAGGTATTCGACGATCACGCGCGAGTCGAACATGGCTTCGCTGCCGTCCATGATCAGGCAAGGCACCTTGCCAAGCGGATTGGCGCTGGAAATCGTGGTGTCGGCAGACCAGACGTCTTCGATCACGAACTGGTAGTCGAGCCGCTTCTCGGCCATGACCACCCGCACTTTGCGCACGTAAGGACTGGCAGCGGATCCGATCAGTTTCATTCGGGCTTTCCCCCCATCAGGGTCATCGTTGTAGCGCTTTGATTCTAGGGTAAGGGACGCATTGCAGATTCGACCTCATCGGACCGGATTTGTCTTCCCGTCCGGCCACTGCCGAGGGCCGAAATTGCTTCGCCCGGGGCGAGACCTAAAATTCGCCCATGAGTTTCTCCACTGTCTCCGCGCTTTCCCCCCTTGACGGCCGTTATGCGGCCAAGCTCTCAGCGCTGCGGCCGCTGATGAGCGAACAGGGCTACATGCACCGGCGGGTGCAGGTCGAAGTGGCGTGGTTCATCGCCCTTTCGGATTGCGGCTTCGCCGAATTCAAGCCGCTCACGGGCGGCGCCCGCAAGTATTTGCTCGGGCTGGTCTCCAATTTCTCGGAGGCCGATGCGGTCGCGATCAAGCAGATCGAGAAGACCACCAACCACGACGTCAAGGCCGTCGAGTACTGGATCAAGTCGAAATTCGAGGCCCGGCCCGAACTGCTTGCTGCTTCCGAGTTCGTGCATTTCGCCTGCACCAGCGAGGACATCAACAACACGAGCCATGCGCTGCAGATCCAGGCGGCACGCGAAAAGGTGATGCTGCCGGCCATCGACGGACTGATCGCGACGCTGCGCGAGATGGCGATGAAGTTCGCCGACGTGTCGATGCTCTCCCGCACCCACGGGCAGACGGCCAGCCCGACCACGGTCGGCAAGGAAATCGCGAACGTCACCGTGCGCCTGTCCAAGGCACGCGAGCAGATCGCAGGCGTGCAGTTGCTCGGCAAGATGAACGGCGCTGTCGGCAACTACAACGCGCACATGGCGGCCTGGCCGGATTTCGACTGGGAGGCGTTCAGCCGCAAGGTGGTCGAGACGCCCGCGCCGCTGGGCCTGGGGCTCGCCTTCCAGCCGTACAGCATCCAGATCGAGCCGCATGACTACATGGCCGAACTGTTCGACGCGATCGCCCGGGCCAACACCATCCTGATCGACTTCTCGCGCGACGTCTGGGGTTACGTGAGCCTGGGCTACTTCAAGCAACGCTTGAAGAAGGGCGAAATCGGCTCGTCGACGATGCCGCACAAGGTCAACCCGATCGATTTCGAGAATGCCGAAGGCAACCTCGGCCTCGCCAACGCGGTGCTTCGCCATTTGAGCGAAAAGCTACCCATCAGCCGTTGGCAGCGCGACCTGACCGACAGCACAGTGTTGCGCAACATCGGCGTCGCGCTCGGTTACGCCACCCTCGCCTATGCAAGCCTTGCGACCGGCCTGGGCAAGCTCGAGCTCAACGAAGAAGCGATCGCCGAAGACCTCGACGCCTCGTGGGAAGTGCTCGCCGAACCGATCCAGACCGTGATGCGTCGCTTCGGCGTGCAGGGTGCGTACGAGCAACTGAAGGAAGTGACCCGGGGCAAGACGGTCACGGCCGAGGCATTGCATGGGTTGATCCGCTCGCTCGACATCCCCGAGGCCGAGAAGGAACGGCTGCTGGCGATGACGCCGGCCAGCTATACCGGCAAAGCTGCCGAACTGGCCCGGCGGGCATGAAGGCCCCCACACTCGGCACTTCGTGTCCTCGCTGCCTCCTGAGTGGGCTGATTCGCCTTGGGGCGGCCCGGCGGCGAATCTGATGGCACTCAAGTCAACGATCTTCAAGGCCAATCTCGCTGTCGCCGACATCGACCATGGCTACTACGCGGATCACACGCTGACGCTGGCGCGTCACCCGAGTGAAACCGACGAGCGGATGATGATCCGGCTGGCTGCGCTGGCCCTCAACGCCTACAAGCTGCAGGACGTATGCAACGGCGACGGGACGCTGGCCTTTGGGGCCGGCCTCTCGAATCCGGACGAACCAGACGTCTGGCTGCGCGATTTCACCGGCGAAGTGAAGATGTGGATCGAAGTCGGCCAACCGGAAGACAAGCCCATCATCAAGGCCTGCGGCAAGGCAGACGAGGTCATCGTTTATTGCTTCAACCACGCCGCGGAGATCTGGTGGCGCGGCATCGAGAACAAGCTGACGCGCCCTCAGAACCTGAGCGTGTTCCGCATCCCGACCGCCGCCTCGCAGGCACTGGCAGCCCTGGCCCAACGGTCGATGCAGCTGCAGGCCACGATCCAGGAAGGCGCGCTGATGTTGGGCGACGGCACGCACAACGTCGACATCGAGCCAGTGAGATTCAAATAGCCCAACGCACCCCGGCCGGCAAAGCCAGGCCCGTTGGTGAAACACCGCGGAACCGGCTTTGCTGGGCCGCTGGTGTTGCCCCCGGCAGGGGGTGGGCGCCCGACACGAAGTGCGGGCAACCTGGGGGCGAGCCCACTACTTCGGCATCATCGCGCCGCAGTGCCAGCACTGTTCGAAGCCGCCTTCGACCAGTTCACCACAGACGCATTGCCAGCGGCGCTGCGGGCGATGACGCAGTTCATGCAAGAGCCGCTCGGCGAGCGCGAACTGCGCATCGTCCTCGATCCAGATTTCAGGCAGACACTGGTCGGGCGGCAACTGGCCTGCGGCGGCCCCAAGATATTCGCGCTGTACCGAGGCCTCGACGCCGTCTTCGCGCAGTGCGTGCACCCAGAGCGTCGCAATGGCCAAGTTGGGGGCTTGCACGAGGCGGCGCATGGTTTCAGGCCGGAGTGTCGGAAACGTCCTGGGCGGAACCGTCGTCGGGCCAGACGTATTCGGCTTCGCGGGCGCGTTCGGCGTATTTGTTGAAGCGCCAAGCCGAATCCTGCATCGTGATGCGGCGCCAGGTCAACCGCTTCTCGGCCGGTGTCATGGCGGGCCAGTGCTGGACCTCGTCGAAGCTGCGCCCGCAGCCCTTGCATTGGTCGTCGCCCTGACTGGTGGAGCAGATGGCGATGCAGGGCGTGTCGGGGGTGGTTTGGTACCACGTCAGCCAAGCGTCCCACGCCTTGGATGGGAAGCCGACTTCATCGACTTCGTCTTCGTGGTGGAACACCATGAGCGCGTAAACCTCGGCCAACGCCCGCAACTCGGGCGCGAGGGTGATGCCGTCGGGCGAGGGCTTGCGGCCGCGCCAGAAGTTGATGGCGGCCTCGATGTCGGTGATGTGAATGGCGGCCATAGGGACGAAAAAAAGCGAGCGGCGATCATAGTCCCGCCAAATCCCGTCGTGACCGAAGGATTTGATTCGCTATCGGATTCATAGCAGCAAATTCTTTGCCGGCGCGACACTCCGGCGCCTTTTGCTTAAACCGCCGACGGTGCCCGGTTGCCACACGGCAGACGCAATGCTCTAATTCCGCCACGAAGGGGAGTAGCTCCCGCCAGCTTATTCATGAGCGGGCATCGCCAGGTCGTCAATACGAAGCACAACACTTCCGGCCTGTCGGGCAGCCCCGCGCTGTCGAGCAAGACCTTCGATTTGAACCTGTGCGGGTTTGATCGAAGCGATTGCGTGTTCCTCGAGGGCGTTGTTCCTCATCCGACCGCTTCATCCGACCCGCGTGGGAGGAATCGAAACGAACAGAGGACTTTATGGAACAGTTTCTGACGCCCGAGTTTTGGGTTGCGGTCGGTCAGATCATCATGATCGACATCCTGCTCGGCGGCGACAACGCCGTGGTGATCGCGCTGGCGTGCCGCAAGCTGCCGTCGGCGCAGCGCACGAAAGGCATTCTCTGGGGCACCGCAGGGGCGATCCTGCTGCGTGTGATCCTGATCTTCTTCGCGCTCACACTGCTGGCGATTCCTTTCCTGAAACTGGCAGGTGCCATCTTGCTGGTGTGGATCGGTATCAAGCTTCTGGTGCCCGAACATGACGACGCACACGGAAACATCGCCGCCAGCGACAAGCTGTGGGCCGCGGTCAAGACCGTGATCGTTGCCGACCTGGTCATGAGCGTCGACAACGTGATCGCGATCGCCGGTGCCGCCGAAGGTGCCGGTGAGGGCCACCAGATGGCGCTGGTGATTTTCGGCCTGCTGGTGAGCATTCCGATCATCGTCTGGGGCAGCCAACTGGTCATCAAGTTGATGGACCGCTTCCCGATCATCATCACGCTCGGCGGCATGCTCCTGGGCTGGATTGCCGGCACCATGGCGGTATCGGATCCCGCCGTAGCCAATGCCGCAGCGTGGACGTGGGTGCCCAAGCTGCCGCAGAGTGATGTGGTCCGCTATGGGGCCGGCGTCGCCGGCGCGCTGCTGGTGCTCGCAATCGGCAAGTGGATGGCCGCCCGCCGTCCCAAGCCCTCCGAGACGGTCACTGTTTGATCCAACGTTCGATGTCTCTGCCACTCCAACCAACGAAAGAAGGAGCACTCATGGAAAAGGTCATTCTGTACGTCGACGACGCAGCCTACGCGCGCGAGTTTCTCGCGAAGATGGCAGCCGAAGGAAACGGCAGGGCTCCACGACACTGGGTGCTGGTGGCCTGCGCTCCGCGCATGACACATCGCATCAGCAAGTGGGTCAGCCACAGCGCGCGCGAGAACTGGCGCAGCAAATGGTTCGCCAAGGTGCAGGAGCAGTTGCTGCCGGCGATGCAAAGCGAAGCAGGCGATGTCGTCACGCCGGTTCTTGCCAAGGGGCCGCTGGCCGAACTGACCAAGCGGCTGAGGCTGGAGCATGGTGTGGCGCAGGTCATCGATGCGCGCCGCCCGAAGGCGGGACTCGACCTCGAGCCGGTGGCAGCCGATGTGGCGCCACCCGGCCGCCAGGGCTGGGCGCTTCCGAGTGCGCTGTTGGGCATGGGCGCGTTGATCATGCTGGCGAACGAATTTGCCGACTGAGCCCGCGCCGGTCGAATGCGCCTCCTCATCAAATGGCTGCTCAGCGCGCTTGCGCTGCTGGCAGTGACCTATCTCTACAGCGGCGTCCAGGTGACGAGCTACGGCTCGGCGCTCCTGGCCGCGGCTGTGATCGGCTTGCTCAACATGTTCGTGCGGCCGGTGCTGGTGGTGCTCACGCTGCCGGTCACCATCGTCACTCTCGGGCTGTTCCTGTTCGTCATCAACGCCCTGCTCTTCTGGGCGGCGTCAGGATTGCTGTCGGGCTTTCACGTCAACAGCTTCCTGGCAGCGCTGATCGGGTCGCTGCTCTACTCGCTCCTCGGGCTGATCATCGAATCGGCGCTGGGCGGTTTGTTCGCCCGGAGTTGACTATTCAGTTGACTATTTGAGAGGCGGCTCGGCCGCCTGCTCCCTCACCAGAGCTTCCACCGCACGTGCGCGGGTGTCGATGATCGACGCTTCGTAGTTGTCGATGGGCTCGGATCCTGCCGCACCACGCGCGTTGGCGCGTATCAAGTCCTGCGCCGCCTTGAGTCGGTCACGGGCGGCCGGATAGTCCAGTATCGCGACGCTGGATTCCGCGTCTGCACGTATGGCGCGAACCGAGTCGTTCTGGGCACCGTACAGAGTGGCCAACGTGTGCCAAGCGGTCGCGTCGTGTGGATGCGTGGCGACCCAATCGCGCAACGGCGGAATCATCGGCCCCGGGTTGCGCACCGCGACGGCTGCCTGCGCGGCAAGCAGCATTTCCGGCCGGTCCTTGGCCTTGGGATTGAGCAGCGCCTGCGCCGCAGGGGCCGCGCCTGCGGTCAGTTCGATCTCGGCGGAAAGCAATCGCGCCAGGCGCGCTGACGGCGCATCGTCCGCGGTCCGCGCGATGAGCCGCTGCGCAAGGGCGCGGGCCGCCTTGAAGTCACGCAGTTCGCTCGCGGACATGGCAGCTGCGTAAAGAATGGCGGCCTGTTGCGCCGGCGAACTGCGGGCAAACTCGCTCGCCGATGCCGCATCGACCCAGAGCCGCAGCACATCGACGCCCGGTCGCGTCAGCACCCTTGCGCGGGCGGAAATCATGGCGTGATCCATCATCAACGGGAGGGCGGCCGACTTGCCGGGCTGAAGCTGGAAGCGCGACTGCATGTCAGCGATCCGCTCGCTGGTCAGCGGGTGGCTGCGCAGGTAGGGGTACGACCCGTTGTCGTTCAGCCGCGATGCGTACTGGAGCTTCTCGAACATCGACGCCGCGCCCTGCGGCGCATAGCCCGCCTGGGTCATCACGCCGAAACCGATGCGGTCGGCCTCGCGCTCCATGTCGCGCGAAAAACTGAGCTGGTTCTGGGTGAAGGCGGCCTGGCTGCCCATCATTACTGCTTGGCCGGCATCGGGGTTGCGACTCTTGCTCGCGGCGATCACGCCGAGGATCATGCCCGCGAGCATCAGCGGAAGCTGCTTGCTCTGCTTGGTCATCGTGCGCGCAATATGGCGCTGGGTGACGTGGGACATTTCATGCCCAAGCACTGTCGCGAGCTCGTCGCGGCTGCCGACAATGGCGATCAGCCCCAGGTTCACGCCGAGATAGCCGCCGGGCAACGCGAACGCATTCACGTCTCGGTCGCGGCCCAGGATGATCGTCCACGCAAAGCGCTCATCGAGTTCGGGCGTGAGTTCGCCGCGCGTGCGCGCCGCCGCGAGCAGGCGCTGCCAGATGTCATTCACGTATTCGACCAGCACCGGATCGTCGATGTAATCCGGGTCGCGGTATAGCTCGCGTGCGATCTGGTCGCCAAGGTGGCGCTCGGCGGCGGCGGTCATTTCGCCGCCATCGCCCATGCCAGGCAACTGCTGGGCGCGGACGGGGGCCGGCAACGCCAACTGGGCGGCGATCACCAGGGCGGCGCAAAGGGATCGCAGCGGACGGCGGGCGGGTCTCTGCGGTCTGGAGGATTCAGAAATCGGAGTCAAGCGCGGCATTCCTCATCAACGGCTCGGGCTCGTATGATGCGGCACTCCGCAGAACGTTCATAGTTGACATACTCCACCGCCCTAAAGGACGGGGATTCCCTCTGCAGGGGTTCCATGTCCGGAACCGCGCAACAAGATATTCTTGGCGGCGTTCACGTCGCGATCGTGCTCCGCGCCGCAGCCACAAGTCCAGTTGCGCTCATTCAGTCCCGCACGCCCTTTCGGGCCGGCGACTACGCCGCATGCGTTGCAGGTCTGGGTACTCCACGCCTCGTTTACTTCTTCGTAGCCCGCGCCATGCGCAATCGCCTTGTACGCGAGCATCTGTCGGAAGGACGACCACGATGCGTCCAAGACGCTCTTTGCCATCCTGGTCTTGGCAAGTTTTGCGGAAGATACATTGCCGACCGCGATGTAGTCGAACTCGCGCACGATGCGCATAGAGAGCTTGTGCAGGAAGTCCCGTCGCCTGTTGGCGATCTTCGCGTGCACATTGGCGACCTGACGCTTTTTGCCCGCGCGCTGGGCGGTTGCCAGCTTTTCTTCGAGTTGGCGCAAGTGCGCCGGGTTGTTGATCTTCTCGCCGGTGGACAGTGCGGCGAAGTCCTTCAGGCCCAAGTCAATACCAACGCCGTTGCGGATCTCCCGCGCCTGACCCTCGGGCACCTCAATGCACACGTTCAAGAACCAATTACCGCGGGTATCTTGCGCGAAATTCGTGCCGTCCTTGATCTTTGCGCCTGGGGGCAGTGGCCGGCTCTTGAAGACCTTGAACTCGCGGCCATGGAAGTGGAAACCCCTGGGCGTTTCCTTGACGTCGCGACCTTTCATGGGCACCCAGCCCAGCGATTTCTTGTGGCTGCGGTAGCGCAGGAACGGACGCATCTTCTGGTTGCGCGACTTGGCATATTGTTCACACACCGCGTTGACGGTGCCAGAGTGCACTCCGAGCTCCCTGCTGCTTCCGGTGGTGAGCTTGTTCAGATCGAACCCGGTGAGCCAACGCCGGCCAAAGCGCAAGGCGTCCTTCTGTCGGTCGTTGCAGTAGTTGAAGACGAAGTTCACCGCTCGGGCTTGCCTGGAAAGCAGGCCTGTCAACGACTTGACTCGATAGCGGTAAACGACCAACATGCGGCCGATTGTAAAAGATTGGTCTGCTCGGATGTCAATTCAAGACTTGCGCAGGGAAAGGCACTCGATTTCGAGGCTCGTCATTCATTTGGTCTGCGTGACAAAGTATCGGCGCAAGGTGTTCGACGACAGGGCGCTCGCCTGGCTGCAAGTGCACTTCGCCAGGGTCTGCACGACGATGGGCGCGCAGCTCATCGGATGCGACGGAGATTCGGACCATGTTCACCTTCTGATCGAGTACCCGCCCAAGCATTCCGTGTCGGTGCTGGTCAATGCGCTCAAGGGCACATCCAGCCGGTTGCTCCGCACAGAACGCCCCGACCTTGCCGGACGCTACTGGAAAGGCGTTCTCTGGTCGCCGTCCTACTTTGTGGTCAGCGCCAGCGGTGCGCCGCTGGAGACCATCAAGCAATTCGTCGACAGCCAGCGCGCCCGTCCAACTCCCTAAGCGGCGCCCTCTACATCCCCGGCCTGAAGGCCAAGATTTCTCGGAGTTTTCCATGAGCACCCTCACCCATTTCGATGCCCAGGGCCAGGCGCACATGGTCGACGTGGCAGCCAAACCCGCGACCCATCGTGTGGCCGTGGCGACGGGGCGTATCGAAATGCAAGCCTCGACGCTGGCCTTGATCGAGTCCGGCACGGCGAAAAAGGGCGACGTGCTGGGCGTCGCCCGGATTGCGGGGATTCAGGCGGCAAAGAAGACCAGCGATCTGATTCCGTTGTGCCATCCGCTGGCGCTGACGCGGGTGGCGGTGGCGTTTGCGCTTGGCGAAGGGGAAGTGCCGCAGGTTAATTGCACGGCGACGGTGGAGACTGTCGGGCCCACCGGGGTTGAGATGGAGGCGCTGACCGCTGTGCAGGTGTCGCTGTTGACCATCTATGACATGTGCAAGGCGGTGGATCGGGGGATGACGATCACCGGAGTGCATGTGCTTGAGAAGCATGGGGGCAAGTCGGGGAGCTTCGTCGCAAAGACGTGAGCTACCGATCCAGGAGGAGTAAGCGCGGTTTCCGGCAGCTCACCCTGCTGTGCAACCTGGGCTGCAGCTAACTCTCGCGTCCACATTTTTGACTCTCCGGCCGGACATCCCGACCGACGACACACGTTCTGGCATCCCGAGCAGTAACAGCCGCAAGGGCTGCTGACGCTCACCGTGCGCGCACTTGCGATGTGCGTGCCATCCAAAGGCTCCGGCGCCCGAGCACATTGCGATTTTCCGCAGTTTCCGACTCATCAACTGATGAACGGCCGCATCCAGAGGTCGGACGGCTTTGAGTTTGAAAGCCCCTCGTGACAATCTGTGACGAACGTCATCGCGCCTTGCTTCCTCTCGTTCGAGCATGGCAGCTGAATGCCACGGCTCTCTCCTTTTGTCGGATCAATGTTTGCGCGCTATTACGCCGATTCATTAATGGACACTGCACCAATGAAATTACTCAAATTCAAGAACGCGGCGAAAAAATTAAAGACTCAAAGCGGATTTACGCTGATTGAGCTCATGGTAACAGTTGCAATCGTGGCCATTCTTTCCATGATTGCCTACCCGAGCTACACAGATTACCTGCGGCGAGGTCAAGTCCAAGAGGCGCCAAATAATTTGGCCAGTTATCGGACTCAGATGGAGCAGTATTATCAAGACAACCGCACCTATGCGTCCGGCGGCGGATGTGGCATCACATTGCCTGCCGCTCCTCTCGTTAAAAATTTCACCTACGCTTGTCAAACGGCCAACGCGGGACAGACATATACGGCGACGGCGACCGGTGTTACCGGTGGCTTGGTAGCTGGCCTTGCCTATACGGTTGACCAGCTCAACAATCAAGGAACGACCTGCACAGGTTGCGCGTGGAATTTCAGCGGAACCCAGACGAGTTGGGTCATGAAAAAGCCATGAAACTCATCGTCCGCGAACGCATGAGGGGATTTACCCTCGTTGAGTTAATGGTGACAGTCGCGTTGTTCGCATTGTTGTTCGCGCTCGCATATCCCAGCTATACGAGCTTTATTCAAAATGCGCAAATTCGTACCGCCGCCGAATCCGTCTTAAACGGGCTGCAGCTTGCTCGCGCTGAAGCAATACGTACAAACAGCAACGTTCAATTCAATTTGCTCAATACCTCCAGCGGCACCGCCGTGACTGGCGGCACGGACTGGTCGGTCATGGCAGCAGCGCCAGCTACGCCCACGGTGTTCGATCAGCAGGTCCAGACCCGCAGGGAAAGTTCGGCGCTATCCCAAGCTCGCGCGGGCGTTAGAACCACAGTGAGCACCACCGCCGCCAATCCAGGCGCGGGCATGCCGGCGACCATTGCGTTTACGGGGCTGGGACGCTTGACCACCGCAAGTACCGCACGGCAAATCGACATCACTGGCGTCGCTGGAGCTCGAAGGCTCGCCATTGTCTTGGCGCCAGGCGGTGACGTCAGGCTTTGCGATCCGACAATTTCCCTGGCCACTAATCCGCAAGGCTGCTCATGATGCGTAAATCATCGCTCAAAGCCACGCGCACGCCACCCACCGCGCAGCGCGGCGTCATGCTCCTCGAGGCACTGGTAGCAATTGCCATCTTCTCTTTCGCGATTCTGGGTATCGTGGGTCTGCAAGCTACCGCGATCCGCACGGTGCGCGATGCAGACTATCGCGCCAAAGCAAGCCTTTTTGCAAATCAGATCGTGGGGCAGATGTGGCTCGATCGATTTAACGTTCCGACCTATGCGTTGAATTCCGGTTCGGCCGCCTGCGGCATCGGCGGCAATGCCACGGGCAATGCGGTTGTGACGAGCTGGATCAACGGACTTTCCGATTCGACCAATCCAGGCTCCTTGCCGGGCGCAGCCAATTTGCAGCAGCAAATTGTCGTTGGCCCGAACAATACCGTCACCTTGACGCTTTGTTGGCAAAGCCCGCAGGACGTCACGCCTCATAACTTCACGCTCACGACGCAGATTCAGGGCTGAAAAAATGTCAAGACTTCAGCACATCAAGCGCCAGCGGGGATTCAGCCTCGTCGAAATTCTTGTCGGCATGGTCGTGGGTCTCGTTGTCACGATCATCATTTATCAGGTGATCGCGACGAATGAGGGCGTCAAGCGAACAACCACGTCGGGTGCGGACACCCAGCAAAACGGCCTCTTCACTCTTTCTGCCGTCGAGCGGGACGTCCGTGCCGCCGGCTGGGGCATCCCAAGCGCAGGCGTCATGACTTGCAGCACGTACTTCACCTATATCAACGACGGCACGCTCAACGGTCCGGTTCCGAACTTTCCAGTCTCACCGGTCCGGATCGCCGACGGCGGCACTGCGGCCGGGGCATCCGACAGCGTCACCCTGCTGTGGGGCACGTCGGTGCGAGCCAACGTGATGGATGCGCTGCTGCAGAACGTCACGGCCAATCCCACCGGCACACCCACGGCCAACCTTCAGCCCACCACCGCGGTCGGCCTGTCGACAACGGGCGGATTCGTTTGGCTGACCGATGACATCGGCAACTGCGCGTTGACGCGCATTACCGCCTCAGCGCCGAATGGAGCCAGTCCGGGCACTGTGATCCTCTCTCACGATCCGGCCACCGGCACCGCATCCGCGCCCAGCTACAACCCGCCAGCAAGCTATATGACTGCCCAAGGCTGGCCAATTACGTACAACACGAATCCGCGCATCTACGACCTCGGCGCGCTCACTCAACGCACCTACTCCGTGGTGAATGGCTCGCTGATCTCGCAAGACTATTTCAGCTCGACCACCCAAGTTCAGGTGTCGAACAACATCGTCAGCCTCAAGGCGCAATACGGCATCAGCGACGCGGGCAGCCAGGTCGTCAACAACTGGGTAAGCGCGACCAACGGCGGCGGTGCGGGAAACTGGGCCACGCCTTTGGTGGCGGACCTCAAGCGAATCAAGGCGATCCGCCTCGCGGTGGTTGCACGCAGCCCCCTGCGGGAAAGGTTGGCTCCCGGTGCCACCGCATGCACGACCACCACCGTCGCGCCCACGAGTTGGCCCGGCGGCCCCGCCATCGATCTGAGCAACGATCCGGATTGGCGCTGCTATCGATACCGCACCTTCGAGACCGTAGTGCCGCTTCGCAACGTCCTTTGGGCCAATCTGTCATGAACTTCGCCAACTCTTCCCCGGTGCCGACGGTTCGCCCCCGGGCTTTGCGCAGCCGCTATCGCAACGCACAGCATGGCGTCATCGTTTTCATTGCCTTGATCGCGCTGTTGGTGCTTTCGCTGGCGGCCGTCGCGCTCTTGCGCTCAACCGATACGGCAGGCGTCATCTCAGGCAACGTCGCTTTCAAGGAAGCGAGCACGGGTGCTGCCGACACGGGCGCCGAACGAGCCTTCAACGCATTGCCCGCGCTCGCCGTGGCCGATGCAGACGTGCCCAACAGGTACTTCCGCCTCATGCAAGCGGTGGACGCCAACGGCGTGCCCAGCACGATCAACTGGACCAATGTCCCCTGCTATGACAACGTCGGCGGCGCCACCGCCATCAGTTGCACCGACGAATCGGCCTACCGCGTGCAATACGTCATCGACAGGCTGTGTACCACCGCGCCGGCCACGACCGACCCGGTCACTTTGCTCACAAGCAAATGTGTCGCCGGACAGCCATTTTCTGCAGGTGGCGGCTCAGTGGGCAACGACATCAGCAGCCATGCGCAGACCACCAACGTCCTCGGCAGCCTGACGCCACCACCGCCTACGCGCCCAACCATCCACTACCGGGTGACGGTGCGCGTCCTGGGTCCACGAAATACAAGCAGCATCGTCCAAACAACCATCGAACTGCCCTTCGGTTGATCACGGCCGTCACAACAACGAGTACGCACCATGCATCCATCGCTTAAAAAAACATCGAAGGGCATCATTTCATTGATGGTGCTCGCGCTGATTGCTCAACCTTTTCATGTCCTCGCCGCAACGACGGATTTGACGGACGTTCCTTTGGCGGTGCAGAGCGGTGTCAAGCCGAACATCCTCTACACGCTGGACAACTCCGGCAGTATGGAGTGGGGTTCGATCACAGGGGCAGACGCGACAGCTGAATACACAAACGGCAATAAAGACATGCGGGCGTACTACTCGCCCACGTTTAATCAGTTGTATTACAACCCGGCAATTACTTATTTGCCTGGCGTTAAATATGACAGTACCGCCACAACGTTTACCTCATCGATGGGAGCTAGCCCTACTACAACTGCGCGAATCGATCCGTATGCGACGACGTCGGGCGTTACCGGAACTCTGGATCTCACTTTATCTTGCTGGAACACCTCCACCCCTCCCAGCTTGCCGCGGTACAACGCCAGCAGCTTTGCGACCAATAGCAGCTGTTCAGCGACGACGACCACGTCCAAGACGACACAATACGCGCGCTACGCCTTCTATTACGTCTGGAAAGGCACTGGAACAGAAAGCGGAAGCTCAGGTCAAGACACGGACAGCAACTACAACCGAGTCGAAATCATCAGTACATCGGGTCCCTTCGCCAAAGCCGCCACACGAACAGACTGCGGGGACAGTACGGTTACGTCCTGTACCTACGCACAGGAAATACAGAATTTCGCAAACTGGTTTACGTACTATCGCACGCGCATTCAGACGGCAAAAACTTCGCTAGGGCTTGCATTTTCCGCGCTGGACGCAAAGTCACGCGTAGGATTTGCCACGATTAACGACAACAACTCAAACGACAATATAACTGCAGCTAACTTTGTCGCGCTTTCTGATTTCAACAGCAATCAGAAAAACACTTGGTACACCAAGCTTTATTCCATCAATCCAAACGGCGGTACCCCGTTGGTTGCAGCACTCGATCGTGCTGGCCAATATTTCCAATCAGGAACGATGACAGGTGGTACTAAGACGGCTCGCACCACGACGGTTCCCTTGTCTTGCACGCCTAACTATTCGATTCTTTCGACTGACGGCTATTGGAATGGCACCGGAATTAAAACGGCCGGAGATCAGGACACGACCGTTCCAACTCTGCCGGCCAACGTCTACACGGATGCCGATACCGGAGCAACGATCAATGACCCCGTCGCCGGCGCACCGCTGGTCAAAGGGCAGAATTTTCCCGCCCCCTTTTATGACGGCAAGAAAGCCTCCAACACTCTTGCCGATGTGGCAATGAAGTACTGGATTACCGATCTCACCGGTTCTTCAGCGGGAAAAGTGACGTCCAATGCGTCCGATCCGGCCACTTGGCAGCACATGACGACCTTCACGATTGGTCTTGGTGCCAACGGCACTCTTACCACGCCGCCAACAGGAACTGGCGGCTGGCCCACGCCGGTCGCAGACACCAACACCGCCATTGACGACCTCTGGCATGCAGCGCTCAATGGCCACGGACAATATTTCAATTCCAAGGACCCGGCCAAGCTGCAGATTGCGCTCGCATCCATTCTCAATGACATCGCCAACCGCACAGGCTCCGCTGCCTCGGTGGCTGTCAGCAACCCCAACGTCAAATCGGGTGACAACACCGCCTTTGCGTCCAGCTTCAATTCGGGTGCGTGGTACGGCGACCTTCAAGCCTTTGCCATCGACCTCAATACGGGCTTGTTGGCGGACACCGCGCTTTGGTCGGCTCAGTCACTGCTGGACAGCAAGGTATTCAGCACTCGCTATATCGCCAGCTTCGACGGCAGCGCCGGCGTGGCGTTCACAACGACTGGGTTGTCCGCCAAGCTGTCGCGCCTGAATTCACCTTCTACACCGCCTGGCCCGACCGACAATGCGGCGGTGATTTCGTATTTGCGGGGAGCTCGAAGCCTGGAAGGTGATGGCAGCGACAGCACCAAACCGTATCGCAAACGAACCCATGTGCTGGGCGATATCGTGGATGCCGAACCGACCTACGTGCCAGCGCCGCGCTCCAGTTACACCGACACCGGATATGCGATCTTCAAGGCAGGCACCGCAGCAACGCGCACCAAGGTGGTTTACCAGGGCGCCAATGACGGCATGCTGCACGCATTCAACGCCGACACCGGCGCAGAACTGTGGGCCTATGTGCCGGGCAACTTGCTCGACATGAATCTTTCAACGACCTATACCTCGACAAGCTCGCTGGTGGGCCTGACGCAGCAATCGTTGTTCCAGCACCGCTTCTTCGTGAATGGCACTCCCACGGCCACCGACGTGGACCTCAGCAATACGCAGGCGAACCAACCCACACCTCCGGCCGCCAACTGGGCCACGGTCCTGGTCGGGGGCTTGGCCAAGGGCGGCCGCGGTTACTACGCCCTGAACGTGACCAGCCCTGACGCAACCTCGGATGCATCGGTCGCCAGCAAGGTGATGTGGGAGTTTCCGAACGCGAGCACGGCCGCAGCCGTGCGGAACAACATCGGCTACACCTACGGCACACCGCTCAATGTGAAGACCAAGGCGGCGGGCTGGGTCACCCTCGTGACCTCGGGCTACAACAATGGCTCCACGACGGGTGGCGACGGCGCTGGCCACCTTTACGTGCTGAACACCGCGACGGGCGCGTTGATCAAGGACATCAGCACCGGTGCGGGATCGGGCACGAACCCCAGCGGGCTGGCCAAGATCAGCGCCTTCCTGGCGAATCCCGGTGTCGATGACACGACCGACTATGTCTACGGTGGAGACCTTCTCGGCAATGTCTGGCGTTTCGACCTTACCGATGCCTCGACCAGCAATTGGAACGTGAAGTTGCTGGCGACGCTGGTGGATTCCAGCGGAGCGGCTCAACCGATCACGGGATCGCCGGAGCTCGGCGTCGTGAAGGACAAGCGCATGGTTTACGTGGGCACCGGTTCGTATCTGGGGACCTCCGACATTCCGGGTACTTCCGGCGCAAGTGCCAGCGCCACTCAAGCGCAATCGATGTATGGCTTGTTGGACGACAAGTCGCCTACGCCGACGATTACCCCGTTGCGCTCACAACTCGTCGGGCAAACCGCAGTCGCATCTGGCACCAATATCAACGTGACGACAAATCCCGTGGATCTCACGACCAAAAAGGGTTGGGTGTTGGATTTTGCGACCACGCCCGCCGGCGAGCGCTCATATACAAGCCCCGTGCTATTCCAGGGTGTTCTTGCGTTTACGACGAACATTCCTTCGAGCGATCAGTGCGCGCCCGGAGGGAGTTCGAATCTCTACTTCCTCAATTACAGCAACGGCAACTCCATACCCAACCTGACCAGTCGCTATGTTGGCAATGTGCTGGCAAGCCGCGTGCAGCCCGAGGGTCTACCCAATGGAAAGGTCAAGATTCTCGTGCGCACGTCTGATGGCAAGACCAAGGTCTATGACGTAGCGGTGCCGTCTTCGACCAATCCGACTCGGATCATGTGGCGGGAAGTGATCACGAATTGAGGTCGGGCGCATCTGACGCCTTTTTTGGTGACGGACAACCGGCTTGATCAAGGCGGCCAATGGCGCCCGATGAATCTCATCGGGCGCTTTCAGTTTGGGGATTGGTGGGGGCATTGGTGGTTGTCGCTTGAGCGCGCCGCCAGCATGCGAAGCTCGCGCGGCACATCCAGCACCCAAGGTGTGCGTGCTGCAGCGGCCTACTTGAGAACGCGTGCAGTTGCGTGCGCCCAGGCGTGGGGGTGGCGCAGGCGAACGGCGCGAACAAGCCCAATTACCGTGTCAGAGCGTGCACGGCGTTGCTACTTATGGCTTGATAGTTGACGCCCCAATAGAGATGAGCCCCCGACACGCTCAGTCGCGAGACGAGCTTTTGCGAGACGGCTTGCCCAAAGGGTGTTATCCGACACGCACCCCGGTCTGTCCTCGGGACATCGAGCACGGCCTCGAGCAGCCGCGCGCCTCGTTGGCCTGCAGCTGAATTTCAAGCGCCTTGATCTTCTGCTCGCGTCAGCGGCACACGCGCTGGAGAAGAATTTTCATCTGCATTGACATAGGCAGTCTCGAATGATGTCCTAGACCCCCGGCCTTGCTGGCCGTGCTTGCGCAGCCACAAGCCACATCGCCATCATCGAGCGCCTTGGATGCCGTAGCGCTCCTGCATTTACTTTGTGGCTGAGGCCGCCCTTTTGCCGAAAGCTTTAAAACCCAGCGTGTAGTCCGCTGGGCAAGCGTGACGCCCGATTCCATTGACTTGCCTTTTCTTGGTTGAAAAGACGTCGACCCTTCAGGGCGAGTCAGCTACAACGAAAAAAGCCGCCCGAAGGCGGCTTTTGTTCACAGAGCCGAAGGGCTTAGCGGCATTCGGCCGGAGCGTACTTGGCAGGCATCGTGCCGACGGTACGAGCACCCAGACCGCGAGTCGTCGCAGTTGCATTGCCAAGGGACGCGCAAGCCCAGTCGACCGGACCGGTAGCCGTTGCCAGCGCAAGGCTGTTCACATTCGGCGAAAAGATGATGGTCGTAGCAGCAGCGTCCGCGGGCAAGCCAGACGTCGCGGCTGCAGCGGTGGTCACGGTGATGGCGCCAGTCGCTCCGTCGATCGTGATGTCGCCGACGAACTTGGATTGCTTTTCAGCCGCGGGGCGAGCGTTGTACTCCGTCGCAGCGGCAGCGACGCCGGTCAGGCCGTCTGTGGTGAATGACTCCGACACGAGGGTCTTGGCGGTCGTTGCAGCGGTAATCGCTTCTGTGATCTTGGCGCGCACGGTGTAATCCTGATACGCCGGCAGAGCGACAGCGGCCAAAATACCGATGATCGCAACGACGATCATCAATTCGATAAGCGTGAAGCCAGCTTGTGCGCGGCGGGCGATGGAACGACGGTTCATTTCAGTTACTCCAGGTTGGTTTTGAGGGCCCGAGGCGAGCCCTCGGTGCGCTCATGTAACCGCAGCATCCATGCCATGCCGCCATATCCCTCCTAAAGCCCCTCGCACCGCCAACTTGTTCACGTTCGAGTTACAACGTGTGACAAATTCTGTTGCAACTGGCAGACGGCAGATGACATTTTTGTCACCCCACGCACAAGTCTCGTCAGACCGCCAGGATTCCAGCCGTCTGCAGCCACCGAATGTCCCACCCCTTCTTGCCCTGCCCTTGCGATCCATCCGCCAACAGGTCGATCTGGCTCATGATCTCGCCCGTCTCCGCCGGCTTGGTGTGGGTGATGTAGATCGGATAGTTCTTGCCCACAGCAATCTGCGCCAATTCCCCCGCCAGCGACGCCGGCGAAAGATGCAGGCTCCGCTGGGCCAGTGCCTGCTCCCGATTGCTGAATGCCGTCTCGATCACCAGCATCGCCACATCGAGCTGATTCACCCGATCCCAGAACGGCGCGTTGCGCTCCGTGTCCCCGCTAAAGACCCAATTCGGCCCGCCTTGCGCGCTGCGAACCGCATAGCCGCAGGCCGGAACCGTATGCACGGCAGGCAGCACTTCAATGTGCTTGAGCGCCGCAGTCCCCAGTTGCAGCTGCTGCCCAATCACCAGGTCATGAAAACTGACGAACGGCGCCTCGCGGCTCGGAATGCTCGCGAAATCCGGCCAGATGACGTTGTTGAAGACATGCGCACGCAACGCCTCGATGGTGGCCCGCAATGCATGTACACGCAGCGGCCGCGTACGAAGGTTCGCGACAGAATCAAGCATCAGGGGAAGAGAGGCGACGTGATCGAGATGCGAATGCGTGAGCACCACATCGTCGATGGCAGCCATTTCCTTGAGCGTCAGATCACCAACGCCGGTGCCGGCGTCGACCAGCAGATCGCTGTCGACCAGGAAAGAGGTCGTGCGGCAGTCCTTGGCGATGGCGCCGGAGCACCCCAACACACGCACCTGCATTTAGCGAGACCTTTGACCTTTCAGCCTTTCGGCTGTTATTTCGATTCGAACCGGGTCGCACCATCCCAGTCTGGGTCCTTGGGCTGCAACGATTGCGAGGCTAATCGCTGCGCATACAGCTGGTAAAGGACTTTTTGCGCATCCGTGGTGTGCAGGTTTGCCAGCATGACTTGACCTTGCTGCCAGTCTTGCGCGCGGTAGGCAGAAAGGACGCAATTCCAGCGTTCGAGCTCGTCGGCTTGCGATTTGGCCACGCCGTCCCGCCTGCCGACGGGCGTAAAGATCCGAACCATCTTCAGCTTTCCCTGGACCCGCACGCAGTCAAGCTCCTGCCAGACGAACGAAGGCGCCAACGATTGCGTCGCCTCGCTGGCGACGATCTCGACACCATAGTGCACGCCCAAGCCCTCGATTCTGGACGCCAGATTCACCGCGTCCCCGACCACGGTATAGCTGCGGCGCACGGCGGAGCCCATGTCCCCGACGCTCATGACGCCGGAGTTGAGGCCGATCCCGACATTGATCTGCGGACGGCCTGTCTTGCGATGGACCTCGTTCAGATTGCGCACGTCCACAGCCATGTCCACGGCGGCACGGACGGCCAATTCGGCGTGATCGGGCGTGTCGACGGGCGCACCCCAAAAGGCCATCACGCAATCGCCCATGTACTTGTCGACGGTCCCGCGATGCGCGCTGATGATCTCCGTCAGGCGGCTGAAGATGGTGTTCAGAAAATCCTGCAGTTCGACAGGCGCCATCTGTTCGGCCATCTGCGTGAAGCCGCGCATGTCGCAGAACATCACGGTGAGTTCCTTGCTCTCCGCGCGCATGCTGTAGCGCTCGGGGTCCGCGCGCATTTCGACGACGAGTTCGGGAGGCACGTAGGTGCCGAACAGGTTGGCCAGCCTCCGGCTCGCGCGCGATTCGACGAGGTAACCCCAGCTCATGTTCAGAATGAAGGCCGACACGATCATGACCAGGGTGGAGCCCAAGGGCAGAACGAGGTTGGCCTGGAGAAAAAACCAGGTATTGATGCTCACTGTCGCACCGACAGTGAGCAGGGCAATCAGCACGGCGCGCGGCGCGCTACTCAGCGAGAGGCCGAAGGCCAGCACGAGGCCGGCAACCAGCACGACGACCAACTCATAGCCGGGGGCATAGTCCGGAATGCCGCGTATGCGGCCGTCCAGCAAACCGGAAACGATGTTGGCATGCACTTCGACGCCAGGAAAGGCAGCGCCTCCAGGCGTGGATCTCAGGTCTTCCAGGCCGGGTGCCGTGGAGCCGACGAGAACGATCTTGCCCTTCAACTGGCCGGGCTCCAGCACGCCGCGGATGACGTCGGCAGCAGAGATGTGCTGGAACGAGCCACCGGACGCGCCGCCCGGCCCGCGAAACGGCACCAGCATGCTGGCGGTCGCGTTCACGGGAATGCGCACGGTTCCCGAGGCCGTCGCCAATGCCAGCGCTTCGAGTGGCGGCGGCCCGCCTTGCGGACCGTTTGGCGCGAAGACCGGGCGAACGGCACGTGAGCCGACAGCCATCCGGTACACGGTCAGCGCCAGGGATTCGTAATAGCCAGGCTGCGCGACCTCCCCCGTATAGCGGGCGATCAACGGCACCGACCGGACGATGCCGTCCTGGTCCGCATCGAACACCACGTTGAGAAAGCCGGCGGCCGGCGCGGCACGCGCGAGTTGCGGGATGCTGCCGACGAAACCATTCCATTGCGTCGTATACACGCGTCCCTCGGGAAAGGCTCCCGGCGGCAAGACCGGGGCCGGCAACTGCCCTTTGGTGCGCGGCTCCCGCGTTTGCGTGAAATAGAACCCCAGCGCAACGCGCCGACCCGTGAGCGTCTTCGCGAAGGCGGTGTCGTGGTCGAGCTCGGATGCGAAGCGTTTGATTTCGTCGACCACATCGGGGCGGGCGGACAGAGGCCCCTGGGCCAGTCGTCGAAGGGGCTCGACGCCGGAACTCGCATCGGGTTCGACAAAGAGAACGTCGAAGCCCAGCACTTCGGCCTGCTGTCGCTCCATCACTTCGGTGGTGAGTTGCGCCAACCGGTCGCGACTCCAAGGCCACTGGCCGAGCTGTTGCAGGCTTCGATCGTCGACGTCGACGATCACGATGCGCGGATCGAGCGTGTTCGGCATCGTCGCGCGCAGGCGCGTGTCATAGATGAAGTAGTCGAGCGCCTCGACAAAGGGAAGATGCCGGCCGCCCACCACATGCGCAACGGCGAGCGCGACCGGCAAGAGAGTGACTGCGACCCGCGCCCAGCGCTGGCGCAGCGCGTTCATTGTTGTGAGCGGCCGCGGATTGCTGCGTACCGCGGCGAGGGATCAGCTGACGACGAACTGCATCCGCGTGCCGCCCAGTTCGAGCACGTCGCCGTCCTGCAAGGCCACCGCTTCACTGCCGAGCGGCTCGCCGTTGAGGGCGGTACCGCCGTCGATGGGCGCCACCACATAGCCGTGCAGCCGGCGGGTGACGGCCGCGACAGCGACACCGGGCTTGCCGATGGTCGTGACGACTTTTTGCAGGGAGAGCTCGCGTCCGGCACCGCTGCCGGAAAGAACACGGATGACCGCCACTCCGGCAGTTCCGCCACCGAGGGGGGCCTGGACAGTGGGCGCGGAAGAAAGCGGGATCGGGCCGGACGGCGCGGGGGGAACGACGGCGCGAACCGCGGGCGTGCTCTCTGTCGCGCTCGCACTCGCGGTCGCGAGATAGCGAATCTTGTACTTGCCAACCTCGATGATGTCGTTCTGCTCGAGCGCCTGCTTCTTGATGGCACGGCCGTTGACGTAGGTACCGTTGGTGCTGTTGAGATCTTCCAGATAGACATCGCCGCCGATCATGTGCAGCACGGCATGTTCGCCGCTGATGGCGAGATTGTCGACCACGATGTCGTTGTACGGCCGGCGACCCAGCGTGGTCCGGTCCTTGGCAAGCGTCACCTCCTTGATGACGACGCCGTCGATCGACACGATCAATTTCGGCATGGCCGACTCCTGGATCTCATTTTTCTGTTCACAGTAGGCCCCTGCGGCGGAAGTTCCTTGATCTTGGCTATCCAGGTTCCTCGGACGCTCCAACTCCGCTTGCACGGGCCAGGACAACCGAAATGTTATCCCGTCCCCCATTGTCGTTCGCAGTTGCAACCAAAAGTGTTGCTTTTTCTGGGAGATCGATATTCTGTAACAAAAGTGTGAAAAGCTGCGCGTCCGACACCATCTCGCTCAAGCCATCGGAACATAGCAGAAACAGGTCGCCAGCACGCACGCTGTGCTCGTGCATTTCGAGTTCGACATGGCGCTCGATGCCGAGCGCCCTTGTTACAAGATTGCGGTGCGGCGACAGGATGGCCTGCTCCGGCGTGATCGCGCCGGCGTCGAGTTGCTCCTGCAGCAGGGAGTGATCGCGCGTGAGCAGTTCGAATTTTTCGCCGCGCAACCGGTAGCAGCGGGAATCGCCGATGTGACCCACGATGGCGCGTTGCTGGCCGAAGGCAGCCAACACCAGGGTCGTGCCCATGCCCTGCAATTGCACGTTCGCAATGCCTGCCTCGAGGATGGCCGAATTGGCTTCATCGGTGCCGGCTTGCAAGGCCCGGCGAACCGCCTTCGGGTGCGCTTGCGGCCCTGCATGGGCGAGCCATCGGCCGAAGCTGGCCTGGAGCAGCGCGATCGCCATGCCGCTGGCGACTTCACCGCCGTTGTAGCCGCCCATGCCGTCGGCCAGGAGAACCAGGCCCAAGGAGGCATCGAAGGCGATGGTGTCCTCGTTGTTGGCGCGTACCCGCCCCGGGTCGGTCAGGGCAGCGAAATCCCAGGTCAGAGCGCCGGTTTCCGGAGATGCGGGTGCGCCCAGGTTCGCCATGGTCGTTCGTTGGAGGATCAGGCGACCAGCTTTTCAGTGTGTCCGCGGCGTTGCAGCCAACGGCCAACCACCACCACGAAGACCGCGCCGGTGATCGCGCCGGCGTAGTGCAGCCAAGGGTTGCTCGCCAGGACATCGGTGAGGATGGTGTCGCTGACGATCGTCTCGCCACCGACCCAGCCGATGAGGGCGGCGCCGAGCATGACGATGATGGGAAAACGTTCCATGAGCTTGATCATGAGCGTACTGCCAAAAATCACCAGCGGAATACTGATTGCAAGGCCAAGAACCAGCAGAACCATGCTGCCCTGGGCCGCGGCCGCCACGGCGATCACGTTGTCCAGGCTCATGACCAGGTCGGCCAGCAGGATGGTTCGCACGGCGGCGAGCATGCTGCCGTACTCCTTATCCTCGCCGCCGTCGTCTTCCTCTTCGCCGAGCAATTGCGTACCGATCCACAGCAGCAACGCGCCGCCGACGATCTGCAGATAAGGCAGCGCGAGCAACTTGGCGGCAACCACGGTAAGGATGATCCGCAGCACCACCGCGGCGCCCGAACCGAACAGCACGGCCGTGCGCTGCTGCTGAGGCGGGAGCGAACGCGCCGCCATGGCGATCACGACGGCGTTGTCACCCGAGAGGATGATGTTGATCCAGACGATCTTGAGAAGACCGATCCAGAAGTCCGCAGTTTGCAAATATTCCATGTCTCAGGGCCACTTGTTATTCGATTGAAAAAGCGCCCGCAACCTGAATTGCGGGCGCCCTTTCTTGTGTGGTTCAGTACGCTGGCGCGATTATCAGATAAGCGCCTTCAGGCGTTTCGCCAGTTCCGAGAAGTTGCGCGTCACGGTGAATCCGCATTCTTCCATGATGGCCAGCTTGGCGTCGGCAGTGTCGGCGCCGCCGGAAATCAACGCGCCAGCATGGCCCATGCGCTTGCCGGGGGGCGCCGTCACGCCGGCGATGAAACCGACGATCGGCTTCTTCATGTTGTCCTTGCACCAGCGTGCCGCATCGGCCTCGTCGGGGCCGCCGATTTCGCCGATCATGATGACCGCATCGGTGTCGGGATCGTCGTTGAAGGCCTTCATCACGTCGATGTGCTTGAGGCCGTTGATCGGATCACCGCCGATACCCACGGCGCTCGACTGACCGAGACCGATTTCGGTCAGCTGAGCCACGGCTTCATAGGTCAGCGTGCCGGAGCGGCTGACCACGCCGATGCGGCCCTTGCGGTGGATGTGACCGGGCATGATGCCGATCTTGATTTCGTCGGGCGTGATCAGGCCGGGGCAGTTCGGGCCGAGCAGCAGCGTCTTCTTGCCGCCGGCGGCTTCCTTGGCCTTCATCTTGTTGCGCACTTCGAGCATGTCGCGCACCGGGATGCCTTCGGTGATGCAGATCGCCATGTCCAGGTCGGCCTCGACAGCTTCCCAGATTGCGGCGGCAGCGCCAGCCGGCGGCACGTAGATCACGGACACGGTGGCGCCGGTCTGCGTCGCGGCTTCCTTGACGGAGCCGAAGATCGGGATGTTGAAGATCGACTCGCCGGCCTTCTTCGGATTCACGCCGGCCACGAAGCAGTTCTTGCCGTTCGCGTATTCCTGGCACTTCTCGGTGTGGAATTGGCCGGTCTTGCCGGTGATGCCTTGCGTGATGACTTTGGTGTCTTTGTTGATGTAGATCGACATGACGTTTCCTTAGGCTTTCTTGACTGCTGCCACGACCTTCTGGGCCGCTTCCGCCATGGTGTCGGCGCTGATGATCGGCAGGCCCGAATCGGCCAGCAGCTTCTTGCCTTCGACTTCGTTGGTGCCCTTCATGCGCACGACCAGCGGCACTTGCAGGTTCACGGCCTTGCAGGCTGCGATCACGCCGGTGGCGATGGTGTCGCACTTCATGATGCCGCCGAAGATGTTGACGAGGATGGCCTCGACATTCTTGTTCTTCAGCATGATCTTGAAGGCTTCGGTGACCTTCTCGGGAGTGGCGCCGCCGCCCACGTCGAGGAAGTTGGCGGGCTCGCCGCCGAAGAGCTTGATGGTGTCCATGGTCGCCATGGCGAGGCCGGCGCCGTTCACCAGGCAGCCGATGTTGCCGTCGAGGCTGATGTACGCGAGGTCGAACTTGCTGGCTTCGACTTCGGCCGCATCTTCTTCGTCGAGGTCGCGCAGGGCGACGATTTCGGGGTGGCGGAACAGCGCGTTGCTGTCGAAGTTGAACTTGGCGTCGAGCGCAACGACGTTGCCCTTGCTGTCGCGGTTGAGCGGGTTGATCTCGACCAGCGAGGCGTCCGTCTCCATGTAGCAGGTGTAGAGCTTCTTGAAGACATCCACGGCCTGGGCGGTGGAGTCGGTCGGGACGCCGATGGCGTCCGAGATCTTCTTGGCTTGCGCGTCACCGAGGCCGGTGAGCGGATCGACGAACTCGGTGACGATCTTCTCGGGCGTGGAGTGAGCCACTTCCTCGATGTCCATGCCGCCTTCGCTGGAGGCGATGATCGCGACCTTCTGCGTGGCGCGGTCGGTCACGACCGAGACGTAGTATTCCTTCTGGATGTCGGCGCCGTCCTCGATGTAGAGGCGGCGGACCTTCTGGCCTTCGGGGCCGGTCTGGTGCGTCTTCAGCTGCATGCCGAGGATTTCGCCGGCGAGCTTCTTGACGTCGTCGATCGACTTGGCGACCTTGACGCCGCCGCCCTTGCCGCGGCCACCCGCGTGGATCTGGGCCTTGACAACCCAGACCGGGCCGCCGAGCTTCTGAGCGGCCTCGACCGCCTCCTGCACTGTGTACGCCGGAATGCCACGGGGCACAGGCACGCCGAACTTGGCAAGAATTTCCTTGCCTTGGTACTCGTGAATCTTCATGAGGGTGTCTCTCGGAACGGGGTTTAGAGATCGGGAGAAATTTTGGCTGTTGTCCGCGGGCCACGGCGCCTGACGGCGGGGGCGGCGAACAGCAGGGGACTGTATCATGGTGCGCCGCACCAAGGGCTGGCCCTTGCGCTGTGGTCAATACGTAGTTACTCCAGAGCTTTTCGAGGCCCTACCATGCCCAAGGTCTTCATTGATGGCGAAGCCGGCACCACCGGCCTCCAGATCCGCGAGCGGCTTCAGTCGATGCCGAACATCGAACTCGTGAGCATCGCCCCCGAGTTGCGAAAGGACGTGGCAGCCAAGCGCGAATTGATGGCCGGTGTCGATCTCGTGGTGCTGTGCCTGCACGACGATGCTGCGCGCGAATCGGTGGCGCTGATTGACCAACTCGAAGGCCGTCGTCCCAAGATCATCGATGCCTCCACCGCGCACCGCACGGCGGAAGGCTGGGTGTTCGGATTCCCCGAACTCGTCGCCGGCCAGAAGGACGCCGTGGCGAAGGCCGAGCGCGTCGCCAATCCGGGCTGCTACGCGACGGGCGCCATCGCCATCGTTCGCCCGCTGGTCGACGCCGGCCTGCTTCCGCCCGGATTCCCGATCGCCCTCCCCTCCGTCAGCGGCTATTCCGGCGGGGGGCGCACCATGATCGAGGCGTACGAAAAGGGCGAGGCGCCGGCGTTCGAAACCTATGCGCTCGGACTCAAGCACAAGCACATTCCCGAGATCATGAAGTACACCGGCCTGACCCGTCGGCCGGTGTTCATTCCGTCGGTCGGCAACTTCAAGCAAGGCATGCTGGTCCAGTTGCCGCTGCACCTCGACGACCTGCCCGACCGTCCGAAGGCCAGCGACCTGCACGATGCCCTCGCCTCGCACTATGCGAGGAGCAATACGCCGGAGCTGTTCGTGAAGGTGCTTCCGCCCACCGGGGACGGCAAGCTCGACCCATTGGCGCTCAACGACACCAATCAGCTCGAGATCCGCGTGTTTCCGAATGAAGATCATCGGCACGCCGTCGTCATCGCCCGGCTCGACAACCTGGGCAAGGGCGCGAGCGGCGCAGCGGTCCAGAATTTGAAGCTGATGCTGGGGATCTAACTCGCCCCCAGGTTGCCCGCACTTCGTGTCGGGCGCCCACCCCCTGCCGGGGGCAACACCAGCGGCCCGGCGAAGCCGGTTCCGCGGTGTTCACCAAAGTGCCCGGCTTCGCGGGCCGGTGTTATTCATCAGGGTCGTAGCGTAGTACCTTGGAGACCACGGCGCCGTTGAATCCGCGCGCCAGCAGGAAGCGCGTCTGCTTCGCCCGGTCCGTCGCATCCTGCGGAAGGGCATCGAAGCGGCGGCGCCACACTTCACGAGCCCGGTCCAGTTCGCTGCCTTGCAGGCTCGCGACCGCTTCAGCGACAGCCTCGGGCGCGATGCCCTTGTGAAGCAGTTCCTGGCGCACGCGCGCGGCGCCATGCCGTGCTGCGCGCTGATGGAGCACCGACTGCACCACCCTCGCCTCGCTGATGAAATCCTTGGCGGTCAGTTCATCCAGCGCGCGCGACAGTTCGCCGGGTTGTTCCTCGTATTTCGCGAGTTTGCGTTCAAGCTCCGCGCGTGAGTGTTCGCGCTGGCTCAGCAGGCGAAGCGCGCGGCCCTTGAGGGATGGTGCGGCAAAGGCCATGACATGAATGATCGCTGCGTGTCAAAACCGCGCCCGCCGCGTCGGCGGGCGCTTCTGCAGGATGAGGCAGCCTTACTTCCCGGCTTTCTCGGCCTTCTCGGCCGGTGCGTCCGTCGCCTCGGTCAGCAGCAGCGGGATGCCCAGCGATTCGCGCACCTTGTTCTCGATCTCGCGCGACAGTTCGCGGTTCTCGCGCAGGAACTCGCGCGCGTTATCGCGGCCCTGCCCGATCTTCTCGCCGTTGTAGGCGTACCAGGCGCCCGACTTGTCGACGATCTTGGCGGTCACGCCCATGTCGATGATCTCGCCCTCCCGACTGATGCCTTCGCCGAAGAGGATGTCGAACTCCGCGGTCTTGAAGGGCGGCGACACCTTGTTCTTGACCACCTTGACCTTGGTCTCGTTGCCGATCGCTTCGTCGCCCTTCTTGATGGTGCCGATGCGACGGATGTCCAGGCGCACGGAGGCGTAGAACTTCAGCGCATTGCCGCCGGTGGTGGTTTCGGGCGAGCCGAACATCACGCCGATCTTCATGCGGATCTGGTTGATGAAGATGACCATGCAGTTGGTCTTCTTGATGGTGGCCGTGAGCTTGCGCAGCGCCTGGCTCATGAGGCGTGCTTGAAGGCCGGGGAGCGAGTCGCCCATTTCACCTTCGATTTCGGCCTTGGGCGTGAGCGCGGCGACCGAGTCGACCACGATCAGGTCGACCGCGCCCGAGCGAACCAGCGAATCGACGATCTCGAGCGCCTGCTCGCCGGTGTCGGGCTGGCTGATGAGCAGGTCGGACAGGTTCACGCCGAGCTTCTGGGCGTATTGCACGTCGAGTGCGTGTTCGGCATCGACGAAGGCGCAGGTGCCGGCCTGGCGCTGCATTTCGGCGATGACCTGGAGGGTGAGCGTGGTCTTGCCCGAGGATTCCGGACCGTAGATCTCGATCACGCGGCCGCGCGGCAGGCCGCCGACGCCAAGCGCGATGTCGAGACCCAGCGAGCCGGTGGAGACCACCTGGATGTCTTCGAGCGCTTCGCCCTCCCCCAGACGCATGATCGTGCCCTTGCCGAACTGCTTTTCGATCTGGGCCAGGGCGGCCTGCAGGGCCTTGGCCTTTTCGCTGCTGGCGACCGAGATGCTTGTGCCCTTGACGACTGCGTCCATGTGAAAACTCCTTGAATATCAATGGGTTGTATTGGATTCATCCATCTGCTTTTAACCACAGGCTGGATGCTTGAACAGTAGTGTAGGGGCTGATGAATGGGCGATGGTCTGTTTTTTGGTCAGTTTGCTTTACTATCGATCGACGATGACTGACGCGGCATTCTCAATCGACCATGACGCCTGGCGGCAAACCCATCTGGGCCGGTTGCTGGGTCACGCCATGCGCCGCTTCGACGAACGCCTGCTGGCGTTGATGGCCCACGACGCCGAGGTGCCACTGGCGCTTTCCAACCTCGCGGCACGCGCGCAGGTGAGCGCAGCCCACATCCACATCACGCGGCATCTATCGCGCGAAGGCTCGCGCCTCACGGACTTGGCTGAACGCGCAGGAATGACCAAGCAGGCCATGGGCACGCTGGTCGACCAGTGCGAAGCCTGGGGCCTGGTGACGCGCGGCCCCGATCCGCTCGATGCGCGCGCGCGCCGCGTGATGTTCACCACCGATGGACTGGCGTGGCTGGAAGCCTTCCGAAACGCGGTGGCCCAGGCCGAAGCCGAGTTCCGCGCGAGCGTCGGCGATGACGTCGCCACCGTGGTAACCATCGGACTCGAAGCCTATGCCGCGTCCTAGAATTCCGGAAGGGCGGCGGCCTGTGCAAGCCGCGATGTCTGGAGGCACGGGATGCGAATACTGATTGCGGAAGATGACCAAGTGCTGGCCGACGCGCTGCTGCGAAGCCTGCGCACCTCCGGCTCGGCGGTCGACCACGTGGCAACGGGGTCTCAGGCCGACGCCGCACTGATGACGAACAGCGAGTTCGATCTGCTCATTCTCGATCTCGGCCTGCCCAACATGCATGGCCTCGAGATCCTCAAGCGACTGCGCGCCCGCGGCTCGCAACTGCCGGTGCTGGTGCTGACCGCGGCCGACAGCGTCGAGGAACGGGTCAAGGGCCTCGATTACGGCGCGGACGACTACATGGCCAAGCCTTTTTCGTTGCAGGAACTGGAGGCGAGGGTGCGCGCGCTCACGCGGCGCGGCATGGGCGGCACCAGCAACGCCATCAGGCACGGCCCGCTGGTCTACGACCAGGCCGGCCGTGTCGCGACCATCGACGGCAAGATGATCGAACTCTCGGCACGCGAACTCGGCCTGCTCGAAGTGCTGCTGCAACGTGCAGGCCGCCTGGTGAGCAAGGACCAGTTGGTTGAACGCCTGTGCGAGTGGGGCGAGGAAGTCAGCCTCAACGCCATCGAGGTCTATATCCACCGCCTGCGCAAGAAGATCGAGAAAGGCCCGGTTCGCATCGCCACGGTGCGCGGCCTCGGCTACTGCCTCGAAAAGATTCCCTCCTGATGCGCCGACGCGCGTAGCCTGGGCAAGCCGGGTGAAACTTTTTCAGCGCGCGCAGCGCTCTCTTTTCGGCGAGATCCTCGACTGGATGCTGACGCCGCTCCTGCTCCTGGTGCCGGTCAGCATCGGGGTCACGTGGTTGGTGGCACAGGGCATTGCCAACGCGCCGTTCGACCGCGCCCTCGAATCCAATATCCAGACGCTCGCACGACTGGTCGAGGTCGAGCATGACCGGGTCCAGTTCGTCCTGCCGCAGCCGGCGCGCGAGATCCTGAGCGGCGACGACGTGGACCGCGTGTACTACCAGTTGCTCGACGGACACGGCACGCTGCTCAGCGGCGAGCGGGACGTGCCGTTTCCCGGCACGGACGATCCGCCGTCGCCGGGCGTGGTCTACCTGAGCAGCAGCGAGATCCATGGGCAGCCGGTGCGGGTGGCCTCCCTTTGGATAGCCGGCAGCACGCCCGACGCGCCGATGGCGCTGCTGCAGGTGGCCGAGACACGCGAGAAGCAATCGATTCTCGCCACGGAAATCATCAAGGGCGTGTTGCTGCCGCAGTTTGCGATCCTGCCGCTGGCGGTGCTGCTGATCTGGCTCGCGCTGGTGCGCGGCATCAAGCCGCTGTCGGTGGTGGAGGCGCGCATTCGCGAGCGCCGGCCGGGCGACCTGAGTCCACTGGACGAATCCTCCGTGCCGCTCGAAGTGGTGCCGCTGGTGCTGTCGGTCAACGATCTGCTGAGCAAGCTCAACGACTCGATCGGCACGCAGAAGCGCTTCCTGGCCGATGCGGCGCATCAGCTCAAGACGCCGCTCGCCGGGCTGCGCATGCAGGCCGACCTGGCGCAGCGCGAGGGCGCCAACGCGGATGAGCTCAAGCAGTCGCTCAAGCAGATCGGCCGCGCGAGCGTGCGTGCGACACACACGGTGAACCAGCTCCTGTCGCTCGCCCGCGCGGAAAGCAGCGGCGCCAACATCGGCCGGCAACCGTGCGATCTCGCGCGGCTCACCATCGAGGTCGTACGCGAGGCCGTACCGCGTGCGATCGACAAACGTATCGACCTCGGCTACGAAGGCGCCGAGGCAGGTGCACCGGGGGTCGTGCTCGATGGCAATCCGACGCTGCTCAAGGAGTTGGTGCGCAACCTGCTCGACAACGCGATCAACTACACGCCTTCGACGCCCGAACGCCCGGGAGTGATCACCGCGCGGGTGTTGGCAGATCCCTTCGGCCGCATCGTCGTGCTGCAGGTCGAGGACAACGGCCCCGGCATTCCCGAGAGCGAGCGCGAGCTGGTGTTCGAGCCCTTCTACCGCGTCCTCGGCAACGAGGCGGACGGCTCGGGCCTCGGCCTGCCGATCGTGCGGGAGATCGCGCGGCAGCACTTCGCGACGGTGCGGCTGGAAGACGCCCATCCGGGCCAGCATCCGCCCGGCACGCTCGTCAGCTTGCGCTTCGACGGCAACGAAAGCGAACGCCACGCCGTCAGGCCTCGCTAGATGCCGCCTCCAGACCCGTTCTTGCGAATTTCGAGCATCTGCGGCCGCACCTGCTGCTGCAGACGCTGAGGTTCCCGCTCGTCGAAGCGAGCGGGCTTGGCACCGAACACGGCGAGCCCGCCGTGAGACCACGCGTAGTAGCCCAGGTTGGCCAGCAACAGCGCCACCACCAACAGTCGCAACTTCATTGCGACGAGCGAACAGGCCGCACGCTGACTTCGGCGCTGGTGATGGTCTTCATGCCGTCGGCCGTCTGAACAAGCAGCTCGCCGCCCCAGCCGACGCCCTCGCAGCGCCCTTCGGTGCCGTCGCTGAGGCGCACCTCACGGCCGTGAAGGATGTCGCGCGCGGCGAATCGAGGTGCAAAGGGCACGAAGCCCCGCTCATCGAAGAGCCGGACGCTGTGCACCAGCGGCACCACGACTTCGCGAAGCACCTCGGGCGCGGTGGCGAGCGGTTGCCACTCCTGGAGCCAGGCCGGCGCAGTGCTGAGTCCGGCCGCTTCCCGCGGCCCGATGTTGATCCCGATGCCGATCACCAGGTAGCGCTCGGGTGAATCGGGCTGGAGCAGGGCGGTTTCGATCAGGATGCCGCCGAGCTTGCGGTCGCCGACCCACAGGTCGTTGGGCCACTTCAGCGCAAGACCTGCCGCATTCGAAGGGTCGAGGCTTTCTGCCACGCTGACGCCGACCGCCAGCGACAGGCCCGACCAGTCGCGGGGTGCCAGCGAAAGGCCGAGCGAGAAGGTGAGTGATGCAGGTTCGCCCGCGTTCTGCGCGCTTTCCCAATTTCGGCCCAGCCGTCCGCGACCGGCGGTTTGCCGCTCGGCCACCAGCAGCATGGGGGACCGGCGGCCATCCCGGGCACGGCGCATCAGCTCACTGCTGGTGGAGTCGATCTCGGCGACGACTTCCACGTCCAGGCCCGGCAATGGCTGTGCCAGCGCGTCCGTGATCTCGTTCTCGAACCAGGGTGCAGCCATGCTCAGTCCTTGTTGGACTTTGCAGTCTTCGCCGCCTTGTCGGCTTTGCCTTTTTTCTTCTTCGGTTCCTTGCGTGCCTCGTTCTTCTCGCTTTTCTTTTCGCTCTTGGCGCTCTTCTTGGCCTTCTTGTCCTTCTTCTTGTCCTTCTCGTCGGACTTCGGCGCCAGCAGGGTGCCTCGGCAGTTTTTCGAGCCGCACCAGCACGGGAAATCCGCCTTCAGCTTCCTGGTGTAGGGTTCGTCGATGATCAGGCCGTAGTCGTAGCTCAGCTCTTCGCCGGCAGCGATATTGCGCAGCGCCTTGATGAAGACGCGGCCGTCCTGCTCGTCGGCTTCGCAGCTCGGATCGCAGGAATGATTGATCCAGCGGGCCGCATTGCCCTTGACGCCGCCGTCGATCACCCGGCCGTCATCGATATGGAAGTAGAACGTGTGGTTGGGCTGCGCCGGGTCATGCGGATGGCGGCGCAGCGCCTCCTTCCACGTGATGATCTCGCCCTTGTATTCGATGAGCGTCTCGCCCTCCGCGATATCCTGCACGGCGAATACGCCGTTGCCATGGACGGCGGAGCGCCGTGTCTGAATGCGGCGGCCGCTGGAAACAAGGGACTTGGAAGGCATCGGCGAAGTCTGATAGTTTGAATATGTACGCATGCGCGTGCGCGTGCGCACGCGAGAAGCGCCAGATTGTAAGGATGACTTGTCAATGAAGACTTTGGTGATTGCAGAGAAGCCGTCGGTGGCCCAGGACATCGTGCGCGCGCTCACGCCGGTGGCCGGCAAATTCGACAAGCACGAGGAGCACTTCGAGAACGACAAGTACGTTGTCACGAGTGCCGTGGGCCACCTGGTCGAGATCCAGGCGCCCGAGGAGTTCGACGTCAAGCGGGGCAAGTGGAGCTTCGCGAACCTGCCGGTGATTCCGCCGCGCTTCGACCTGAAGCCGGTCGACAAGACCAAGACCCGCCTCAATGCGGTGGTCAAGCAGGCCAAGCGCAAGGACGTGACCCAGCTCGTGAACGCCTGCGACGCGGGCCGCGAGGGCGAGCTGATCTTCCGGCTGATCGAACAATATGCGGGCGGCAAATCGCCGCTGGGCAAGCCGGTCAGGCGGCTCTGGCTGCAGTCGATGACGCCGCAGGCCATTCGGGACGGTTTTGATCAACTGCGCAGCGAGCAGCAGATGCAGGGCCTCGCCGACGCCGCGCGCTCGCGCTCCGAGGCCGACTGGCTGGTCGGCATCAACGGCACTCGCGCCATGACGGCGTTCAACTCGCGCGATGGCGGCTTCTTCCTGACCACCGTGGGCCGCGTGCAGACGCCGACGCTTTCGGTGGTTGTCGAGCGCGAAGAGAAGATCCGCAAGTTCGTCAGCCGCGACTACTGGGAAGTGCATGGCAGCTTCCTTGCCGAAGCCGGCGCGTACCCGGGCAAGTGGTTCAACCCCGACTGGAAGAAGCCGCTGCCTGGCCCCGACGGCGTGCCCGACCCCGAACAACGCGCCGACCGCGTCTGGAACGAGCGCGAAGCCCGCGAGGTCGCCGAGGCCGCGCGGGGCAAGGTCGCCAGCGTCACCGAGGAAAGCAAGCCCACGACAACGGCTTCGCCAATGCTGTTCGACCTGACCTCGCTGCAACGCGAGGCCAACAGCCGCTTCGGCTTCAGCGCGAAGACCACGCTGGCGCTGGCGCAAAGCCTGTACGAGCGCCACAAGGCGCTGACCTATCCGCGTACCGATTCGCGAGCGCTGCCGGAAGACTATCTTCCGGTCGTCAAGCAGACCATGGGGATGCTCGCCAACAGCGGCATGCGACACCTCGCGCCTTTTGCGCAGCAAGCGATCGACGGCAACTACGTCAAGCCGTCGAAGCGTATCTTCGACAACGCCAAGGTCAGCGATCACTTTGCGATCATTCCGACCCTGCAAGCGCCCAGTGGCCTGTCGGATGCCGAGCAGAAGCTCTACGACTTCGTCGTTCGACGCTTCCTGTCGGTGTTCTTCCCGAGTGCCGAATACCAGGTGACGACGCGCATCAGCACCGTCGAGCATGCGGGCAAGAAGTATCCGTTCCGCACGGACGGCAAGGTGCTGGTGAAGCCGGGTTGGCTCGCGATCTACGGCAAGGAAGCCCAGGACGATGAAAAGGAAGACGACAAGGACGGCAAGCGCCTGGTGCCGGTCAAGCCCGGCGAGTTGGTGAAGGTCGAATCCGCCGAGATCAAGGGACTGAAGACACGTCCGCCTGCGCGCTATTCGGAAGCCACGCTGCTCGGCGCGATGGAAGGCGCGGGCAAGACCATCGACGACGATGAACTGCGCGAGGCGATGCAGGAGAAGGGCCTCGGCACGCCGGCCACGCGCGCGGCCATCATCGAAGGCTTGCTGGCGGAAAAGTACATGCACCGCGAAGGCCGCGAGCTGATCCCGACCGCCAAGGCGTTCCAACTCATGACGCTGCTGCGCGGCCTCGGCGTGGAGGAACTCTCCAAGGCCGAACTCACCGGTGAGTGGGAATACAAGCTGGCGCAGATGGAACACGGCAAGCTCAGCCGCGAAGCCTTCATGCGCGAGATTGCCGAGATGACGGAGCACATCGTCAAGAAGGCCAAGGAATACGACCGCGACACCGTGCCGGGCGACTACGCCACGCTCGAGACACCGTGCCCCAACTGCGGCGGCATCGTGAAGGAGAACTACCGCCGCTACTCCTGCACCGGCAAGCCGGGGCAGGAACCCTGCGGCTTCTCCTTCGGCAAGTCGCCAGCGGGCCGCACCTTCGAAGTGCAGGAAGCCGAGCAGCTGCTGCGCGACAAGCAGATCGGTCCGCTGGAGGGCTTCCGCTCCAAGGCGGGCTGGCCCTTCACCTCGGAAATCATCCTCAAGTTCGACGAGGAAGCGAACAACTGGAAGCTGGAATTCGATTTCGGCGACGACAAGAACGCCGAGACCGGCGAGATCGTCGACTTCGCCGGCCAGGAATCGCTCGGCCCATGCCCGAAATGCGGCGCGCGCGTGTTCGAGTACGGCAGCAACTACGTTTGCGAGAAGTCGG
The DNA here is from genome assembly GCF_056397705.1 of Variovorax sp. 05L425. NCBI lineage: Bacteria > Pseudomonadati > Pseudomonadota > Betaproteobacteria > Burkholderiales > Comamonadaceae > Variovorax > Variovorax sp. 05L425. Next base: position 67,532 of record NZ_JBFTNY010000007.1, on the reverse strand, counting down.
TGCCGACCAACGAACAGCCCACGCCGAGTTGCGACTTCAAGACCGGCAAGATCATTCTTCAGCAGCCCGTGGAGCGCGCGCAGGTCGAGAAGCTGCTCGCCACCGGCAAGACCGACCTCCTCGAAAAGTTCGTCTCGATGCGCACGCGTCGCGCGTTCAAGGCCTTCCTGGCGTGGAACAAGGAAGAGGGCAAGGTGACTTTCGAGTTCGAGCCCCGGACCAGCAAGTTCCCGCCGCGCAAGACTTTCACCAAGGCAGCGCCCGCCGCCGCAAAGAAGGCCGCTGCGCCTGCGAAGGCCGCGACAAAGAAGACCGCTGCGAAGAAAGCTGCCGCGCCCAAGGCGCCGCGCAAGCCCGGCGCCGGGCTCAAGCCGAGCGATGCGCTCGCCGCCGTGATCGGCGGGGAACCCGTGGCCCGCACCGAGGTCATCAAGAAGCTATGGGACTACATCAAGGCCAACGGCCTGCAGGATGCGGCGAACAAGCGTGCGATCAATGCCGACGCAAAGCTCAAGCCCGTGTTCGGCAAGGACCAGGTCACGATGTTCGAGCTGGCCGGCATCGTCGGCAAGCACCTGACTTGAACTCGGAGATTCGCATGAAGTCATTTTTCGCCGCGCTGTTCGCAACCACCGGGATCTGCCTGCTCACGGCCTGCGCAGGAGCGGGCGGCGGCGGTGCTGACGGTTCGGCCAGCGCGGGAAGCAGCAGCGTGACGGTGTTCGGTACGGTCGACGCGGGCGTCAGCAGCTACAAGAACCGCTAAACCGCTAGCGCATCAGGAGCGCCTGCCGCAGCAACCGTGCCGCGCGGTTGCGGATGCGGCCTGGGGCAGTGCGCAGCGGCCCCTTGGGGCTGACCTTGGCCGTGGCGCAGGCCCACAGGAAGTCCTCCAGGATGGCCGTGTCGTCAAGCGTGTCGGTGGCACCGTACGTGTGGAACTCCGGATGCCACTGGGTGGCCGCGATGTAGCTGCGGCCGCGGTCCGACCGGCGGCGGATGGCTTCGGCCACATGATCGGGAATGCTCCACGCATCGACTTCGAAACCGGGGGCAAGGTCTTTCACGCCCTGGTGATGGATGCTGTTGACGCGCGTCGTTTCCATGCCCGGATAGAGCATCGACAGGCGCGATCCCGGCGTGACGCGGATTTCGTGGAAGTTCCGGTCGTAGGTCACCGGATCGCGATGCCGCTGCGCGTTGGGGTGCTGAACCTCGATGTCCTGATAGAGCGTGCCGCCGAAAGCCACGTTGATGAGTTGCAGGCCACGGCACACGCCGAAGATCGGCTTGCCAGCCTCCTCGAAGGCCTCGACCAGCGCAAGATCGTAGAGGTCGCGGACGCGGTCGCCGACCCATGCATCCTTGAGCGGAACTTCGCCGTAGCTGCCGGGCCAGACATCGGCACCGCCGTGCATCACCACGCCGTCGAGCCACTCCGCGTAGTGTGAGAGCTTGGTGTCGCCACGAGCGGTTTCGCCGGTCGGGCAGGGCACCATCACCACCATCGCCCCGGCGGACATCAGCCAGTGAGCGATCGACTGCTCCACGTACTGCAGGGTCTTGTTCGTGAACAAGGAGCGCGCGGGGTCGGCATGGAAGAAGCAGGCAGACAGGCCGATCTTCAGACGCCCGGAAACCGTTTGTGACATCGCTCTTTCGGGGCGCCGCATGAGCCGCGTCGCCCTCGGGTGGACAGGCATTCCATTGTGAGACGTTCCGTCGCGGAGCGCATACGTCATCCCACATCGCGACGTGTCGGACGGTGCCTTGCGTTGCTTTAACGCAAACGCGTGCATCATTTGCATCGATCGACCAGGAGACAACCCATGAAGACCATCAAAGGGCCCGCCATTTTTCTGGCCCAGTTCGCCGGCGACGCCGCGCCCTTCAACTCGCTCGACGCCATTGCCGGCTGGGCCGCGGGCCTCGGCTACAAGGGCGTCCAGATTCCCAGTTGGGATGGCCGCATCTTCGATCTCAGGAAGGCGGCGGAAAGCAAGACCTACTGCGATGAAATAAAGGGCACGCTCGCCGGCCACGGGCTCGAAATCACCGAACTCTCGACCCATCTCCAGGGCCAGCTGATTGCCGTGCACCCGGCTTACGACGCAGGGTTCGACAGCTTCGCCGCGCCCGAAGTCCGCAACGATCCGGTCAAACGCCAGAAATGGGCGGTCGAACAACTGCACTACGCCGCGCAGGCTTCGGCCAACCTGGGCCTGACGGCGCATGCGACCTTCTCGGGCGCACTGGCGTGGCCCTATCTCTATTCATGGCCGCCGCGCCCCGCCGGCCTGATCGAGGAAGCCTTCGACGAACTCGCGCGGCGCTGGAAGCCGATCCTCGACCGCTTCGACGACGCCGGCGTCGACGTCTGCTACGAGATCCACCCGGGCGAAGACCTGCACGACGGCGTGACCTACGAGATGTTCCTCGAGCGCGTGGGCAACCATCCGCGCGCCTGCCTGCTCTACGACCCAAGCCACTTCGTCCTTCAGCAACTCGACTACCTCGCATACATCGACCACTACCACGAGCGCATCAAGATCTTTCACGTGAAGGACGCGGAGTTCAATCCGACCGGAAAGCAGGGCGTCTACGGCGGCTTCCAGTCCTGGATCAACCGCGCGGGCCGCTTCCGCTCGCTGGGCGACGGACAGGTGGACTTCGGCGCCATCTTCTCGAAGATGGCGGCCTACGACTTCCCCGGCTGGGCAGTGCTGGAATGGGAGTGCTGCCTCAAGCATCCGGAAGACGGCGCACGCGAAGGCGCGGAATTCATCGCGCAGCACATCATCCGCGTCGCCGACCGCGCCTTCGACGACTTCGCAGCCGGCAGCATCGACAAAGCCGCCAACAAGAAAATCCTGGGCATCCCCTGAGCCGCCCACAGCCGCCCCTTTCCAGAAACACCGCGGAACCGGCTTTGCCGGGCCGCTGGTGTTGCCCCCGGCAGGGGGTGGGCGGCTACACGAAGTGAGCCAACCTGGGGGGGAGCCTTATATGCCTTGAGGTTTGCGCAAAGTCTGCATGCGATCGACCGCATGCACCTTGATCTTTCGCACTTCCGAACCTTGCTGCACCGTGAGCTCCACGTCGCCCTCTGCGCCCGGCCGCTTCCATAGCTGCTTGTAGAAGGCTTCGAGCGTGCTGACCTGAACGCCGTCGATTTCCAGCACCACGTCACCGGGCTGCAGGCCCGCTTCAAGCGCCGGTCCCGAGCGATCGACCCGCACGATCTCCACATGACCGCCGCGCTCCGACGACGAGAGACCGAGCCATGGCCGCATGCTCGCTCGGGTAGTTCCGGTGGACTGCATTTCCTTCAGCACCGGCCGCAGCAGATCGACCGGCACGAACATGTTGCCCGGCAGCGTCCGATCCGGCCCGCCGGCTTCCAGGACGAACAGGCTGCCGATGCCGAGCAGTTCACCGTTGCTGTTGAAGAGCGACGCGCCGCTGTGATTGGCAATGGGCGGGCTGGTGAAGATCGCCTCCTCGATGTGGTATTCCCAGTAGCCCGAGAACGGGCGCGTTCCGACCAGTCGGGTGAAGCCCACCTCGGTTCCGCTGCTGCTGCCGGTGGCGACCAGCAGCGGCTGCCCCTGCTTCAGAGACGCGATGCCGGCGAGCGGCACCGGCTCGATGCCGCGCAGCGGCACCAGGGGCCGAACCAGGCCGAATCCCGTCGCCAGGTCGTAGGCCACCTGACGCGCCGGCAGGACGCGCTCGTCCTGGGTGATCACTTCGATGGTTTCGGCTTCGAGCAGCAGGTAGCCGATGGTGAGGATCAGGCCGTCACGCCCGATCACCACGCCCGAACCCGACCGCCACTGGCCCAGGCTGTCGGCCGAGGTGGCGCCTTCGGTCGCGGTGACATTGAGCGCGACGACGGCGTCACCGGCGCGCTTGAGCGCACGCACCTGCGCGCTCGCCGAGGCGCTGTCGGGCACCGACGTTGCCGGCATGGCGGGAAGTCCGAGGAGGGCGACGCTCGCCACGAGCATCCAGCCGAACCATCGAACGCTGCCGCATGGAATCCAAAGGGCCAACGAAGGTCGGACGACTGATCCTTGAACTTGCATGGCCGCGCTCCTTGGAACGATGGTCTTGCCATGGTGCGCCGCTCGCGCCGCACTCGCAAGTCCTGTCACAAGACTGAAATAGCAACTGTTGTGCCAGATCGGCTAGAATGCCAGGTTCGTTTCGATACCACGACGAAGCATTTCGTCAAAATCGCCGGCTGGCCTGGAATTCCCAGGCCCTTTTATTTCCAAGCCGGCTCCAACAGTGTGTTGGTGCGCCAGACCGGGCGCCCATGATTGCCACCACTGCCTTCGTACTTGTTGAAGCGAACAGCGCGCTGTCCGCTCCGGTGGGCGCCATCTCCGGACGGCCTGCGCTCGTTTTTTCAAATATTTTCAGCGCACCGCGGCGTCGCGGTACGCAAGGCTTTCGATGGACATCATTCAACACAGCATCGCGGTGGGCAAGTACCTTGTTTCACCGCTCATCAAGGATCTGGACGACGGCCGCTTCTCGGCTTCCGTGTCGATCCGTTCCGGCCGCGGCAGCGGCATGCATGACCGGGTCATGCGCTTCACGCCACGCTTCGTCAGCCGCGCCGCTGCGGTGCGTTACGCCATCGACGAAGGCCTGGGCTGGGTGCGCGAACGCACTACCCCTCGCACGCGTTGCGCTGCTTGAACCGGCCGACCATTTTCCTGTCCAATCACGACAACCATTCAAAGGTAATTCATGCCCAAGGAAGAACTGATCGAAATGAACGGCGCAGTCACTGAAGTGCTGCCTGATTCCCGCTACCGCGTGACCCTCGACAACGGCCACCAGCTGATCGCCTACAGCGGCGGCAAGATGCGCAAGCACCACATCCGCATTCTGGCGGGCGACAAGGTGTCGCTGGAGCTGTCTCCCTACGACCTGACCAAGGGGCGCATCACGTTCCGCCACCTCGAGCGCCGTGGTCCCCCGCCGGTCAACAGCGGCGGCAACAACTCCCAGCGTCGCTGATCCTCGCAGTGACCGGTCCGGCCACCGACTTCGCCACGCTGCCGCTTTCGCCAGAAACACTGGCGAACCTGACGCAGCTTGGCTACCTGCAGATGACGCCTATCCAGGCGGCCAGCCTGCCGGTGGCGTTGCTCGGCAAGGACCTCATCGCACAAGCCAAGACAGGCAGCGGCAAGACGGCCGCGTTCGCCCTGGCGCTGCTCGCCAATCTCAATCCGCGGCGCTTCGCGGTGCAAGCCATGGTGCTGTGCCCCACGCGTGAGCTGGCGGACCAGGTGACGACGGAAATCCGCCGTCTCGCGCGAGCCGCTGAAAACATCAAGGTGGTCACCCTGTGCGGCGGCGTCGCACTGCGCGGACAGCTCGCCAGCCTCGAGCACGGTGCGCACATCGTGGTCGGCACGCCCGGCCGCATCATGGATCACCTCGATCGCGGCAGCCTGAACCTCGAAGCGCTCAACACGCTGGTGCTCGACGAAGCCGATCGAATGCTCGACATGGGCTTCTTCGACGACATCGCCAAGGTTGCGCGCCTGTGCCCCAAGGAGCGGCAGACGCTGTTGTTCTCGGCCACCTACCCCGAAGGCATTGCCAAGCTCAGCGCGCAGTTCATGAGGACGCCACAGCAGATCACGGTCGAGGCGCAGCACGACGACACCAAGATCCGCCAGCGCTGGTACCAGGTCGAGGACAGCGACCGGCTGCACGCCGTCAGCCTGTTGCTCAACCATTTCCGTCCGCTCAGCACACTCGCCTTCTGCAATACCAAGCAGCAGTGCCGCGAACTGGTCCAGGTGCTGCAAGCCCAGGGCTTCAGCGCATTGGCGTTGTTCGGCGAGCTGGAGCAGCGCGAGCGAGACCAGGTGCTGGTCCAGTTTGCCAACCGCAGCTGTTCCGTCCTGGTTGCCACCGACGTCGCTGCGCGCGGACTCGACATTGCCCAGCTCGAAGCGGTGATCAACGTCGATGTGACCCCCGACCCCGAGATCCACATCCACCGCATCGGCCGCACAGGCCGCGGCGACGCAGAAGGCCTGGCGCTGAGCCTCGCCAGCATGGACGAGATGGGCAGCGTCGGGAAGATCGAGCAGTTGCAGGGCCGCGAATCCGAATGGCATCCGCTGTCAGAACTCACCGCCGGCCAATCGGGCGATGCGCCCCCCCTACGGCCGCCGATGGCCACGCTGCAGATCATCGGTGGCCGCAAGGAGAAGATCCGCGCCGGCGACGTGCTGGGCGCGCTGACCGGCGAGGCCGGCTTCACCCGCGAGCAGGTCGGCAAGATCAACGTCAACGAGTTCTCCACCTACGTGGCGGTCGACCGGCGCATTGCGCGCGAGGCTGTTCACAAGCTTTCCACCGGCCGCGTCAAGGGCAAGACCGTCAAAGTGCGGCTGCTCGATGATGTGGCTTAATTACGTCCTTCGATTTCTTTTCACCAGAGCTTTCCATGCCCAAGAAAATCCGCACCGAGGCAGACCGCATTGCCACTCCCAAGCCCGTTCCGATGCCCGGCTACAGCCTTCCCAAGATGGGTGGCGGCCAGAAGGTGAGCCTGGAGCGCGGCACCGCGACCCGCAGCAAGAAGCACCCGGGCAAGCGCGCCAAGAAGGGCGGCTGACCGGGCAGCCGGGTCCGTTGCGCCAACGCGCGCAGCAATCCCCCTGAAACGCGCCTCCGGGCGCGTTTTTCATTGGATCTCTCGCACTCCATGTCCGACGACTACCAGATCGACATCCCGCCCTCGTTCTTCGCGGTCTACACCGATGCGAGGCAACGCCTCAGCGAGCCGATTGCCGTCGTCCGCTCGCGCTACGAGGTGTGCGAGGACCTTGCCAACCATCTGGTGCAGCACGCCCAGGTGCTGCACCACGTCGAAGTGCCTTCCGAAGAAGAAATCCTGCTGCGGATTCATGCGGGCCTGAACTCGCCCGATGCCGGTGTGTCGCGCGCCGAAGCGATATGGATCGTGCGTCGTCTCGCCGAACTTCTCGGATGGGCCTGCCCGCCGATGGACGACGCGCCTAGCCCATAAGGGGGCTCAGGCCGCCGGGCGCTTCGTCTTCGCCGCTGCCTTCGTCCGTGCGGGAGGCATCTCGCTCATCGGTGGAAAGGGCGGCAACGGTCGGAGGGCCACGGCCTTCGCTTCCGCATGACCCATGCCGAGGCCTCGCAGAACGCAGTTCGCCACATCGCGGCCGTGATTTGCAGGCGCCGCACCGTAGGCCACCGTGCGCATCGCCTGCTGCACGGTTCCGTTGATCATGTCCATGGCCGCCGTTTCGCTGGGCACCCGAAAAGCCTTCTGCTTGACGCCGAGACGAAGGTCGGCCAGCGCGTAGTCGCGGATCTCGATGAGGAGTTGCGGCGCGGCGGCCGCGATCTCCAGCATCATCAGCGCCCATTGCGGGCTTTCTTCGGCCAGCCAGATGTAGCGCCGAATGCCGATGGCCATGCGCTGGGCGCCTTCCTGGACACCTTGCTGGCTGTCCGTGATCCGGCGGCACAGCGTGTCGGCCAGGAGCAGTGCCACCGCGCTTGCCAATTCTTCCTTCGTCTTGAAGTGGTTGTAGACCGTGCCAGTCGTCATGCCCGCGACCGCCGCGATTTCCTGCACCGTCGCTTCGACGTAGCCGCGCGCACCGAAGACCTTGATTGCGGCTTGCACCAGCAGCACGCGGGTGCGCTCGCGCTTGAGCAGGCCGGGCTGCGCCCGCCACACACTTTCGGCCAGGGCCTCTGGCAAAAGCGATATTGACGCCTCGCCAAAATTTACGCCATCATCCATTTTTGGATATCCAATGCAATTTTGAAGCACCCGTCAATTTAGCAGGAGTTAGCCATGTCTCCCAATCTCCGCCTGGGCCATCTGGTCTTTGAGGTACGCCGCCGTTCGCGCGTGACCACGGCGTGGCACGCGAAGGAGGCTGCATGAGGACCTCGCCGGGCAAGCGGTGGCTCAAGCGCATCGCCGTGGCGCTCGCGGTCTTGATCGCTCTCGCTTCGGCAGCGCTCTTCGCCGGCGACCAACTGGCGCGGCAGAAGATGCAGCGCAAGGTCGACGTGGCCGTGAAGGGCGTTCCATTTCGCGACGACGCGGCCGCGATCGAACGCGGGCGTTATCTTTTCGCGTCCCGTGGCTGCGTCGATTGCCACGGGGCCAAGGCGAGCGGCGCGATGTTCCTCGACGACGGCAAGGGCATGCGCATCGCCGGGCCCAACATCAGCCCCGGTCCCGGCAGTGTGGTCGTGGGCTACAAGCCGGAGGATTGGGAGCGTTCGATCCGCCATGGCGTCAATCCGCAGGGCAGGGCGCTGATGGTCATGCCGAGCGAAGACTACAACCGGCTGACTGACGACGACCTCGCCTCGCTGGTGGCCTACCTGCGTCACATCGAGCCCGCCACCGGCGGCGGTCCGGTGATCGAACTGCCTTTGCCCGTTCGCGTCTTTTACGGCTTCGGTTTGATGCACGACGCCGCGGCGAAGATCGATCACTCGCGCCCGCCCGAGCAACCCGTGCCCGATGGCGTGACGGTCGTTCATGGCGCCTATGTGGCGAACATGTGCCTCGGATGCCACGGCGCCAAGCTCAACGGCGGCAAGATCCCGGGTGGTCCGCCCGACTGGCCGGCGGCAGCCAACCTCACGCCGGGCGAGGGATCCGCAATGTCCCGCTACCCGGACGCCGAAGCGTTCGCACGCCTCTTCAAGACCGGCACCCGGGCCGATGGCACGCCCGTCAAGGTCATGCCCTTCGGCTCCCTGCGCGAGATGAGCGATATCGACGTGCGAGCGCTGCATCTCTATCTGAAGACGCTGCCGCCGATGCCGCACGGCTGACGACGCCAGTCGTGGCTTTGCGGGTTGGCCGCAGCGACCGCAAGCCCTACGATGACGCCATCGCCAGACGGAGTCCCCACATGAGCAACGAGTTGCGCAACAAACTGCACGAGCTGCAAGAGCTTTCGAACAACGCTCCCGACCCGCAGACGCGGGCGCTTATCGAAGCGCTGCGGCTTCAGACCGCCATCCTGAACGAGCGCTTGTTCCGCATCGAGCTTCAGCTCACCGAGGCCGCCAAGCGCTCCGACCCTGCCTGAGGCCGCCGGGTCGGCCGTTCAGCCGCGGTGCTCGGCGTTGCGCTTGCGCGTTGCCGCGGCCTTCTTGGCCGATGTCGAGCGTTGGGCAGCCGTGCGGGAGGCCGACGCGGCGCCGCCCAGGCGGCCACCCTTGTGGGCCGGCGCATGGTTCTCCGCCTTGCCCCGGCCGGCGCCACTCTTCTTGCCGCCGCCGGTTTCGGCATTCACGGTCGCCCACGCGCGGCGCTCCGCCTCCGCCTTGCCGACCCCGCGGTGCTCGTAGCCGCTTTCAATGTGTTCGGCCTGGCGTTTCTGCTTGCCGGTGTACGACGATTTATCACCCCTTGGCATGCCGTGCTCCTTGTGCGTTGGGATATCCCATGTTTCGCAGTGCGCACGGCCGTCGGGTAGGAGAGCGCGGGCGATGCGCGTCAGCCGGCACTTTCACGGGCATTTCTCGTTGGCCGGGTACGCGCCGCGAGGTGGCCGTTCGGCTGCTTCCTACACCTCGCGGTTCACGCTACCTTTAAGCTTTCGAATGCCTCAAGGAGACTGTGTGAAACGCCAAAAACGCCAGAACATCGCAGCGGTCGCGGGCCTGTCCGTGGTGGTCGGCTTTGTCGCGGGCACGGCCGGCTATGCCGCCCTCCGGCTCCGGCAATCGGCCCGTCGGGCACGAACGGGCCATCCCTTCGACCGGCAAGCACGGCCCGAGGGCGCCCGCCTGCTGATCGTCGGAGACAGCACGGCCAAGGGAACCGGTGCGAGCGACCCCGAATACAGCCTGCCCGGACTGCTGGCGCGCGCCAACCCGACGCTCACGGTGGTCAACAAGGGCACCCACGGAGCGCGCTTCGCAAACATCGCGCAACAGCTCGAAGAGGACGAGCGCTTCGATGCGGTGCTGGTGCTCGGCGGCGCCAACGACCTTTTCCACCTTGCCGGCGAGGCCGCGCTGCGCGACAGCGTCCGCCGCGTCGCGCAGCGCGCGCGGGTTTGCGCGGATCTGGTGGTCTTCATGCCACCCGGCAACCTGGGGAACGCACGATTCTTCCTGCCGCCCTGGAGCTGGTTGATGCGCTACCGCTCGCGCAGGCTCCATGCCATCGTCTCCGAGGCGGCGCAGGCCAACGGCGCCCACTACGTTTCTCTCTACGAGGAGCGCGACTACGACCCCTTCGCACGGCATCCCGACCGGCTGACCGCACGGGACGGCCTTCATCCGAGTGACGCAGGCTACGAGCTCTGGCAGCGCGAGCTCGAAACGCAGGTCCAGCTCTCAGCCAGGTTGCGCAAGATCGGGCGCAGCGCCAGCGTGCGTGGGCCGAGCTTCTGAGCGGTCGCGTCTCAGCGTTCGGCGGCGAACATCGGCTGCACCTGCCACCACGCGGGCAGCAGCTCGCGGATCTCCCGCCGCGCAAACCGGTCGTCCAGCAGATACAGCACGCCAGCATCGGTCTCGGTGCGGATGACGCGGCCCGCCGCCTGCACGACCTTTTGCAGGCCGGGGTAGACGTAGGTGTATTCGTAGCCATCGCCGAAGAGGGTCTGCATTCGCTCGCGCATGACCTCGTTGGGTTCGTTGTGCTGCGGCAAGCCCAGGCTGGCGACGAAGGCGCCGACGAGCCGATCACCGGGCAGGTCGACGCCTTCGCCGAAAGCGCCGCCCAGTACGGCGAACCCGATGCCCCGACCGCCGGCCACGAAGCGGGCCAGGAAGGCATCGCGATCCGCCTCGCGCATGCCACGCGACTGCGACCACACCGCAATCCCGGGGTGGCGGTCGGCAAAGGCCTCCGATGCGCTCGCCAGGTAGTCGAAGCTGCTGAAGAAGGCGAGGTAGTTGCCGGGCCGATCGGCGAACTGGCTGGCGATGATGTCGGTGAGCGCCGTCAGCGAACGGTCGCGGTCGCGGAGGCGGGTCGAGACATCCATGGCGACGCGCACCGTCAATTGCTCGCTGCGGAAGGGCGATCCCACGTCGAGCGTGGCCGTGTCTTCCGGCAGCCCCAGCGTGTCGCGATAAAAGGCGAAGGGCGCAAGCGTGCCGGAGAAGCAGGCCGCCGAGTTGCAGTCTGCGAAGCGGCTCTCGAGGAAGGGCGCGGGCACAAGATTGCGGATCGCCAGGCCGCGCGCGCCGTCGTCGCCCACGCTGCATTCGAAGACCGAATGCTTGCCGAAAGAATCGGCAAGGCGGGCAAAGCGAAGCAGGTCGAAGAAGCACTCCTGCAGCCACCCTTGCGCATCGTCCGGCCGCGCCGTGAAGTGCTCGGCCATCGTGCCGACCGCATCCTGCAGCGCGCGTTGGAAGCGTTCCGGGATCTCGTCACGCGCTTCGTAGGCGGCGACCTGGTCTCTCTGCAGTAGCTGCCATTCGCGCTGCAACTGCCCGAGCACCTTCTTGATGAAGGGCGGGGCCTTGCCGCGCACGGCATCCACGGCCGACGCTTCGAGTTGCGCGGAATACATGCCGCGCGCGCGATCCAGCAGGTTGTGCGCCTCGTCGACCAGCAGCGCGACGCGCCACTCTTCCTCCTTCATCAGCCCGAAGAGGAAGGCGCTTCCGTCAAAGTAGTAGTTGTAGTCGCCGACGATCACATCGCTCCATCGCACCATTTCCTGGGCCAGGAAGTAAGGGCAGACCTCGTGCGCCAGTGCGATGCTTCGCAGCGCCGCGCGATCCAGCCACGCGTCCTGCGCGGCCTCGCGGCGCGCCGCTGGAAGCCGGTCATAAAAACCGCGCGCCAGCGGGCAGGCCTCGCCGTTGCATGCGCGGCCGGGGTACTCGCAAGCCTTTTCGCGCGCAGTGAGTTCGAGCACGCGCAGCGGCGCACGCTCGCGGTCCAGCGTTCGCAACGCATCCAGCGCAATCGACCGGCCTGACGTCTTGGCGGTGAGGAAGTAGATCTTGTCCAGCTTCTGCGCGGGCCGTGCCTTGAGCAGGGGGAAGAGGGTGGCGACCGTCTTGCCGATGCCCGTGGGCGCCTGCGCGAGAAGGCAGCGCCCCGAGACCGCGGAGCGATACACCGCCTGCGCCAGATCGCGCTGTCCCGCGCGGAAATCACCGTGGGGGAAGCTCAGCGTGCCGAGCGCCTCGTCGAGTTGCGTGCGGTGGTCGGCTTCCTGCTCGGCCCACGAGAGGAAGCGGCTGCAGAGCATCTCGAAGTGCTCGCGCAGGCCTTCGCGCGTGCAGGCCTCTTCCAGCACCACCTCCCGTTCCGTGCCGAGGTCGAGGTAGACAAGCGCCACTTCGACCCGCTCCAGCGCGTCACGCTCGCAGAGCATCCAGGCGTAAGTGCGGGCCTGTGCCCGGTGCAGCGCGCGATGGTTGGCCTTGATGGCCTCGAAGTCGCCGCGGAAAGTCTTGATCTCCTCGACACGCCGGCGGTGCGGCTCGTAGCCGTCGGCGCGTCCGCGCACCTGCAGCCGCTCGTACTGCGATGCGAGCGTGATCTCGCTTTCGTAGCTCGGGCCTCGACGGGCCTGCACCATGCGATGGCCCGCCTGACCTTCCTGCGCGCTCGGCCCCGGAACGAAGCGCAGATCGAGGTCGCCGGCCTTCGCGGCAAAAGCGCAGAGCGTCTTGACCGAAACCGTGAACGCTGGCGATGAAGAAATTGCGGCGGCCATGAGGCTGGATGTGTACTCTCCAGCGTGTCAGGACACTGGATGAACGTGCACATGTTAGCGGCGCGGGGCGTGGATCTTTCGCAGCGCATCGCCAACACGCGCGCAGCAAACCCGGAGGCATCTCCATGGCCCACCTACTCTCCGTTTGCGTCGGACTTCCTCGCGACATCGAATGGCGTGGAAGGACCGTGCATACCGGCATCTGGAAGGAGCCCGTGCCGGGTCGTCGGCGCGTCCGGCGGCTCAACGTCGACGGCGACGGCCAGGGCGATCTCGACGGCCACGGCGGCGAGCAGCGGGCCGTCTTCGTCTATCAGATCGCGTCGTATCGCTACTGGGAACAACGGCTGGGCCGCAGCGATTTCACACACGGGCAATTCGGCGAGAACTTCACCATCGAGGGATTGCCCGACGACGAGGTCTGTATCGGCGACCGCTATCGGATCGGGACTGCCCTGTTCGAGGTGACCCAGCCCCGGGTCACCTGCTACCGCGTCGGGATTCGCACGAACGAACCTCAAATGGCTGCGCTCCTGACCTCCAGCAGGCGGCCGGGCTTCTACCTGCGCGTCATCGAGGAAGGCGAGGTCGGTGCCGGCGACGCCATCCTGCCCGTCACTCGAGGCTCGGAGCGCATGACCGTTGCCGAGGTCAGTGCGCTGCTGTATTCGTCGCACCATCCTCGCGACCAGCTCGAGCGGGCGCTGCGAATCCCGGCTCTGTCGCCCGGCTGGCGTTGGTCCTTCGAGGAAGTGATTCGAAGCCAGGACGCCCACCCAGGCGCGACAGGCAATGCAGGTCTGGCACCAGCCTCGGCAGCGCGGACGGCAGCGCCCGGGTTTCGGCCACTGCGGGTTTCGGGGATCGCGCATGAATGCGTGGATGTGATCTCGTTGTCGCTGCAGCCGGTGAATGGAGCGCGGCTCACGGCGCCACTCGCGGGCCAATTCGTCGTAATGCGTTTGCGGCCGAAGGCCGAGGGTCCGCTGCTCTACCGGAGCTATTCGCTGTCCGGACCTCTCTCCGACGACCACTATCGCATCAGCGTCAAGGTCGAGCCACACGGCGCCGCGGGCGGCTACCTGAACAGCAGTGTTCGCGCCGGCGACATCATCGAGGTCAGCGAACCGAGAGGCAGCTTCACCTTGCAGCCTGGAGATGGGCCGGTGGTGCTCTTGAGTGCGGGCATCGGCGCGACGCCGGTACTGGCCATGCTGCACAGCCTGGCTGAGAACGCTTCGCCTCGGGAGGTCTGGTGGCTGCACAGTGCGCGCAACGGCAAGTCGCATTCCTTCGCCACGGAGGTGCGGCAACTTCTGGGCGCGCTGGCTCGTGGGCGAAGTCACATCTGGTACAGCCGACCCGATGCGGACGATCAGGAGGGGCAGCACTACGACTCGACGGGGCGTCTCGGGATCGATGCCTTCCAGGCGCTGCACGTACCGCGAGATGGCGACTTCTATCTCTGCGGGCCGTCGAGTTTCCTCGCCGACCTGATGGCAGGCCTGGCCGCCTGGGGCGTGCCTGCGGGCCGCATCCATTCCGAGGTGTTCTCTGGTGGCCCTTCGCTGACGCCCGGCGTGGTCACAGGCCCGGTGCGCGCACCCCATCCGCCGGAGGGCGCTCCCGGCGCGGGGCCTCTGGTGTCCTTCGCGCGCAGCGGCCTTACGGTCCGATGGCGTTCAGTGCAGGACCGGAGCCTGCTTGAACTGGCGGAGGCATGTGACGTGCCGGTCCGCTGGTCATGCCGCACCGGCGTGTGCCACAACTGCGAGAGCGGATTGATCTCCGGGGCCGTCGTCTATGAGCCCGCTCCGTTGGACCCACCAGCGGAGGGAAACATCCTCGTCTGCTGCTCCCAGCCGAAGGGTGACCTGGTGATCGACATCTGAGCACTGGCGAGACCTCACTTCATGGGAGTCATGCGATGCACAAAGAAAAGGTTGGCGAGGTCACCGCACATCGGCTGGGCGCATTTTCGGACGCGGTCATCGCGGTGATCATGACCGTGATGGTGCTGGAACTGAAGGCTCCGGAAGACCCGGCGTTCTCTGCCCTCTGGCCCCTGTGGCACACGGTCGTCAGCTATGCCGTGAGCTACCTGTTCATCGCCATCATCTGGATCAATCACCACTACCTCATGACCCTCGTGGGGCCTCCGACATTGCGGCTGATATGGATCAACTTCGCCCATCTGTTCATGGTGTCGTTCCTTCCGTTCGCAACCGCATGGATTGCCCGCACCCAGCTCGCCTCGGCGCCCGTCGTGTTCTACGCGGCGCTCTTCGTGTGCGTGGACATTGCCTACAACGTCTTCGAGCGGGAGGTATTGACGGGAGCCGACGCAGCGCAAGTGCCTGCCGCGGCGCGGCGCGCGGCTCGGCGCCGTTCGCTCACGGTGCTCGCAGTCTTCGCGACCGCAACTTCGGTCGCCTTCGTCGCGCCACGCTTCGCCTTCGGGCTGATATGCGGGGCCTTGCTCCTGCACTTGCGGCCTGACCTCCGTGCCGCTCGGAGGTGATGGGCTTCACCGCTCAACTCTGCGGGAGAGCGGGATCTGACGCCGCGCGGTGTGAAGACTCTCAAGGCGTTTTGGCACCCGCCGGCAGCACGTATCCGTCGTTCAAGGTCTTCAGGAACACGACCACGTCCTGGATGTCCTCGTCGGACCACACCGGCTTGTCGCCCTTCTTCTGCGTCAGCGGAGGGTCGATGTGGTCGACGTTGTCCTGCAGTTGCGGCGGCAGGTCATCGAACTGCTGATTGCCACCGGGATGCGGATACCACTTGTGCGGCATGGCATCGCGCTCCACGTAGAAACGCAGCGCCTCGTCCAGGTCATGGAAACGTCCGTTGTGGAAGAAGGCGCCGCGCGTCGCCACGTTGCGCAGGGTGGGCGTCTTGAACAGGCCGCAATACTTCTTTTCGTCGCTCTGGTTGGTGCGCACGGGGCCGCACAGCCCGAGGTCGTAGTAGCGGGCGTCCGCGTTGGCGGGGATTTCCGGGTTGCGGGGCACGCCGAGGGCCTCGAAGCTGAAGTCGGTGAGCAGCGGGTGCGCACCGTTGGCGCCAGGTTCGATGATGTGGCAGGCCACGCAGTTGCCGCCGTCCCGATCCTTGAACAGTTTCAGGCCGCGCGTTTCCTGCTCGTTCAACTCGACCTTTCCGTCGAGGTAGAAATCGAACTTGCTGTCGTAGGGTTGGAAGCTCGGGTCATCGAGCTGGAAGCGCTGCAGGGCCTGACCCAGCGCGGCAAGCGCCGCGTCAGGACGGGAAAGGATGTCGTCGCCAAACACCTTGCGAAAGCGCGCCGCGTAAGGACTCTTGGACAAGCGTTGCGCGACTGCCGCAGCGTTCGCGTTGGCCATTTCATTGGCGGCCAGCAGCGGAAAGGCGGCTTGCGCGGCCATCGTGTCGAAGCGGCCATCCCAAGTGAATCCACCCACCGGCACGTGGTCGGTCTCGGTCATCCGCTCGCGCGGGTTGCCGATGTAGGTATGGCTCCAGATTGGCGTTCGCCGCAGGTAGCGAAGCGAAGGAACAGCCCGCGTGCCGGCATCCTTCATGTCGGCACCGCCCAGTTGCACGGCCAGTGAATTGGGCGGGCCGTAGGCGTGGTCGGGACTGTGGCAAGTCGCACACGACATGCGCCCCGACGCCGAGAGAGAAGGATCGAAGAAGGCCAGCCTCCCGATCTCGGCCATGTCCTTGTTGGACGGCGCAACGGCCACGGCCCCTGGTTCGGGGCCGCGGCTGCAGGCGACCACGCAAAGCATGATCGCCGCAAAAAAGGCGGCCCTCGCCGCCTTGCTCCCAAGCATCCTCACTGCAGGCTGGTGAAGATGTCGCTGCCGAAGGGCACGAGGTTCTTGTCGTCGGCGTAGCCCAGGTACTCCTTGGTCTGGAAGATGTCCTCCAGGCTCTTGAGCAGGGAATAGTGGTTGTACTGCACGTCGCTGACAGTGCCCGGCTTGATCCACTTCGACAGCAGCACCGCGCCAGTGCGGTCGCCACCCACGCCCACATAGTGCAGGTTGTATTGCAGGTTTGCGCCCGCCGGGAGGAACTGATCGTCAGGACGCGTCACGTTGGGGCCGGTCTGCTGACCGCAGCACGAAGCACCGGGCAGGTTCAAGGTGACCGTCGTCATGTGGGTGACCGGATCGGTCGCCTGGCCCGCCGGCACGATGTCGGCCGACTCGTCGAAGTTGATGATGATGAGTCCGTCCTGCTGGTAGGCGGGCGAATTCTGGATGATCGGGACCCACTTCTTCAGGAACGCATCGATGGAGGCCAGGCCGCCAGGAGCACCGGTCACACAGCCCTTGCCCGCAGTACCGGTCCCATCGCCGTCGTGGCCGTCGTCGCACAGGTTGGGCGTGACGAACACGAAGTTGGGCGTGGTGTCGATCGACTTCAGGTCGTTTTCCAGATTGGCGTCCAGGTTCACCACGTGCTTGTCGCAGTAGTCTTGGTCGTCGATGATCGAGTGGAAATAGACGAAGGGGTTGTGGCGGGTCGCGTACTGGTCGCCCTTCGGCACATCGGCAGTGGGCGCCTGGGCCGATTGGGTGTTGTCGATCGCGCCGATCTTCGGATGGCCGCAGGTGACGGATTCACGGGTCGGGTCGTTACCCATGTCTCCCATATAGCCCTTCCAGGTCACGCCGACCGTGTCGAGCTGGTTGGGGAGCGTCTTCACTTCCTTGGGATAGACGCAGCCCTTGCCGTCCTTCGTCTTGAGCACCTTGGGATTGGCGAAATCCCAACCGTCCGCGACTGCGTCATTGAAGCCCTGGAAGCAATCGCTCTCGGTCTCCTTGGTGGAGGGCTGGCCGCTCATCATCGCGATGTAGTTGTCCAGGCTGACGTGACCCGTGCCGTAGTACTGGCTCAGCAATGCGCCCTTCGTCGCGAGATCCTTCAAGAACGGATCCTGCGTGCTCGTTCCAAAGGTGTCGGCGAAATTCTTGTTCTCCATCGTCAGCACGAACACGTGCTTGATGGATTGCTGGGTGACGGGCGGCACCGTCGGCTGTTGGGTTGCAGGCGTGGTCGACGCAGGCTGCTGGTTTCCGGCTGCCGCTTGCTGGAGAGCAAGCGCGGTCAACGCGTCGTTATTGCTTCCGCCGCCTCCGCATGCGCTGATGGTGACCACGGCTGCAAGCGCGGCGACAGAGGTCAGCGCGCAGGCGACCCGACGCACTGTCCAGCGTTTGCTGGAAAAGATCTCGAACATGAAGGAGGTTTCCCCGTGAAGCGATCAAGCGCCGCTGGCGCAGATCGATGTAGTTGATTGGGCGCGACGCCCGCTTTTTGGTTTCGTTTGGAAGCGTAAGAAACCCATGTGACCGACCCGTGACATCGGGCGCACTGAAGCGGATAGTCATCATTCGTCATTGACATGGATCTGTCATGACGCCGTCACACGCGCCGCGATCGCTACATGCTCTCTGGGCATTCGACCGAATCATCGAAGCCCATGTGATGCACGAACGCCTCCACCCGTTGCCGTGGCATTTCCATCCGGTTCACATTCGAGTCCGCATCGCCGAACCCCATCGCCATGCCACACACGGTGAGTTCGTCTGGCCCCATTCGCAGGTGCCGCGCGATGACCTCATGGAAAGGCGCGAACGAGACCTGCGGACAGGTGTCGATCCCTCGCGCCTTCGCAACGATCATGACGCTCTGGATATACAGGCCAAGGTCCAGCCAGCTGTGGCGATTGAGGCGTGCGTCGATGCTGAAGATCAGCCCCACGGGCGCGCCGAAGAAGCTGTAGTTGCGTTCGGTCTGCGCCGCGCGGGCAAGGGTATCTTTCCGGCCGATGCCCAGGGCGCCGTAGTAGCGGGCGGCGAAGTCGGCCTGATGCGCGCATAACCCGCTCGGCAGTGGGTCGGGGAAGTGCGAGGGCGGAGGAAAATCGCCCCGCCGAAAGGCCGCCACGAGGTCACAGCTCAATGCCTTCAACGGGGCGCCCGTCAGCACGTGGACGCCCCAGGGCTGGGTATTGGAGTTGCTCGGCGCGGCGCCGGCCACTTGCAGGATGTCCAGCACGGCGTCTCGCGACAACGGGTCTGGCCGGTAGGCCCGCACCGATCTGCGCGACCGCAAGACCTCGTCCACACAGCGACTCGCCGCGGACTGCTGCTTCACCCTGGCTCCTCAGGCCTGCGGCGCAGGGTGATAGGCGATGCGCCCCGCGGGAAGGAAGAACAGCGCAATCACGGCACCACCTTTCGCCTCCGGATAGTGATGGCTTCCGGGCGCCGGCGCGGTCCAGCCGGCCTCGCACCAGCCATTGGGTCCGTTGAGTGCTGCGCCTGGGTTCAGGGGCACGACCATGTTGAGCTCGCCGTAGGGGTGCGCGTGGTATTGGCCGCGGTAGGTGTTCCCGGGGTTGCCCTGCGTGTTGTCGGTGCTGTCCATGTACACCGCCGTGACGCTGAAATACCGCGTGCCCTCCGAGGGGTCCGCGATGCGACTGCGGCGGTAGATCGAGCCGTCGAGTTCGACGTTCGCGGCCCAGCCGTCGCGCACGCCTTGCTTCACCAGTCGCGCAAGCGTCTGGTACAGCTCGCTGTCCGGCCCGCAGTGCTGGTTCAGCCATCGTTCGGTCTCGGTGCCGGCTGTCATGTCCTTCACGTCTTCGAGAAAACGAATGCTGCGCTCGATCAGTGCTTCACGGTCTGCGTTGAGTTCATCTTTCATCATCATGGTCACCTCTTGGTCATTCCTGGCGTGTAGTGCATGAATGATGGGCGCCGAATGAGTTGAATGGAACTGATCCATTTGCAAGTGCACAATGCACGCCATTCAACTCACGGAGATGGACGATGAGCATCGGCCGCATCGATCTCAACCTGCTGAAAGTGTTCGACGCCGTCTACGAAGACCGCAACCTCGTGCGTGCGGGCCGGCGGTTGAACCTGAGCCAGTCAGCCGTCAGCCATGCGCTCACGCGGCTGCGCGAACTGGTCGGCGACGAGCTTTTCCTGCGCACCGGCAAGGGGATGGCACCCACGGGCCGTGCGATGGCAATGGCGCCCGTCCTGCGCGACGCGCTGCGCCGTGTCGAGGTCACGCTCGGCGTGGAACCGTTCTCGCCGGAGGCGTCATCGCGGCGATTCGTGATCGCGGCAAACGACCATGTCACCGCGGTCATCGTCGCGCCGTTGTCGCGCGAACTGCAAAAGGCGGCGCCCAGGGTGGACCTGGTGATTCGGCCCTCCACGCGCCTGGACCTGGCCGAGCAGATCGACCTTGGCCGCATCGACCTCGCGATCGGCATCTTCTCCCAGGTGCCGGCAAGGTTGAACACGCGCACGCTCATGACGCAGGGCGAGGTCATCCTGATGCGCAAGGGTCATCCCGCCTCCCGCCGCAAGCTGCTGGTGAAAGACCTGGCGCGCTATCCACTGGTGACCATCTCGGTCGGCGGCCAGGAAGAGGGGGCGGTCGACGGCTTCATCCTCGAGCGGGGGCTTGCGCGCCAGTCCGAGATGTTCGACCGCCACGCGCTCGAAGAAGCGTTGCGCGAAACCGGGCAGCCGCCGCGGTTGCGCGTGACAGTGCCGCATTCGCTGGCTATTCCAGCACTGCTGCGGGACAGCGACATGCTTTCGATCGTGCCGGCCTCGCTGGCGCAGGCGCTCACGCACGGCGGCAGCGAACTGTTGTCGCGCCAACCGCCGTATCGCGCGGGCCAGTCGACCCTGCGCGCCGTCTGGCATCGACGCAACGAACACGACGCCGGACACGCATGGCTTCGCGACCGGGTGGCCGCAGTTGCCGATGCGGCGCAGTAGCGGTGGGTCTCTCTCCGAGGCTGACCGCTGCACTGGTGGAAGTCACGGCTCGCCCCCGATGACCCCCATCTCCAGCGGCACCTTGATGTAGAACAGCTTGAGCTTCTCGCCAGACAGGTGCGCGAGAAAGCTCTCGGCCTCCTGCTCTGTCAGCGCGAATCCGACTTCCACCGACACATCGCCGGCCAGCTCGAAGAAGTGCTCTTCGTGCAGCCTGCCGTGGCGGCCGAAGCCGGCTATCGCGCGAAAGGCCGAACCGCCATGGATGCCGACCTTCTTGGCCTCTTCGAGCAACCATTCATAGGCGAGGATGCCGTGGTGACGGTGGTTCTCCTGGACGTAGAACTTGAGGTAGATGCCTTGCATGGGGGGCCTCCTTCGGCTCGAATGACTCGGATGACGCGACTACGCCCTGACGAAGAGGGCATTGGCAATCAGGATGCCGATCCCCGTCAGGATCAGCGATCCGACAAGGTGCACGCTCGCCGCGCCCAGGGCCCACCAGTGTTCGTGTCGGCCGATCAAGGTCACGACTTCGACCGAGAACGTCGAGAACGTCGTCAGGCCGCCCATGAAGCCGGTGATGACCAGCAGCCGCCATTCAGGGGCGAGGCCGCTGTTGTGCGTGAAGAAGGCGCTGGTCACGCCGACCAGCAAGCCTCCGATGAGGTTGGCGGCCAATGTGCCCAGGGGAATCGTCGGGAACACCGGGTTCAGCCAGCCACCCAGCCACCAGCGCAGCAAGGCGCCGCAACCGGCACCGCCGAAGACTGCAAGAAAGGAAAAGCCGCTCATGTCGCTCCTTGGTCAATCGGGCCAGGGCGACCAGTGCAGCCATCGAGCGCGCATTGCGCGTCAAGAATGCCTACGCCGGCCCGCGCTGGACCCGGGTAGGCATCATCAGCCCGAGTGGGCGGTTCAGGGAGGAATGCCATCTCCGCAGCGCGGCAGTATATCGGTCGAGGCGCATGGCGGCAACGCAGTGGAGCGGCCAATCCAATATGGCCGCTGCGGCCGGAACAGCGGCAGGCCAGCGCACGCTATGGCGACTTCGTCACCGCTGGCGGATTCCATTTGCCTGTGAGCGCGTCTGCCTTCGGCGAATAGAGGCGCATGGTCAGATTGAACGTCCCTTTGGGCGCAGGCAGCCAGTTGGCTTCCTTGTCATTGCCGGGACTCTCGTTCTGGAAATACAAGTCGAGCGAACCGTCCGCGTTGGTCTTGAAGGGCATCCAGCTGCTGACCGCGAATCGGTCGAGCACGTTCGCCACCTGGAACCCATCGTCGTCGTACAGCGTGATGGACCAGAAGGCGTTCACGGGCGGTGTTGCCCCCTTGTCGAAGTGAATCGTGTACTTGTTTGCGCCGGTGAGCGGCTTGCCGGTCTCGTCGGCGATATTCAATGGATAGATGGCGTCTTCAGGCAGGTTGGCCCCAAGGCCCAACAGCGTCACGATGGCGCGCTTCAGATAGTAGTTGCCATAGACACCCATGGTGTCGGTGTTCATTGACCATCCGTTTGCGACGCGGGCAATCGTCGGAATCTTCCACTTCATGATTTGCTGGGCGTCCTCAGGCGCGCTCGCGAGTGCCTTCTGCACGGCGGGGTCGAGCTTGTCGAAGTCGAAGCTTTTGCCCGGCTCGATGCCGATGCGCCTCATCCGCGCGACGATCGGCTGGTCGGTGACGTGGGGCGGATGCAGCTTGAGGAGTTCGGCCGCATAGGTGAAGAAGCGGCTGGCCGGCATGGTGTCGGCCTGGGTTTTCGGTGGCGTCTTCATGTCGACGGCCGGGTCGATCTTCACGGTCACGGGTGTCGATGGCTTGCCCCATCCGGAGAGCGGCGTGACCGCGTAACCCGCCTGAATCCTGTTCACCGCAGCGTAGTCCGCGGGTCCGTCCGTCCTCGTGCGGCCGATGATCCAGACATAGGAAGTTGGTGCCGGAATATGCGCGAACCCCTCGGGGACCGTTCCGACCCAACCCGGCGGGGTGACGAGGAAATTGCCCGCGCTGGTTCCAGTCGTTCGCCAGCCGGGCGACGCGAAGACATCGGTCCACATGTCCAGCATCGGAAGAAGGTAGAACCGCCCGGCCGTGTCTGGTACGGAGACAACCTGCGCCTCCTTGGTGAGATCCAGCCATGCAATGGAATAAAGCGTATCGAAGTTGACGCGCACGACCACTTTCAGATCCGCGGGCGGATAGGCCGGGATGTTCACGAACATGTTCATCGGGCCTTTGCCGATTGCCTTGCCGGCCTCGATGTTCGTGGACTGCAACCGTGTGATGTCCATGCTCACGAGCGGATAGAGGTAGAGGTATGCATCCACCGCAATCTGGTGGACGTCAAGTTCAGAAATGGCTTCAGAAGTCATGGCCTTCCTCTTCGATTGTTGCAAGCGAGCTTGTGGAGCGCGGCAGCCAACATAGCACTCTATGGCGGCGTTGACCATTCGACGTTCGTCCGATGAGAAGGTAAAAAATGAGCCACTCACAGGACGGAGACGACCCCCAGCGCCACCGACGCCGCCCCCATCGCCCCCGTGGCAAGCCACCCCAGCACCTTCCACTTCCGCGGCAGCACCATCTCGCGCATGACCGTGCGGCTCGAAGCCGCCATCATCACGGCCACCATCACCGGCACCGAGATGACCGCATTGATCACAGCGGCCCAATAAAGCGCCGAGATCGGGTTGATGCCCGAGAGGCTGATCGCGACGCCGATCGCCATGGCGGCGGCGAGGATGCCGTAGAAGCTGCGGCCCTGCGCCAGCGTCAGGTCCAGCCCCTTGCGCACGTGGCAGTAGCTCGCGACCGCCTCCGCCGCGGAGCCCGCGAGCACGGGCAGCGCCAGCATGCCGGTACCGATGATGCCGAGCGCAAACAGCATGAAGGCGGCATCCCCTGCAATCGGGCGCAGCGCGGCGGCGGCCTGCGCGGTGGAGTCGATCTGCGTCTGGCCGTTGGCATGCAGCGTCGCGGCCGCTGCGGTGATCACGAAGAACGCGATCAGGTTCGAGAAGCCCATGCCCACCGCCGTGTCGATACGCAGGCGGCGCAACTGGCGCCGCGCCTGGTCGGGTGCGATGCGCAGCGGCTGGTCTTCGGGGACGCGCTTGATGTCCTGCACTTCCTGGGAGGCCTGCCAGAAGAAGAGGTAGGGGCTGATGGTGGTCCCGAGGATGGCGACGACCGTCGTCACGTACTCCCGGCTCCAATGCAAAGAGGGCGCGAACACGCCCCGCATCGCCGCGCCCCAGTCCACATCAACCGCGAAGACGACGCCCACGTAGGCGAAGAGCGACAGCGTCAGCCACTTGAGCACGCGAACGTAGCGCTCGTAGGTCATGAAGACCTGCAGCAACAACGACAGGGCGCCGAACCCCGCCGCGTACCAGGCCGCATGGCCGTGCAGGACGAGCGCGGCGGAGTCGCCCATGGCGCTCAGGTCCGCGCCGAGGTTGATGACATTGGCGATCACCAGCAGCGCCACCAGCGCGGCCACCATCCATCGGGGACAGAAGCGCGCAAAGGTCTCGGTGAGGTTCCTTCCGGTGACGCGTCCGATGCGGGCACTGGCAAGCTGGATGCCCATCATCAGCGGATAGGTGATCAGCAGCGTCCACCCCACCCCGTAGCCGAACTGTGCACCGGCCTGCGAGTAAGTGGCGATGCCGCTGGGGTCGTCGTCCGCAGCGCCCGTGATCAGCCCCGGCCCGAGCTTGGACCACCAGCGTTCGCTGGATGGCGGGGTGCCGCCGGTCGCAAGGTTCGAAGGGGTGCTCATGAGGGCTCCGCAAGTCGCAGCGTCCGGACATTGAAGCGAAGTCGCATCACGAGGGATAGGTGCCGGCCCCGGCGCGTTGTGGGACGTCGTCGACGTCTGCTCGTAGACTCGGGACCATTCGGGGCGGCCGATCCGGGCCCTGTCCACACTCCGCAAGACCATCCCATGAAAGTCACAGCCAACACCGTCGTCACCCTGCGCTACAAGGTGTCCGATACCGCCACCCAGAAGCTCGTCGACGAGGGCCACGACCCCATGGTCTATCTGCATGGCGGCTACGACAACACCTTCCCCAAGATCGAAGCCGCACTGGAAGGCAGGGAGTCCGGCTTTCAGGCGACGCTGAACCTGCAGCCCGAGGACGCCTTCGGCGCGCGTGACGAATCACTGGTGCGGACGATCCCCAAGAGCGAGTTCCCGCCCGGCGTGAAGGTGGGCGGCCAACTGGAAGGCCGCAACGACAAGGGCGAGCCGCAAGTCTTCAATGTCATGAAGATCAAGGGGCCGCAGGTGATCCTCGATGGCAACCACCCGCTGGCCGGCAAGGCGCTCAAGTTCAGTTTCACCGTGACCGATGTTCGCGCCGCGACCGAGGAAGAGATCGCGCATCGCCATGTGCATGGCGCGCACGGGCATCATCACTGACTCGCCCCCAGGTTGGCTCACTTCGCGTAGCCGCCCACCCCCTACCGGGGGCAACCACAGCGGCCCGGCAAAGCCGGTTCCGCGGGGTTCCTGGCCTTTGCCATGGGCGCTTCTGTCGATCAGCCGGAAAACGCGCCGTCGTCATACGCGGCCGCGTAAGTCGACCAGTCCCGCTGGACCTGCCCGGCGCACTCGATCGATGCATCGAGAATGCGTGCCTTCCACTTGCTGCGCTGGCCGAAATCGATCAGCTCGTCGGCGATGGCTGAACCTTCGCGCCCGGCGCTTCGCAACTGCGCCCACGCGACCAGCTTTCCCATCACGGCGATCACGCCTTCGAGATCGCTTGCGCCTTGCGCGGACTTGCCGCCCAACGTCACTCGGTCCTCGGTCGGTTGGAGGGCGCGCAAGACATAAGGCGTCCCAGCCACGACCACCGGCTGCAGGAAGGCCATGGAGACCGCCTGGACGCGGCGCTGCAATGCGACGACGCGATGTGCCTCCGACTTCCACTTCGGTTGCGCCACCTTCAGATGCGGCACCAGGGATGACGGAAGCGCTTGCTTCAGATCCAGCACATAGTTACCGTCGGGCGAGCCTTTGCCCTCGACCAGAATCGCGTAGCGTTCGACGCCGAGGCTGCCTGTGCCGGCGATCCGCCGCGCCACGTCCAGCACTTCATAGAACTTCGGGTTCGCCTGAAGCGCAGCGTATTGACTGACGACTCCCATGACCGTCGCGCGTTGCTCGACGGTCGCAGGGAAAGCCTTCTTGCCGTCCGTGCGCAGCACGCGACGACGGCCCTTGATGTCCGTGCGGCCCGCGAGAAACTGCGAACGTTGTCTTTCGCGCAGGCCATCGAGCAGCACGCGCACCAGCCCTTGCGCAGTGTCGCGCTCCACCCAGTAGGCCTTGCCGGCGCAAAGAGCCGACGCATAGCTTTCGATGAAGATCTCGCAGAGCTTGCGCGCCTCACGCGATCCCACCGAGATGCTCTCGGCGCCGACCCAGAGGCTTGTGAGAAACCGGACCAGGTCCCAGCTCGCCGGTGCCAAGGCCGCCTCGTCGAAATCGTTCATGTCGAAATAGACAAGCCGGTTGTCGCCCTTGAAGCTGCCGAAGTTCTCCAGGTGGAGGTCGCCGCAGACCCACGTCAGCGGCGCCGAGCGCGGCACGCTGAAGCGGGAGAGCCGGTCGTAGAACAAATGGCACGTGCCGCGCAGGAACACGAACGGGCTCGCGCGCATGTTGCGGTACTTGAGCACCAGGCGATCCGGGTCGCGGCCCTCGTTGAAGGATCGGATCTCGCGTACGACGTCCATCTCGGGCCTCCTGTGCCTGCTGTGTGGATACCTCCATCACGGTCGCGGACACGATACGCGAAACACAACGGGCCGGTGTCTTCTCCGTCAGGGAGCAATCAGCCTTGCCGGTGCACAGTTCAGCCCATGCCACGTTTGTCCCGTAGAAGCAGTCGTTTGAAGATCATCAAGCGTGCGAGGCCACTGTCCGCAGCGCTCATCCTGCAGCATGCCGCCTCCGCGGCAGTCGCCTTGGCGCTCCTTGCCGTGGCGCATTCCATCAAGATGCTGATCCTTCGCTGACGGGTTTCGCGTTGCGTCTCGACGCATCCGGATTCCCTCCCTTTGTCGAAGGTTGCGTAAGCGCGGCCAACGGCCAACGGCCAACGGCCCTCGCCATGAACACCTTTGACGTCCTGATCCTCGCGCTGGTGCAGGGTTTTTGCGAACTGCTTCCCGTGTCGAGCTCGGCGCACGTGATCATGGCGGAAAAGCTGCTCGGACTGAATCCGAGCGCGCCCGAGATGACCATGCTGCTCGTGATGCTGCACACGGGCACGATGTTCGCCGTCATTGCCTACTTCTGGCGCTCCTGGGTCACGACCTATTTCACCTCCGCCGACGCGTTCCGGCGCAACGGATTGCACGTCGTCCTGGCAACTGCGGCGACGGGCATCGTCGGGCTCTTTCTGCTGCAGGTGATCAAGGCGTTGGTCGCGAAGAACCTCCCCGACTTCGAGATCGAGGATCTGTTCGGCAATTCGAGGATCATTGCCGTTGCGCTGATGACTGCCGGTTTGCTGATCCTGTATTCGTCACGCCGCGCGAACGTCAGCGGCGGCGACGTGACGGCTCGCAGTGCGATGTGGATCGGCGCCGTTCAAGGACTGTGCCTTCCTTTTCGGGGTCTTTCGCGCTCGGGCGCGACCATCTCCGCGGGTCTCTCGCTCGGCGTGGGACGCAAGCTTGCGGAGGAGTTCAGCTTTGCGCTTGCCGTGGTGCTGACGCCGGTCGTGATTGCCAGGGAGGCCTACCGGCTTCTCAAGACGCCGGCCGCCGCGAGCGCCATTCACGCGGGCGGCACGTGGTCGCTCGTCATGCCGAGCCTGGTGGGGATGGTCTTCAGTTTCGTGGCCGGACTGCTCGCATTGCGATGGCTCTCGAAGTGGCTCGAAACAGATCGATGGCATCTGTTCGGCTTCTATTGCATGGCTGCTTCGTTGGTGGTCTTTCTGGTGGGATGAGCGAGTCAGTCAATATTCATATTGCCGGAATAGATTGGTTGGATGACCTGTTTCAGCCAGGTGGGAGGAGCGGTCGCGACGTGTCGCGACGCTGTCGAACGCGACAAGACCGAACTCGATTCGCGCTTGCCTCGGCACAGGCGTGCGATCACCGCACGTCTCGCCCTCTCCATCGATTTGAAAGCTTTCCCATGAGCGCGCGCCTGCCCGACGCTGACGCCCTTCGCGTCGACTCATCCGTTGCACGACGTACAGCCGTGGTGTTGCTGCATGGCTTGTGCAGCACGCCGGACGAGTTGTCGTCGGTCGCGAATGGCCTTCGCGGTGCCGGCTATTCCGTTCACGCATTGCCTGTCGATGGCTATTCGTTCGACGCTGCCGCGCCAGAGCGGCATGCCACGCCGTGGCGTCAATGGGTCGACACGGTCGAACAACGCGTCGACGCGCTGCGCAACGAACACGACCGGATCATGCTCGTCGGCATTTCCGCCGGCGCAGCGCTGGCCCTCGCCACCGCCA
The DNA here is from genome assembly GCF_056397705.1 of Variovorax sp. 05L425. Lineage (NCBI taxonomy): Bacteria > Pseudomonadati > Pseudomonadota > Betaproteobacteria > Burkholderiales > Comamonadaceae > Variovorax > Variovorax sp. 05L425. Next base: position 39,476 of record NZ_JBFTNY010000007.1, on the reverse strand, counting down.
TGCGCTGCGGCGCGCGAATCGACGCGCTGGTCCTGATGTCGACCACGCTGCGCTTCGACGGCTGGGCGATTCCGCGCCGACACAAGCTGCTTCCGCTGGCGCTGTACACGCCGCTCGGCCGTTTCTGGCGCTACCGCGAACGCGCGCCTTACGGCGTCAAGAACGAGCGCGTGCGCAGCTGGATCGAGCGCGAGCTGCGCCACCGCAAGGTGTCGCGTGCAGGTGCTGCGGTCATCGGCATCTCGCACCTGCGCGAGCACGATCGCCTGATTCGCCATGTGCGCAGCGGGCTGGATCAGATCGACTGTCCCCAGGTACTCGCCATCCATGCGGCGCAAGACGAAGTAGCCAGCGTCGCCAATCTTGATCTGCTGAAACGGGGCCTTGTTCGCCCCGAGCTGCAGACCGTCGTGGTGGGCAACAGCTACCACATGATCACCATCGACAACGATCGTCAGCAGGTGCTGCGCGAGACGCTTGAATTTGCCGCCGCGGTCACGCACCGCATTCCCTGAAGACACCAAGGCGAGAGCCGCTTCGTCCGGAGATCGCTCCATGAGTTCCCCTACCTTCGAAACCATTTCCGCCATCCTCGAAAAGGACTTCCAGGTCGCTCGCGCCGACATCCGGCCTGACCGGCCCCTGCTCGAACTCGGTCTCGATTCGCTGGCCCTGATGGAGTTCGTGTTCGCCGTCGAAGATGTCTTCCATCTGCGCATTCCCGAAGACAAGCTGGACCCGCGCGAGGCCGGGATCACGCTGCAACGGATGTGCGAGGTGATCGAGCAGGCGCCACGCGGGGCGATGCCGGCGTGAACCCGCGCATCTGCGTCACCGGCATGGGGTTGGTCTCGCCGCTGGGCAACACGCTGGCGGCTTTCGACGAGGCCTTGTTCGCCGGCCGCTCCGCCGTCGTCGCGAGCACGCTCGAAATGGAAGGGCTCGAGCCGATGGCGTTGTCTCTCGCAGCCTGCAAGTTCGACGACACCGAACGCAGCGTTTCGCGCCTTCCGCTCGACCGCGGCACCGCGATGTCGCTGGCCGCCGCGCGCGATGCCTATGCGCAAGCCGGCCTGGTCGAGACACCGCCGGAAAGCGAGCGGCTCGGCATCTACTGGGGCAGCGGCATGGCGGGCATCGCCACCTATGACGACAGTGCGCAGACGCTTTACGTCGGGCATCGCCGGATACGCCCCACCGCGGTGCTGAGTGCCATGCCCAATGCCGCGGCAGCGGAACTCGGCCTGCGTTTTCGCGCGCGCGGCGCTGCGCTCACCTATGCGTGCGCCTGTGCCTCGTCGGCGGTAGCGATCGGCGAGGCGATGCGCGCCATTCGCGCCGGCTGGATCGACGTCGCCATCGTCGGCGGCCATGAGGCCATGCTCACGCCGGGCACGCTGGCGGGCTGGTACGCCATGCGCGTGATGGCGCTCCCGCCGGCTGACGACCCGGCCAGCGCCTGCCGCCCCTTCTCGGCCGACCGCGCCGGGTTCGCGATGGGCGAAGGAGCCGCCGCGCTGGTGATTGAATCGGAGGCCCACGCCAAGGCGCGTGGCGCGAAATCAGACCTCGTGCTGGCCGGCTACGCCACCAACAACGACAGCACCCACATGACCAATCCGGATCCGGCCGGCCAGGCGCGCGCCATGCGTGCGGCACTGGCAGATGCCGGGCTGTCGCCGGCCGACATTGGTCACATCAACGCGCACGGCACCGCGACCGCGGCCGGCGACGCGGCCGAAGCGGCATCGATCCAGGACGTGTTCGGCAGCAACACGCCGGTCAGCGCCACCAAGGCCATCCATGGCCACCTGCTGGGCGGCGGCGGCGCGCTGGAGCTCGTGGCCGCCCTGCGCACCCTGGCGCACCGCCGGCACCCGCCGACCGCGCACCTGCGGCAGGTTGATCCGGCCTTCGCGATCGACATCGTGCACGGCGAGGCGCGCAGCGCGCCCGGCCTGCAATGGGCCATGTCGAATTCCTTCGCCTTCGGTGGCACCAACGCCGTGCTGGTGGCTGGGTGGACCGGAGCCTGAAAGCGCCACTGTTGCGCCCGTGACGCCACTGCGTTGCGCGATTTGGCCTTCCATCGCGGCAGAATGGCCCCATATTTCTTTGATCGCCCCGGTCGCATCGACCAGGGAACTGCAAAGGAATTGAGCGCCATGACCACCGCCAACCCCATCGTCCAGATCAAAGCCCTCGGCTTTCCGTGGGAGACGATCGACCCCTTCCTCTTCTGCGCTTATCACGACGACGCCTATCCGCGCGCCAATGCGCAGATGGGACCCGACACCCCGCTCGCCGGCCGCGACCTGGGCCAGGACTTCAGCCGCAAGGACGGCTGGAGCATGTACCACGGCACCACCGTGCCCGGCTTTCCGGGACATCCGCACCGTGGCTTCGAGACGGTGACGATCGTGCGCAAGGGCCTGATCGACCATTCCGACTCGCTCGGCGCAGTGGCCCGCTTCGGCGGCGGCGACGTGCAGTGGCTCACGGCCGGCAAGGGCATCGTGCACTCGGAGATGTTCCCCCTGCTCGACACGAAGGCGCCGAACCCGCTGGAGCTGTTCCAGATCTGGTTGAACCTGCCCGCCCGCAGCAAGATGGCCGAGCCGCATTTCACGATGTTCTGGGCCGAGGACGTCCCCAGCTTTACCGCAACCGACGCCGAGGGCCTGAAAACCGAAGTCGCGAGCATCGCGGGTCGGATCGGCCCCGTGGACGGAAAGCCCGGTGAAGGCGGCCCCCTGGCGCCGCCGCCGGATTCGTGGGCGTCGCGGCCCGAAGCCGACGTCGCGATCTGGACGATCCGGATGGAGCCCGGCGCACGCTGGACACTGCCGGCCGCCACGGGCGAGGGCACGCGCCGGAGTCTCTACTTCTTCAAGGGCCGCTCGGTGTCGATTGCGGGGCAGGGCGTCGACGGCCACGCAGCCATCGAACTGCGCGCCGACGCCGCCGTGGATTTGCTGAACGGCGACGAGACGAGCGAGTTCCTGGTGCTGCAGGGCCGGCCGATCGGCGAACCCGTGGCGCAGTACGGCCCCTTCGTGATGAACACGCAGGCCGAGATCGCGCAGACGATGGCGGACTACCGCCGCACCCAGTTCGGCGGCTGGCCGTGGCCCGATCACGCGCCGGTGCACGGTCGCGACCCCAGCCGCTTCGCCCGGCATCCCGGTGGGCGGGAGGAAGGACCGCTGGATCGCGCGACGGCCTGAACGCGTTCAGCCGGCGCGCTGCAGCGCCATCTCGCGGATCAACGCCCACACGCGCTGCGCCAGCGGCGCCGGCGCGCGGTTGCGGCGGTGCACGAGCATGATCGCGCGCTTCACCTTCGGCAGCAGCGGCCGCACGGCCAGCGCCGGCAGCCCCATGGGCGGCATCGCGAGCGCCGGCATGACGCTGATGCCGATCCCCTGCTCGACCATGCGGAAGCCGGTGGTGGGGTGGCCCACCTGCTGCCGCACCTCGCAGTGCACGCCATGCAGGGTCAACGCCTCGTCGATCAGCCGCCGGCTGCCGGAAGCGTGGTCGAGCAGCACCAGCGGCTCGCTTTCGAGCATCGACCAGCGCACCGAGGTCTTCCCCGCCAGGCGGTGGCTCGGCGGCATGACCAGGCAGAAGGGGTCGTCGAGGATGGCCTCGCAATGCAGATCGTCCGCCGCGGTCGGTTCGACCACCACGCCGAAGTCCACTTCGCCGGCGCGCACGCTGTCGAGCACATCCTGCTGAATGCGGTCGAGCAGCACGAGTTCGATGTCCGGATCGCGCCGCGCGCATTCGGCGATGCAGGCGGGCATGAGGTTCGCCGACAGGGTGGGACTGCTCGCGACACGGACCTTGCCGCGCCGCGCACCGGCCATGCCGTGGACTTCGGCCAGCGTCTGGTCGAGTTCGTCGAGAACCCGATCGAGCCGCAGCGCCAGCGATTGGCCCGCCTCGGTCAGCACGACCTCGCGCGTGGTGCGGTCGAGGAGCTTGAGCCCCAGCTGCGCCTCGAGCTCGACGATCGAGCGGCTGACCGCCGGCTGCGTGAGGCCGACCTGATCCCCCGCGCGGCTGAAATTGCGGCCTTCGGCGACGGCCTGGAAAACACGAAGTTGCCGAAGCGTGACGTTCATGCATCGCAATCATATATCTATCAGATAAATCCATTTATCTTTTGAATGCAATAGGCGTCCAATCCCGCCCATGGCACGTTCACGCTACCTCCCCGACAACTTCACCCTGGCGCTGATCGCCGTCGTCACCCTGGCCAGCTTCTGGCCGGCGAGCGGGGTGACGGCGCATTTCTTCGAGCGGCTGACCACGGTCGCGATCGGACTGCTGTTCTTCCTGCACGGCGCCAAGCTATCCCGGGAGGCCATCCTCGGCGGCATCACGCACTGGCGCCTGCACGTCTTGGTGTTCGCGGCCACGTTCGTCATGTTTCCGCTGCTGGGTCTGGCGCTCAGGCCCGTGCTGACGCCGCTCGTCACGCCCGAGCTCTACACCGGCGTGCTGTTCCTCTGCGTGCTACCCGCGACGGTGCAATCGGCCATTGCCTTCACGTCGATGGCGCGCGGCAACATCCCGGCTGCCGTGTGCAGCGCATCGGCATCGACGCTGCTCGGGGTCTTCGTGACGCCGATCCTGGTCGACCTGATCGTCGTACAGCACAGCAGCTCCGGCGCGTCGCTCGACGCGATCGGCCGCATCCTGCTGCAGTTGATGGTGCCCTTCGTCGCCGGCCATTTGATGCGCCCGTGGATCGGCGCCTGGATCAAGCGGCATGCATCGGTGCTCACGCTGGTCGACCGCGGCTCCATCCTCCTGGTGGTCTACACCGCCTTCAGTGCGGCGGTCATCGAGGGCTTGTGGAAGCAGGTGCCAATGTCCGCGCTGGCGGGCCTGCTGGTTGTCTGCGCCGTGCTGCTGGCGCTCGCGCTGGCCATCACCACCTGGGCGGCCCGAAGCCTCGGCTTCGACAAGGCCGACGAGATCACGATCGTGTTCTGCGGCTCGAAGAAGAGTCTGGCCAGCGGCATCCCGATGGCAAAGGTGCTCTTCGCCTCCCACGCCGTCGGCGCCATCGTGCTGCCGCTGATGCTGTTCCACCAGATCCAGCTGATGGTCTGCGCAGTGCTGGCGCAACGCTATGCGCGCCGACAGGAAGCCGTCAAGATGGCCCCCGCCAAGGCCGCCTGATCATTGCGGGCGCGAGCCCGACGGTCACCGGGGTGCGTCGCCTTTGCGGTATTCCGCTGTGAGCTCGTCGAGGCGTTGCTTCAGACCCGCATCCAGCTTGTAGTCCGCGGCGGCGAGCGTCGCGTCCAGTTGCTCCGGCCGGCTGGCGCCGAGCAGCGGGGCGGTGATCAGCGGATTGGCCATCACCCATGCCACCGCCAGCGTCGCGAGCGGCACCCCGGCTTCATCGGCCAGCTTGTGCAACTGCGCGACCGTGGCGAAACTGCGCTCGTTCCAGTAGCGGTCCTGGTACATCGAGCCGGCGGTACCGAGCGTGAAGCGCGTGTTGTCTTCGGGCTTGGCGCCGGCCTTGTACTTGCCTGTCAGCAAGCCGCCCGCCAGCGGGTTGTACGGAATCACGCCCAAGCCTTCCTCACCTGCGAGCGGCAGCAGTTCGCGCTCGATCTCGCGGAACAGCAGGCTGTAGCGCGGCTGCACCGACACAAGCCTGGTGAGCTTGTGCAGTTCGCTGCGCCCGATCGCGCGGGCGAGTCGATAGGCGAGGAAGTTGGACACGCCGATGTAGCGCGCACGGCCCGAGCGCACGATCACATCGAGCGCTTCGAGGCTTTCGTCGAGCGGCGTCTCGCGGTCGTCGGAGTGCAACTGGTAGAGATCGACATGGTCCGTCTGCAGTCGCTTCAGCGATGCATCGATCGCATCCAGCAAGTGTTTGCGCGAGGCGCCCTGATCCCAGCTGTTCGGCCCGACCTTGCCGCACGCCTTGGTCGCGATGATGAACTGGCCGCGCCGGCTCGCACCCTTCACGCGCAACCAGCGGCCGATGATCTCTTCGGTGCGTCCGGTGGTCTCGACGGTGCCGCCGAGCGGATACACATCGGCCGTGTCGAGGAAATTGATGCCGCCTTCCGTCGCCCTGTCGAGGATGCGGTGTGACACGGCTTCGTCGGTCTGAAGGCCGAAGGTCATCGTGCCGAGCGCGAGGCGCGAGACGGTCAGGCCGGTGCGGCCGAGGCGGGTTGTGGGAATGCTCATGGGAAGACTCCGATCGCTGATTTGCCAGGAATCATAGTCAGCAGTGCAATTTCTTGCCCGCGCCGACGCGCTTCCTCGCAGACACTCAATCCGAAGCCTGCGCCGCCATTTCAAGGAATCGCAAGGACGGCTCGGAGATCAACGCGCGCGTCACGGCCTGCGTTTCCGATGGGGTCAACGACACCAGGATCTCCACCTGGCCGGCCACGCTGGTCGCCAGCGGAACGCCATCTCGAAAGACCACGCGCGAACCCGCGACGCGCGCGACCTTCGGCCCCGGCACGACCGTGCCGAGCAGATTGGCCGGATCGGTGGCGGCCAGGCAAATCAGGCTGCCGTCCAACGCCTGGCGCCGCACTTGGCGCATCAAGCCAATCGCCTCCGGCAGTGCGAACTGCTCTCCGGCCACGCCCGCGATGAAACGGCCTCCGCGGATTTCTCCGCGCGCCTCGAGCCGGCGATAGGAGCGCACGAGGTCGCGCCACGGCGGCAGCCATGCCGCCTCCCGCTCCAACACGCGCCAACACACCACGCCGTAGCGGCGCAGCAGAATGCGCGCGACCTGCTCGATGGTGTCGGGTGCCGCGCTGGGAGTCGCACCGGGAGAGGCCGACGCGCGCTGCCGCACGAGCGACCAGCGACCAGCGTCCTCGATGCCGAACAGCGAAGTGCGCCGGCGGCGGCGCGCATGCGTCGACGAGCGCTTGGATGGCGGTATCAGCAATGCGCGCAGCCCGGCAAAACTGTCGCAATGCGCGCGGCCGCGCACGACCAGTTCGCTCAGCGCGTCTTCGAGTTCCGTGCCCAACAGATGCGTGCCCTGGATGATCTCATCGAAAAACGAGGCGCCATGCTCGGCCAGAAATGCCGCCACCCGCTGGGCGCGCGAACCCAATGCCGCGTCGTCGATCGGCGCGGGCGCGAGGCCAGTCCAGAGCGATGCTGTCCGGCGAGGCAGCAACAGCACCGGTGTCGCACGCAGGGACGTGCCCCCGCCACCTGGCCGGCCGTCGACCGCAGGCGGGCGCAACCGCGTCCACAGCATGCGGCCGGCGGTGCACAGGTCGTCGAGCCATGCCGGGGCGTAGTCCCTGACCCGCGCCGGCAGCAGTTCGGCCTCCCAACTGCCGGCCGGTGCCTCGTAGCCTTCGAGCTGCGTCAGGATGCCGGCCAATGCGTCGGGGCCGCTGACGCGGCTGGTCGCGCCGACGTGCTGCCACTCGAACAGGAAGCGCGCGAAATCGCGCGGCTCGACGGGCTCGATCTCGCGCCGCAGACGCTTCAAGGTGTAGCGATGGATGCGGGCGAGAAGATGCCGCTCGCACCATTCGATCGATTCGCCGCCGGGCGTGAATCGGCCCTGAAGCACGTAGCCTTCGCTCTGCAATGCGGACAAGGCCGCATCGACGCTGGATCGCGGTAGCTGCAACTGCGCGGCCAGATCGTCCGCCGTCATCGGGCCGAGGCCGGTCAGGCGTGAGCGCAGCAACTCGCGCAAGGCTTCCTCCGAACTGCCCAACACCTGTGCATATTCCGCCGGCGGCTCGATGGCCGGCTGCAGTGCAGCATCGGCGTATAGCACGGCAACCTGCGCAAGACGCTCGGCCACGACCCACAGCCCAGCGCCGGAAGGGATTGCGCCAGCGGGCAACAGGCGCGTTGCGCGCCCCGCTTTCGCGAGCGCTTCGAGCCATGCCGGCCATTCCGCGTTGGCGGATGCCTCCTTGTCGGTCATGACGCCAAGGCCGTTCAACGCTTCATGCATTTCGTCGACGCTGCGCACGCCGGGCCATGCTTCCTCGCGAACACTCGCGATCGCATCGAGGTCGAGCCGACCCAGATCGTCCGCGCTCTCCGGGTCGACATAGCGGCGACTCTGCACGGCCTGCGTGCGACGCTCTTCCAGCGGAGCATCGTCGAGGAATGCGTAGGGCCGCGCGTTCAGCGCCTCGGCGGCGAGCGGCGAGGGCGCGGGCAGATCGCGTGCCAGCACTTCGACTTCGCCTGATTCCATCCGTCGCAGCAGCCGGAGCCAGCCTTCGGCATCCATCGCGTCGTAGAGGCAGTCCTGCAAGGTCTGGGCAACCAGCGGATGGTCGGGAATCTCGCGCGCGCCGGCGAGGTTTTCCGCGCACGCCACCTGATCCGGGAAGACGGAGGCCAACAGGTCCTCCGACTTCATGCGCTGCAACTGCGGCGCCACCTTGCGGCCGCCGACGAAGCGCGGCAGCGCGAGCGCCGTGGTCGCATTCCACCGCCAGCGCACGCCGAACAGCGGCGCATCCAGCAGCGCCTGCACGAGCACATCGAGCGCAGACGCCGAATGCAGATAGCGTGCGACTTCATCGAGCGGAAAGCTGTGGCTGGTCGACAGCGACAGCACGATCGCATCCTCGGTCGCCGCGGCCTGCAGCTCGAAATTGAACTTGCGGCAGAAGCGCTTGCGCAACGCGAGCCCCCAGGCGCGGTTGAGGCGGCTGCCGTAAGGCGAGTGAATGACGAGCTGCATGCCGCCGGATTCGTCGAAGAAGCGCTCCATCACGATGCGCTCCTGCGTCGGCAATGCGCCCAACGCACGCACAGCGCGCGCGAGGTGGTCGACGATCTGTCGCGCGGCTGCCGTGTCCATGCCTATCGTGCGGACGAGCCACTCGTGGGTTGCATCGACGCCGCGCGCCGCCAGCATGTCGGCGATCTCGCCGCGAAGACGCGACACGCCGAAGGAAAGCTCGTCGGTCCGGCCCGGCGCTTCACCCAGCCAGAACGGAATGTTCGGCGGAACGCCGTGCGCGTCCTCGACCCTCACGCGGCCGGGTTCGATCCGCAAGATGCGGTAGCTCGCATTGCCCAGCTGGAAGATGTCGCCCGCCAGGCTCTCGACCGCAAAGTCCTCGTTGACCGTGCCGATCTTGTGCGCCTGCGGTTCGAGCATCACCGTGTAGTCGCCGGTCTCCGGAATGGTTCCCCCGGAGGTCAGGGCGGTCAGGCGTGCGCCCTTGCGCTCGCGCAGGCGGTGATGAACGGCGTCGCGATGCACATAGCTCGCGCGCTGGCCTTGCCGGGTGGTGAAGCCATCGGCCAGCATGCGAACGACCGACGCATAGGCCTCGCGCGTCAACTCTGCGTAGGGCCACGCACGGCGCACCAGCGCGAAGAGTTCGTCCTCGTCCCATTCGCGGCCTGCGGTCTCTGCCACGATCTGCTGCGCCAGCACGTCGAGCGGTGCAGGCAGCACGTGCAGCGCATCGAGCTCGCCACGGCGCACGCAGTCCAGCAGCGCCGCGCATTCGACGAGTTCGTCGCACGACTGGGGAAAGAGCCGGGCCTTTGGCACGCCGCCAACGGCATGGCCCGCACGTCCCGCGCGCTGAAGAAAGGATGCGATGGATCGCGGCGAACCCAGCTGACAGACGAGATCGACGTCGCCGATATCCAGGCCCAGCTCCAGGGAGGCTGTGGCCACCAGCACCTTCAGGTCGCCACGCTTCAAGCGCTGTTCGGCATCGAGGCGTGTCTCCTTGGCGAGGCTGCCGTGGTGCGCAGCGACCACTTCCTTGCCGATGATCTCGCCGAGGTGCCGCGCGGCGCGTTCGGCCATGCGGCGCGTGTTGACGAAGACCAGCGTGGTGCGATGCGCATGGACCAGCGCGGCCACGCGTGCGTAGACCTGCTCCCATTGCTCGTTCGACATCACTGCGGCCAGCGGCGTGGGCGGCAACTCCAGCGCGAGATCCCGCTGCTTGGCATAGCCGATGTCGACGATCTCGCAATCGGCCACGCCGTTCTTCACCGCTCCGGCACCGACGAGGAAACGCGCGATCTCGTCGATCGGCTTCTGAGTCGCAGAGACGCCGATGCGCGTCAGCGGCCGCTCGCAGTTCGATTGCAGCCGTTCGAGCGACAGTGCGAGATGGCTTCCGCGCTTGCTCGCGACGACGGCGTGGATCTCGTCGACGATGACCGTGCGAACCGTCGAAAGCATGTTGCGGCCCGACGCCGAGCCCAGCAGCACGTACAACGACTCGGGCGTGCTCACCAGGATGTGCGGCGGCCTGCGCAGGCTCTCCTGGCGTTCTTTGGCGGGCGTGTCGCCGGTACGCACCGCCGTACGAATCTCGACGTCCGCGTGGCCCAGCTTCGCGAGTTCGCGCCGGATACCCGCAAGCGGCGCCTTCAGGTTGAGGCCGATGTCGTTGGACAGCGCCTTGAGCGGCGAGACATAGAGGACGACGGTTTCGTCGGCGAGCCCACCGGATTCGACCCCCTGGCGCACCAGTCCGTCAAGCGCAGCGAGGAAAGCTGTCAACGTCTTGCCGGAGCCTGTTGGCGCAGCAATCAGCGTGTGTCTCCCCGCGGCAATCACCGGCCACGCGGCGGCCTGGGCCTCCGTCGGGCCCGGGAATGTCGCGCGGAACCAGTTCGCGACGGCGGGGTGGAATTCGTGAAGCACGGGAAGAGAGATCAGGCCGACGGCGGGGATGTCAAGGCTTGCAACCTAGGCTTTCACATCCACCACCACGCGCCCGCGCACTTGGCCGGCGAGCAGGCGGGGCGCCAGTTCGGCTACCGCGCCGAGGCCGATGGTCTCGGTGTTGGCGTCGAGCAGGTCCTTGGGCAATTCATTCGCCAGGCGTCCCCATGCGACCAGACGGCGAGGCTGCGGTGCATAAACGCTGTCCACCCCCGCGAGGGTGACGCCGCGCAGGATGAAGGGCGCAACGCTCCCCGGAAGGTCCATGCCCTGCGCCAGCCCGCAGGCGGCGACGGTGCCGCCGTAGCGCAGGCTCCCACAGACATTGGCGAGCGTGTGGCTGCCGACGCTGTCCACCGCGGCGGCCCAGCGCTCCTTCTGCAGGGGCTTGCCGGGTGCGCTCAAGGTGGCGCGGTCGATGATCTCCGTGGCGCCCAGCCGCTGAAGGTGCGCAGCCTCGGCGGTTCGCCCCGTCGAGGCGTGCACTTCGAAGCCCAGCTTTGCAAGCAAGGCGATGGCGATGCTGCCGACGCCACCGTTCGCGCCGGTCACGAGCACCGGTCCGCCGGCGGGCGCGGCGCCGCGATCCTGCAGCGCCATCACGCAAAGCATCGCCGTGTAGCCGGCCGTGCCGATGGCCATGCTCTGGCGCGCGTCGAGCCCCGCCGGGATCGGCACCAGCCAGTCGGCCTTGACGCGCGCCTTGCGCGCGAGGCCACCCCAATGTGCCTCGCCCACGCCCCAGCCGTTGAGCAATACCGCGGCGCCGGGCTTGAAGCGCGCGTCACCGCTCTCGGCGACGGTGCCCGCGAAGTCGATGCCGGGCACCATCGGAAACTTTCGCACCACAGGGGACTTGCCGGTGATGGCCAGTGCATCCTTGTAGTTGACGGTGGAGAAAGCGACGTCGACAAGCACCTCTCCTTCCGGCAACTGGGCTTCGTCGATTTCAGTGACGGCAGCCGTCGTGGTGCCGTCGTCAGCCTTGTTCAGCAGCAAGCCTTCGAACATCGGGATTCCTTCAGGGCGTGCGAGTCAACTCGCCAGGCTTCCTCAACATCTTGTCGACGTCCGCGGCGTGGAGTTCTTCGGCGTAGATCATCTGGCGCGCAAATTCTTCCAGCGCGACCGAGCGGCCTTCGACGAGCCCCAGCAACTGGCGGTACAGGTCGAGCGCCGCGCTTTCGGTCGCCAGCGACTCCTGCAGGATCGCCGCCATGTCGTGCTTGTGCGAATCGAGCAAGGCGCCGATGCCGAGCGACGGATAGGCGCCCAGCGCGGTGATCCATTCGCCGACCTGCTGGGCATGCAGGAGCGATTCGTCCGCCTGCTGGCGCAGCCACGACACCACGGGAATCCGGGAGAAACCGAAAACGAGGAAGGAGTAGTGGGTGTAGCGCACAACGCCGGCCAGCTCTGCTTCCAGCAGCCGGTTCAGCACAGCGACCACCTGGTCCTTGTCGATCTGAGCCATGAGGACACCTCCGCGACCGATGCGGCGCCACAAGCGACGCCCGCTGAAGACTGGCACGTTCGCCGATCCGACGCAAGCGGGAGGCGTCCGACGGCGCCCTCGAACACACGCCCAACTGCGTTTGACGCCAGGCGCCGATGGGCGTACGGTTGCCGCCCGGACCGCACGCGGGACGCCATCGAAGGAGACAAGAGAGATGACGGATCTGTCCACTCACCCGACACAGATCGCCGGCGCCTGGCTGGCCGATTTCAACTCCGCGCTCGAACGGCAGGACATCGACGCCGCGGTGGCGCTGTTCGAGCCCGATGCCTACTGGCGCGACCTGGTCGCATTCACCTGGAACATTCGCACGCAGGAAAGCCCCGAGGCGATCCGCGCCATGCTGAAGGCGCGCCTGGCCGATACGAAGCCCACCGGATTTGCGGTCGAAGGCGACGCGACGGAAGCCGACGGAATCGTCGACGCATGGTTCACCTTCGAGACGGCCGTGGCACGCGGACGCGGCCATCTGCGGCTGCGCAACGGCAAGGCCTGGACGCTGCTCACGACGATGACCGAGCTCAAGGGCTTCGAGGAGCGCAAGGGCGATCGCCGCATCAAGGGCGCCGAGCACGGTGCGAATCCGCAGCGCAAGACCTGGCTGGAGCGGCGCGACGAAGAAGCCAGGACGCTGGGCTACGCCGAGCAGCCCTATGTCGTGATCGTCGGCGGCGGGCAGGGCGGCATCGCGCTCGGTGCGCGGCTGCGGCGGCTGGGCGTGCCGACCATCATCGTCGAGAAGAACGCGCGGCCCGGCGACTCCTGGCGCAAGCGCTACAAGAGCCTGTGCCTGCATGACCCGGTGTGGTACGACCATCTTCCGTACCTGCCGTTTCCCGAGGACTGGCCGGTGTTCTCGCCCAAGGACAAGATCGGCGACTGGCTGGAGATGTACACCAAGGTGATGGAGCTCAACTACTGGAGCTCGACCACCGCGAAGAAGGCGCGCTACGACGAGGCGAAGAAGGAATGGGAAGTCACCGTCGAGCGCGACGGCAAGGAGATCACGCTGCGGCCGAAGCAGCTGGTGTTCGCGCTCGGCGTCTCGGGCTATCCGAATGTGCCGAAGATCCCCGGCGCTGAAACTTTCAAGGGCGAACAGCACCACTCCAGCGCGCATCCGGGGCCGGAAGCCTGGCGCGGCAAGAAGTGCGTGGTGCTCGGCTCCAACAACTCGGCGCACGACATCTGCGCCGCACTGTGGGAGAACGGCGCCGACGTCACCATGATCCAGCGCAGTTCCACGCACATCGCGCCGTCGGATTCGCTGATGGAGCTGGCGCTCGGGGGCCTGTATTCCGAATCCGCCGTCAAGGCGGGGGTGACGACCGACAAGGCGGACCTCATCTTCGCGTCGATCCCCTACAAGATCATGGCGCCGATGCAGGTGCCGGTCTACGAGGAGATGAAGAAGCGCGACGCTGATCTGTATTCGCGGCTCGAGAAGGCCGGCTTCCTGCTGGACTTCGGCGTCGACGGCTCGGGCCTCTTCATGAAGTACCTGCGGCGCGGATCGGGCTACTACATCGATGTCGGCGCATCCGAACTGGTGGCCAACGGCAGCATCAAGCTGCGCAGCGGCGTGACCATCGAGCGCATCAATCCAAATTCCGTGACGCTGAGCGACGGCACCGAACTGCCGGCGGACCTCATCGTCTACGCGACAGGCTACGGATCCATGAACAGCTGGCTCGCCGACCTGATCTCCCCGGAAGTCGCCGACAAGGTCGGCAAGGTCTGGGGACTGGGCTCCGACACCCCCAAGGACCCTGGCCCGTGGGAGGGCGAGCTCCGCAACATGTGGAAGCCCACCCAAGTGCCGCAACTCTGGGTCCACGGCGGCAACCTGCACCAGTCCCGCCACTACTCCCAATTCCTGTCCTTGCAACTCAAGGCCCGCATGGAGGGATTGTCGACCCCCGTCTACGAACTGGCCCCCACGCACCACAAGCGATAACGCAATGCACGCCCCAAAAAAGAGGCGCGCCAAACGCGAGAAACACCGCGGAACCGGCTTCGCCGGGCCGCCGGTGTTGCCCCCGGCAGGGGGTGGGCGGCTACACGAAGTGAGCCAACCTGGGGGGGAGCTACATCAAGGGTCCACGTTCGCTCATCAGGCGCATTGCCTCATCAGCGACGGACTCCTGATCGATCGCGAGAAAGCGCATCCAGTAACCGGCGATGTCGATGTTGTCGCCGTTCAGCAGAACTTGCATATGGATACGCTTGCCGTTCACGAACGTGCCGTTCTTGCTGCCCAGGTCACGGATGGTCACCAACGGCCCCTCCGTCCTCAGCGCCGCATGGAAGCGGCTCACGCGCATGGATGCGAGCACGACATGATTGCGCTCGGCCCGACCGATGGCCATGACGGGCTCGGCGACGGGGACCTGCGTGGTCTCGCCCTTGGGTGTCATCAGGATCAGCAGTGCCATCGGCGCGCGCTCCCGGGCGCATTGGCACACTACCGTTCCGGGAACGGAAGTTCAACGGCGAGCTGGTTACATTCCGTCGCGTCGCTGAGCGCAGGCGTCAGGCTGCTGCTGCGCGCTCCTTCGGCCAATTCAGCGCGTGGCCCGTCCGCTCGGTGAACGCGATCAGGTCCTCGGGGGTATCGATATCGACCCGGTAGCGGCTGTTGTCGGTGTCGAACCAGCGTACGCGCTCGGGATGGGCCTCGCGCCAGCGCCTGCAGGCCGCGTTCATGTCGCCCGCAAGCCATTCGTCCCGCAACGCGGCCTCGAAGATCACCGGATTACCCGGCTCCCCGGCCACGCGCGGCACCACCATCGAGGCGTCCCCGCGCTTCTTGAATGCGCCGATCAGCGCGGTGATGTCCTGCGCATTGACCATCGGTTGGTCGGCCAGCGCCACGATCACGGCATCGAGCTTGGACGACAGCGCCCCCAGCCCGATGCGCACCGACGAGGCCTGGCCGTCGTCGGGCGACGGATTGCGCGCCAGCGTGACCGGAAAGTCGCGCACCGCGGCCTCGATCGCCTCGGCGTGGTGCCCGAGCACGACCACCACCTCGTCGACGCCGGCGCCGGAGAGCGCGATCAGTTGGCGGCGGATGAGCGGCACGCCGCCCAGTTCGAGCAGCGATTTCGGTCGCCCGCCCAAGCGGCTGCCGGACCCGGCCGCGAGCAGCACCGCGCCGATCACCATGCGGGCGTAAAGGCCGCCACCACCTTTGAGGATGCAGCCCATGTCAGTGCTCGCAGCAGGATGACTTTGCGACCGGGAGTGGCGGAAGCTCAGCCGCCGCGCCGCAGCACCCCGATGCAGGCGACCCGACTTTGGAGTCACCGCGCGCCGCGTCGACGCCGTGCCGGTGCGATACAACCGCCGCCAGCACCGAGAGCGCGATCTCTTCGGGCGTGGTCGCCGGCATCGGATAGCCGGCAGGCGCAACGATCGCTTCCACCGCGCCAGGGTCCGCGCCGCCGGTGACGAGCGACGTCTTCAGCACCTGCGCCTTCCGCGCACTGGCGATGAAAGACACCTGCCGCGCCTTCATGCCCAGCGCCAGCCGCAAGGCCTGCACGTCGCGACGGCCCTGCGTCGCGACCACGACCCACGCGCCCGGCGCGATCTGCGGAGCGACCACTGCCGGATCGTCGCTGGCGATGACCTGCCGTGCGTCTGGATAGGCGGCAGCCTCGGCTTCATGCGCGACCAGTGTCACCGCGAAGCCCACCCGCGGTGCGAGTTGCGCAAGGCTCGCCGCGACCGGCGACGAGCCGATCACCACGAGTTGCGCCAGCGGCAGAACCGGGTCGACGAACAGCTCCAGCGTGCCACCAGAGTGGCACGCCATGCCGAACTCCAGCACATCGCCGAGATCGCGCTCTTCCGCCTCGGCGGTGGGCGCGATGCGGATCACCCGCGCGTGCCCGTCGGCCAGCACCTGGCGCACGGTGCGCACCACCGCCGGCTGCGCGCAGCCGCCGCCGATCCAGCCGTGGAAATCGCCATCGGCGGTGACGACGGCCTTGTCACCCGGATGCGCGGAGGCCGGCGCGAGCGCCTTGATCACGCTGACCAGTGCGTAAGGCGTGCCGGCCTGCTGAAGCCGATGGGCGGCATCGAAGACGGTGTCGACCTTGTTCATGGGGTCTCCTTGTCGGCGGGAAATGGTTGGATCACGTTCGGCGGCCGGTGTTCAGTGCAGGTGGCCCGCGAGTTCGGCCAGGTCACGCAGGCTGTTCAGGCGTGAAAAGCCCTCGACCAGACCGCCGTGCGCGAAGACACCCTGGATCGCCTGCGACGCTGGCGGCCGCTCGGTCGGATGGAACCAGCGAATGCGCGCGCCGCGTCGGCGCACATGCGCCAGTTCTTCGGCCAGCCGCTCCGGTTCATCGGCATCGAAGCCGTCGGACAGCACCCAGACGCGCGCATTGCGCGTGAGCTGTGCGCGCGCGTGCACCGCGTGGAAGTCGGCCAGGCTGGTCGCAATGCGCGTTCCGCCGCCGAAGCCGGCGGTCACGGCGTTGACCTTTTCCTGCACCGCCGCCGAATCGCTGCGCAGCAACGGCGTGACTTCAGCCAACCGCGTGTGGAAGACGAACACGCGCGCATTCATCGCGGACACGAAGGCCCGCGCGATGCGCAGGAAAAGCTGCGCGTGGGTTTCCATCGAACGGCTCACGTCGACGAGGATGAAGAGACGCGGCCATTCGCGCCGCGGCGCGCGCCACACCGGATGAACGGGCAGGCCGCCGGTGCGAAGGCTCGCCCGCAGCGTGCGCCGCACATCGAGGCGACGGCCTCGCGCGCTGTCGTGCCAGCGGCGCGTCAGGCGTTTGCGCAGCCGTTGCGCGATCTGTTCGGCCATGCGTTCGAGTTCGGCAAGATCCTGCGGCAGCCATTGCGAGAGCGAGCGATCGTGCAACGCATCGACACGGCTCGCACCGCCCTGGGCACGCGAAATGCCGTCCTCGTTCGGTTCGACGGCAGGTGCGTGCAAGGCGGTGTCGGACATCGACGGATGCGAACGCGGTGGCGAGCGGTCGAGGCTGTCATGCAGGCTTTTCACCAACTGCTGGAGATTGCGGCTCGGGCGGGTCTCGCCGCTGGTGCGGGTCTTTCCCTTGGTGCGGCCGGGATGCCAATAGCGGTCGAACAATTCAGGCCAGCGTCGCCAGTCGCGCGCGTCATGGCAGGCGATCGAACGCCAGGCCGCATCGAGGCGCGCTGCACGTTCGATCGGCACGCGCAGCGCGGCGCTCACCATGGCCTGCTGCTCCGCCACGCCTACCTTCAGGCCGTGGTCGCGCAGCAGTGCCGCGAATCCGGCAATGCTTTCGAGGGGGCGCGCGATCGTGTTCATGTGGGCTGCGGCGCCTTCTCGGCTACGCCGACCGTCCGCCGGCCTTCGATGAGTTGTCGCACGCGCTCCTCGCCAAGCTGGAAGCGATCCTCGCGGGTCTTGAGCAGGCATGCCAAGGTGCTCACAAGGGCATGTGGATCTTCGGGCATTGCCTTGAAATCGAGCCTGTGCAGCGCGCGCACCCAGTCCAGCGTCTCGGCCACGCCCGGCGTCTTCTCCAAGTCCTCGCGGCGGAGGCGCTGCACGAAAGCTATGGCCTGCTCGACCAGAGCGCCTTCGGCCTGTGGCAGCGTCGCGCGCACGATTGCGATCTCGCGCGCGAGCGTCGGGTATTCGAGGTAGTGATAGAGGCAGCGGCGTCGAAGGGCGTCCGAGAGCTCGCGCGTGCCGTTGCTGGTCAGCACGACCTGCGGCACGTGCTTCGCATGCACGGTGCCGAGTTCGGGCACGGTGATCTGATAGTCCGCAAGCACTTCGAGCAGGAAGGCCTCGAAGGCTTCGTCGGCGCGGTCGATCTCGTCGATCAGCAACACGCAGGGCGCGTCGCTCGATATGGCTTGCAGCAAGGGGCGTTCGAGCAGGTAGTCGCGCGCGAAGAGGTCGGCCTCCTTCATGCCCTGCGGCTGTGTCTCGTGCAGTCTGATCGCGAGCAGCTGACGCCCGTAGTTCCACTCATAGGCGGCCTGCGAAAGATCCAGGCCTTCGTGGCATTGCAGCCGCACAAGCGCCTGCCCCCGCGCACGCGCGAGGGCGCCGGCGAGCGAGGTCTTGCCGACACCCGCATCGCCCTCCACCAGCAGCGGCCGCTGCAGTTCGCCAGCAAGCCACAAGGTGGTGGCCAGCGCTTCGTCGGCGATGTAGCCGGCGCGGTAGAGCGATTCACGCAGCTCGGCTTCGGTCATGACGCGTTCAGGTGCGCTTGCCAATCAGGCCCGCGAACCACCCCTTGACAAGGCCCCACAGCATGGCGAGCGCGTTGATTTCCTGGACCCGCGCCACGGCCGGCTCGGATTTCGGCGCCGCCACCGGGCTCGCGACATCGTCTGCGGATGCGTCTGCGGATGCATGTGCGCTGGACGGTCCCCCCGCGGCGGCGCGGAAGTTGTCCACGAACTGCACCAGCAGCATCTCCGACACCGGCACCATCAGGCGGCTGCCGAACTGCGCGAACTTGCCGCTGACAGTGACCGCGGCCTGGCCGGCCAAAACCGACGTACCGGGCGACTCGCCCGGTTCGACCGTCGCTGTCAGATTCATCGAGGCCGACGAGCCACCGCGATCGGCGCCCTTGCCGAGCAGTTGCAGCCTCATCGCCGCCTCGTCGAGCGCGAGCACCTCGATGTCGCCCGCAAAGGCCGCGTTCGCCGGCCCGACCTTGACCTTGACGTTGCCCTTGTAGTGCGTGTCGTCGACCTGCTCGGTGATGGATGCGCCGGGCATGAAGCCGGCAACCGCCTTCACGTCGCGCAGCACCTGCCATGCGCGCGCGGGGTCCACGTCCAGCGGATAACGTTTGTCGATCTTGACTTCCATCGTGTCCCTTCTGCTGTTCCAATGACGTGGGAAACCATCATGGCCCGATGCCAGGAATACCGCGGAACCGGCTTTGCCGGGCCGCCGGTATTGCCCCCGGTAGGGGGTGTCCGAGCCACGCGCAGCGGGCGAGGCTGGGGGCG
Organism: Variovorax sp. 05L425; assembly: GCF_056397705.1. Taxonomy (NCBI): domain Bacteria; kingdom Pseudomonadati; phylum Pseudomonadota; class Betaproteobacteria; order Burkholderiales; family Comamonadaceae; genus Variovorax; species Variovorax sp. 05L425. The sequence goes on along the minus strand of NZ_JBFTNY010000007.1, from coordinate 20,250 downwards.
AGCTTCATAGTTCGACACCGCTTTGCTTCAACTGCTTCCAGACACGGTACGCGCTGTGCGGCATCACCATGTGCTTCACGCCGAGGTGCGAGAAAGCGTCGACCACCGCCGAGGTGAAGGTCGGGATCGAGCCCACATGCGGGGACTCGGCCACGCCCTTGGCGCCGATCGGATGGTGAGGCGACGGCGTCACGGTGTGGTCCGTCTCCCACTTCGGCGTTTCGACCGCGGTGGGCAGGAAATAGTCCATCAGCGTATTGCCGAGCAGGTTCCCCTGCGCGTCGAAGGGCATCTGCTGGCCCATCGCCACCGCATAGCCTTCGGTGAGCCCGCCGTGGATCTGGCCTTCGATGATCATCGGGTTGATCCGCGTGCCGCAATCGTCCAGCGCGTAGAAGCGACGCACCTTGGTCTCGCCGGTGCCGCGGTCGATGTCGACCACGCACAGGTAGATGCCGAAGGGGAAGGTGAAGTTGGGCGGGTCGTAGTAGTGCACGGCCTCCAGCCCGGGTTCGAGCCCTGGCGGCGCCTGGTGGTAGGCGGCCCAGCAGATGTCCTTCATCGACTTGAATCGGGCGTCGTCACCCTTGACCTTGAAGCGGTCGATCTCCCAGTCGAGGTCGTTCTCGCCGACTTCGAGCAGGTGCGCGGCGATCTTGCGAGCCTTGGCGTGGATCTTCCGTGCCGCCATCGCGACCGCCGCACCGCCGACCGGCGTCGAGCGCGAGCCATAGGTGCCGAGGCCGTAGGGTGCCGTGGAGGTATCTCCTTCCTCGACCTGAATCACTTCCGAAGGGAGGCCGAGTTCGGTGGCGATGATCTGCGCGTAGGTCGTCGGATGACCCTGACCCTGGTTGATCGTGCCCATGCGCGCGATCGCACTGCCGGTGGGATGCACGCGGATCTCGCAACTGTCGAACATGCCGACGCCGAGGATGTCGCACATCTTGCTCGGTCCCGCGCCGACCACTTCGGTGAAGGCAACGAGGCCGATGCCCATGAGCGTCGGGCAGTTCGGGTCTGCGCGCTTCGCGGCCTGCTCCGCGCGCAGGCCCTTGTAGTCGCAGGCGTCGAGCACCTTCTGCAACGCCGTGTGGTAGTCGCCCGAGTCGTACTCGAAGCCGAAGGCCGAGGTATACGGGAACTGCTCCTTGCGAATGAAGTTCTTCGCCCGGATCTCGGCCTTGTCCATGCCCAGCTTCTGCGCCAGGATGTCCACCATGCGCTCGATGACGTACACGGCCTCGGTCACGCGGAACGAGCACCGGTAGGCCACGCCGCCCGGCGCCTTGTTCGTGTAGACGCCCTTGACGCTGCACCACGCCGCCGGAATGTCGTAGGAGCCCGAGCAGATGTGGAACATGCCCGCCGGGTACTTGGTCGGATCGGCACAGGCGTCGAAGGCGCCGTGGTCGGCGACGACGTTGACGCGCAGACCCAGGATCTTGCCGTCCGCCGTGGCGGCGAGTTCGCCGTCCATGTGATAGTCGCGCGCAAAGGCGGTGCTCGAGATGTTCTCGATGCGGTCCTCGATCCACTTGACCGGCTTGCCCAGCACGATGCTTGCGACGATCGCACACACGTAGCCCGGGTACACGCCAACCTTGTTGCCGAAGCCGCCGCCGATGTCGGGCGAGACGATACGTATCTTCGATTCCGGCAAACCCGACAGCAGCGAGACCACGGTGCGCACGACGTGCGGCGCCTGCGAGGTCATGAACGTCGTCAACTCACCGCGCACCGGGTCGAAGCTGGCGACGCAGCCGCAGGTTTCGAGCGGGCACGGGTGCACGCGCGGATAGAAGATGCGCTCAGCCACCGTCACCGGTGCGGCGGCAAAGGCAGCATCGGCCGCCGCCTTGTCGCCGGCCTCCCAAGTGAAGATGTGATTGGGGTGGTCGCGCTTGCCATGCGCACCGTCGGTCTTGCCGGCGAGGTCTTCGCGCAGCACGGGCGCGTCCGGTTCGAGCGCCGCGAAGGGGTCGATCACGACGGGCAGTTCGTCGTACTCGACCAGGACTGCCTCCACGCCGTCAGCTGCCGCGTAGCGGTCCTCGGCAATGACGACGGCCACCTCCTGCATTTGGAAGTGCACCTTCTCGTCGGCCAGGACGGCTTGCACGTCGCCCGCGAGCGTCGGCATCCAGTGCAGCTTGAGCGGCTTGAGGTCGTCCGCGGTCAGCACCGCGATGACGCCGGGCACCTTCAGCGCCTCGGTCTTGTCGATCTTCTTGATGCGCGCATGCGCGACGGGCGAGCGCACGATGTCCATGTGCACCATGCCGGGCATCTTGATGTCGTCGACATAGTTGCCCTTGCCCTGGATGAAGCGGGCGTCTTCCTTGCGCAGGCGGCTGTCGCCAAGGCCCTGCAGCGCGGCGCTGCGTTCGAGCAGCTTGGGGTCGATCGGGGCGTTCATGCGACCACCTTTTCGGTCTGCTGCAGCTTCGCGGCCGCATGCAGCACCGCCTTGACGATGTTCTGGTAGCCCGTACAGCGACAGAGATTGCCGCTCATGCCCACGCGGACTTCGTCCTCGGTGGGATCCGGGTTCTCCTGCAGGAAGCGATAGGCCCGCATCAGCATGCCGGGCGTGCAGAAGCCGCATTGCAGGCCGTGCTCCTTGTAGAAGCCTTCCTGCACCGCGTGCAGCACCGCACCTTGCGCGAGGCCTTCGACCGTGAGCACCTCGGAACCGTCGCACTGCACCGCGAGATGCGTGCAGCTCTTGACGGACTGGCCGTCGAGGTCGACGGTGCAGGCACCGCAATGACTGGTCTCGCAGCCGATGTGCGCGCCGGTGAGCTGGCATTCCTCGCGCAGGAAGTGAATCAACAGCATGCGGGGCTCGACAGCCTTTTCGATGCGCTTGCCGTTGATGCTCACAGTAATGAGTTGCTTGGCCATGCGTGTGTCTCCGTCTTGTTGTTCGCTACTTGCAACGCGCCGCGGCCTTCGCGATGGCACGCTTCACCATCTGGCCGGCCATCGCGGTCTTGTAGTCGCGGTCGCCGCGCAGGTCTTCGGCCGGGTCGCAGATCGCCATCGCCTTGGCGGCGGCATCGGCGATGGTCGCGTCGCTCAGCGGCTTGCCCAGGAGCGCCGCCTCGGCATCGGCAGCGCGCAGTGCAGTCGGCGCGACGTTGGTGAGCGCGATGCGCGCATGGCTCACGTTGCCGCCATCCATGCGCAGCACCACGGCGGCGGCGGCCGTCGCCCAGTCGCCTGTCTTGCGCTTGAGCTTCTCGTAGGCGTAGCCGGTCTTCGGACCCAAGGCGGGTACGCGGATCTCGACGAGGATCTCGTCCTCGGCCATGTCGGTCACGTAGGTGCCCTGGAAAAAGCCGTCGGCCTTCACTTCGCGCCGGCCCTTCGGCCCTTCGAGCACGAAGACGGCATCGAGCGCAATGGAGAGCGCCGGATGGTCATTACCCGGATCGCCGTGCGCGATGTCGCCTCCGATCGTGCCGCGATTGCGCACCTGCGGATCGCCGATCTGTCGCGCGGCCTCAGGCAGCAGTGGCACCTTCTCGCGCAGCACCGCGGAATCGATGAGTTCGTTCTCGACAGTCATCGCGCCGATCACGACGGTGGCCCCGTCTTCGCGGATGCCGCGCAGCGCGTCGATGCGGTTGAGGTCGATCAAGTGCGCCGGCTGCGCAAAGCGCAGCTTCATCATCGGCAGCAGGCTGTGGCCGCCAGCCAGCAGCTTCGCGTCGCCGCCGAGGCTGCCGAGAAGCTGGATCGCGTCGCCCACCGAGCGGGGCGCGTGGTAGTCGAATCCGGGGGGAATCATCGTGCCTGTCTCCTTGTGTGCTTCGCTGTCGTGCAGCCGGCCGCGGAACTCTCCGGCTCGCGTCTTGCGAACTTAAGACCACTGAACCGGATCGAGGCGACCGACGCACGAACGACGAGGACACGCGCACGAAACGCGTTGATCGGCGCATGAAATGCACGCAGCCGGAAGCTATTGCGGGTTATCCCCGATCAGCTGCGCAACGCGTCGATCTCGGCAATGCCGAGCTGTTCCAGCAGGCGCGGCACGCTGGTTCGCGCGACCGGCAATGGCGTGGCTTCGCCGCGCAACTTGAGGCTGACCTTGCCGTCGTCGCGCAGGATCTGTTCGGCGAAGTCGAGGTTCGCGATGTAGCTTCGATGAATGCGCATGAACGACTCGCCGTCGAGCCGCTCGGCGAGGTCGCTGATGTTGAGGTTGCAGAAGCTCGACCCCAGCGCGGTGCTGACCCACGTGTAGTGACCTTCGGAACGGATGTAAGTCACCGCTTCTACATCGACGAGCACGATCCTGTTCTGCGACACCGTCGGGATCTTCTGCAACTGTCGCTTGGCCTGCGGCTTCTGCACGGCGGGCTCTTCCCCCGAAACCAACTCGGTGATGTCGTAGAAGATCAACGTGTAGCTCGCGGTGTCGCCGCGCAGGTCGGAGAGCTTGGCCACCTTGATCAGCAGCACCCGCTCGGGGATGTTGATGATCATCGTCATCGGCGGCGGATTGCTGACCGGACACTCGGCCTGGTCGAGCAGGAACTTGACCTTGGGCTGCGAACGCTCCGGATGGAAGGACAAGACCATCTTCTCGAAGGGCTGCTTGTCCTCCACGGGCAGCACGCGGCGCGCGAAGCTGTTCATCGCCACGACCTTCAGTTCGCGGTCGAGCTGGACCACGCCGACGTCCGAGCGCTCGAGCAGATACAGAGGACTGCGGCTTTGCATTCGTGTCTCCATGGTCCGGCCTTGGAAAACCTGGAACTCGATTGAAGCACTGTTTGCGCAAGCTTGCGCAGAGGGCTGACCCGGCGGCTACAGGCCCTTCTCGACCATGTCGATCACTCGCTGACCCAGCGCGTCAGCTTGCGACGGGGGCATGCCACGCAGGGGTCCATCGATGATGAGCAGGGCCAGTCCATGCACCGCCGACCAGGCGAGGAATTCGGCGCCGGGGCGACGCTCTGCCGGCATCGCCCCTGCCTCCACGAGACGGTCGAGCGCGGCGCCCAGCAGTTCGAAAGGATTCAATCCGCTGTGACCGCTTTTCGCTTCGGCAGGCTCGTCGTTCACATCGACCGGCGTTGCAAAGGCAGTGCGGAACAGGCCGGTCTCGGCCTGCGCGAAGCGAAGATAGCCAGTGCCCACTGCGCGCACGCTCGCGCGAGCGAATTCCACCGGATCCCCTGCCGGTTGCAGCGCCGCCAGTTCAATTTCCATCGCGCGCGCGACCGCTGACAGGGCCGCTGCCCGCACGGCCTGCAACAGCGCTTGGCGGCTCGCGAAATGCCGATACGCCGCGTTCGGCACCACGCCCGCGCGGCGCGTCGCCTCGCGCAGCACCACGGCTTCAGGGCCGCCGGCGCGCGCCAGTTCGACGCCGGCCTTGAGCAGCGCACGCCGGAGATCGCCGTGGCGATAGGTGCTGCGGGCGGCCGGAGCCAGGGCTGTGGGCGTGGTCATCGATCTTTTCATGTGGACAGCGTCCATTGTCTTTGCTATTGTCTTGTGGACGTTGTACACAAAGCAAGCTGCGTCGCACCGTGCAGTCGCCTGCACGCCCTCAATTGCCCATTGGCCCACCCATTCCCCCCAAGGAGATCCTCATGCAAGTCCAACCCTATTTGATGTTCGACGGTCGTTGCGAAGAAGCGCTTGAGTTCTACCGCAAGGCCGTCGGCGCGCAGGTCACCTCGCTGATGCGTTTCAAGGAGATGCCCGAGCCCAAGTCGCCAGAGATGTGCCCTCCCGGCGCCGCCGAGAAGGTGATGCACTCGAGCTTCACGATCGGCGAGACGACGCTCATGGCATCGGATGGCAACAACGGCGGAAAGCCGGTGTTCCAGGGCATCTCGCTGTCGCTGCTTGCCGCTGACGAGGCCGAAGCCAATCGCCTGTTCACCGCGCTGGGTGACGGCGGGCAGGTGCAGATGCCGCTGGGGAAGACCTTCTTTTCTCCGGCCTTCGGCATGGTCGCGGACCGGTTCGGGGTCTCGTGGATGGTGGTGGTGATGCATCCGGCGTGATCGCGCTGCCGGAAGCAGCCGTCACATTCGCAGCAGTTGTTCGGCCAGCCCGTCCAGCCGCGCCTTCACCTCACGCCAACCCGGCATGTGCGCTTCGAGCAGACGATGAAAGCCAGGGCCGTGGTTGTGTGCTTTCAGGTGGCATAGCTCGTGGACGATCACGTAGTCGATGCACTCGCGCTGCGCCTTGACGAGATGCGGGTTCAGCGTCAGGCGGCCGGTCGGTGAACAGCTTCCCCACTGGCGCTTCATGGCCTGCAGGCGCACGGGCGGCGGCGTGCCGACCCAGCGTAAAGATGCTGCAACGGCACCGACCCGGGCGTTCAGCACTTCGCAGGCGCGGATGCCATACCAACCTTCGAGCGCCGCACGAATCTGCTCCGGATCGCGTTGTGCGGTCGTGACTTCGATGCAGCCGCCGCGCATTCGCGCCATGCCGGAGGCATCCGTGTCGATCACGACCTTGAGCCGATAGCGTCGCCCCAGATAGAGCAACGATTCACCGCTGACGTACTCCATCGGAAGGACGTGAGCCATGCGCCGGCGACCGTCGGCAACGTGACGGCTGATCCAGCCGGCGCGTCGCTGCACGGCGGCAAAGATCGCCGCGTCCGTCGCCTGCGCGGGCGCGTCCACCAAGACGCTGCCCTCGGGCTCCACGTGGATTGAAATGCGCTGCGTCGTGCGCCCGCCATGAGCGCGGACTTGGAAACGAATCAACTCGTCGCCATAGCGAAAGCTGCGAAATGCCGACGTACTCATTCCCGGCGGCTCAGGCCGACCCGCGTGATCTGGAGTACATGGCCGATCACCTCGCCCGCCTTGTCCAGCCCCAAAGTGCCATAGAGACGAGTCAGCAGATCCTTGCGGATGGCAGCCTCGATGCTCTGCGGATTCAGCGAGTGTTCCGCGACCGCATGCTGAACCACTTGGCTGATGGCGAGCGCGTGATCGACGTAGTGGCCTCGCTCGGCCGCATCCAGCGCCGCGGATGCTTTATCGCCCAGCACCAGCAGGATCGCGCCGAAGTACGCCCGGGCTTGCGGATGGTGGGTCAGTACATCCGGCATGCCCGGCGTCGCGCGCTGGTCCACGCGGTTCTCGAACTCGCGGAACAGCGCGTACTGCTTGCGCGGGTGGTTGAACATGGCCTCGGCCTCGGCAATGGCACTCTTCAGCAGATCGGAAAACACCCGCTGCGCATAAGGATCGTCGGCCAGATCCTGCTCGATGGTCTTGCGCAACCGCGTCCGTATCAGGTCCGCCTCGTTGCGCGCCTTTTCTTCGGACCACGCATCGGCCGCCTCGGCCTCGGCCAGCTTGTGAACGACATACCTGCCGCCGGACTCGCGCACCTCGGTGCCGATCACCTGCGTGTCGACCAGCTTGCGGATCTGCTCTTCGTACTCGCCGTAGTCGACAGTTTCCATCGCGTCACGCCGAGCCGTCTGCCGCACATCGCCCAGAAAGCGCAGATCCTGCTTGTAGCGTGCGATCAGCGTTTCGGAAAAAGCGCGATCCTCGAAGAAGCTCCGCGATGACAACGCGGTTTGCAGGCACTGGCCAAAGGCCGTCAGCGCCAGCGAGAAGTCATCGCGCAGCTTCTGCCGCTCGTCGTACTCGCCGCCCGCGCCGTCGCTCGCGAAGCGTGGGCTCAACGCCTGCCGCAGTTGTTCCGGGTCGTTGCGATTCGCCACGCCCTTGAAGAACGACCACACCGCTTCGTGCAGCGCCGGCAACCGCTTGTATTCCGTACCGACCTGCGCATACAGGCCCGCCAGATCGGCCACGTCGAAGCCGCCCTGAGTGCGCGTCTCCAGGTCCTGATAAGCGCGGATCGCCGTGTCCAGTTCCTTGAGGATGCCCCGGTAGTCGACCAGCAGGCCATGGCGCTTCGCATCGTGCAGCCGGTTCACCCGCGCCACCGCCTGGATCAGGTTGTGGCTCTTGAGCGGCTTGTCAATGTAGAGCACCGCATTGCGTGGTTCGTCGAATCCCGTGAGAAGCCGGTCGACCACGATGAGCAGATCGGGCTCGCCGTCGGAACCGAAATCCTGCAGAACCTGCTTTTCGTACGCCGCGGCATCAAGGCCGGCGGCGACCACGTTCTGCTTCCACCACTTCTGCACTTCCGGCAGGCTGTCTTCGTCGACCTCGGTGTTGCCCTCTCGCGTGTCCGGCGGCGACATCACCACTGCGCTGGTGAGCAGACCCGTCTCGTCCAGCGCCTTCTTGTAGCGGATCGCATCGCGCTTGCTTGCAGTCGCGAGCTGCCCCTTCAAACCGGGCGCAATCTTCTTGATGTTCTCGCTGAAATGCAGCGCAATGTCCCACGCGATCAACTCGATCCGGTTGGCCGCGCTGTAGATGGCCCCCCGGCTCGCGTACTTCTTCTTCAGATCGGCGCGCTGCGCATCGGCAAGCCCCGCCGTGATCTTGTCGAACCAGCGATCCACCGCCTGCGCGTTGATCGCGAGTTCGGGCACGCGCTCTTCGTAGAGCAGAGGAGCGACCGTGTGATCGTCCACCGCGCGCTGCATCGTGTACGCATGCACGATCGGGCCGAACTTGCTCGCCGTCTTCTCATCCTCCAACAGCGGCGTGCCCGTGAAAGCGACATAGGCGGCATTCGGCAGCGCCTTCTTCATCCGCTCGTGCGTTTCGCCGCCGTGGCTGCGGTGGCCTTCGTCGACCAGCACGATCACATTCGGCGAATCGTTGCGGCACTCCGGCAGTCGCGAGGCGGTGTTGAACTTCTGCACCAGCGCAAAGGTGATCCGCTCGGTGCCCTGTCCGATGCGCTTTGCCAAGTCCCGGCCTGTGGCGGCCTTGCTGCGCTCGCCTTCCTTCTGCGTCGCGATCGACGATCCGAAGGCGCCGCCCGTGATGAAGTTGCGCGCCAACTGCCGTTCCAGGTCGAGCCGGTCGGTCACCACCACCACGCGGCATTCCTTCAGTCCATCGCTCAGCAAGAGCGCCTTGGTCAGAAAGACCATCGTGAAACTCTTGCCCGAGCCCGTGGTGTGCCAGATCACGCCGCCTTCGCGCGAACCGTCCGGCCGCAATGGAGCGAGGCGCTTCAGCAACGCACGCACGCCGAAGAACTGCTGATGGCGCGCGACGATCTTTCCCACCTTGCGATCGAACAGTACGAAGCCGCGCAACAGTTCGAGCAACCGCGACGGCGTGAGCAGGCTCACCAGCAGTCGGTCTTGCTCATTCGGCAGCACCGGAAGCGCCCACAGCGACTCGAACCATTCACGCAAGACGGCGGGCTTACCTTCAAAGAGGGCGGCGTGCGTCTTGGCCGGGAGCCGCTGGTTCTTGACCGCATGCATGTGCGCGTCGTCGAACTCTTCCTCCCTATTCCAGTGCGCCCAGAACTTGGCCGGGGTGCGTGTGGTGCCGTAGCGGCCTTCGGTCCGGCTGATGGAAAGCAACAACTGCGCATATGCGAAGAGATGCGGCACCTCGTCATCGCGCTGGTTGCGCAGGTGCTGGCTGATGCCTCCGCGCACCATCGCGTCGCTCTGGCCGCTGCTGCGGTGAGAACCGTTGGGCCGCTTCGCTTCGATCACGACCAGCGGGATGCCATTTACATAGCCAACGATGTCCGGCGCGCGATGGTGCGTTCCCTGGCTGGAGAGCACACGAAGTTCTTCCGTCACGTCGAAGCGATTGGCGGCAGGGTCGGCCCAGTCGATGACCGTGATCGTCGGCTGATGCTTCTTGCCGTCCGGCATGAACTCGGTGACGGTGATGCCGAAAGAGAGCTTGGCATAGAGGCGCTCGTTGGCCGCGAGCAAGCCATCGCCAAGACCCAACGACGTGAGTTCGCGCAGGATCTGGTCGACGGCGCTCGGGGACAACGGATACAGCGTGCCCTTGTAGTCGAATCGGCGGGTCTGGAGGAATTCGATGAGCCGTGGTTTGAGAAGGACCTCGCGCGTGCCGGACCGCAACTCAACGCACCCCGAGGAAGTCAGGAATTGCCAGCCCAGGTTGCAGAGGATGTGAAGCGCCGGCACATGAGCGCTGTTGGCACTCCTTCGCCGTGGCACAAAAGAAAAGACCGTCAAGGTTGCGCGTTCCGGGTTAAGGCCACCGCTGCGCGCCATGCAGCAGGCGAAGCACTTCGATGCGTTCGCCGTGGAGCCGGTAGATGACGATAAATGGCGTGCGGCCGATCACGAGCTCACGGGTTCCTGGCTGGCGGCCAGCTCGGCCCATTTCGGGGTGCTCGATGAGCATGTCGAGCTGGTGGTCGATGCGGTCGATCTGGGAGACCGCCGCGAGTGGGTTGTCCTTGGCGATGTAATCGATCTGTGAGTGACGGTCTCGGGTTGCCCGGCGCAGCCAGTCGACGATCATTCGGCCGCAGGCCCGGATCTGGACGCACGCGCGAGCAACTCAGCGCGCTGCTTGGCCCAGTCGGCTTTCACGTTTTCGTGGCTGACCCACTCGGCACCCGGATCGTCGGCTTCCGCGAGGCCAATCTCCACCTGTGCGCGAAACCATCGGTCATGTTCGGCGGCCGCATGCGCCTGACGCAGCCGCTCGGCGGCGTCCTCGCGCCGTGGCTTGCCCTCGCCTTCGCGCGCCACCTTGCTGTGGTTCGTGGCATCGAGCAGTTCGAAGCGAACGATGTGCAATTCGTTCTTCAGGTACGCCACGCACGTGTCGAGGCTGCGCCAAGTGCGCGGCTTGTCGCTGCGCTGGGCGCCGAGCGGCTTCTCCTGCAGGCCCAGCTTCAGCACGACGGACCAGCCGCCAGGCTGGCCGATGATCGAGGCACCGCCAATCGCCGCGGCTTCGACCATGCGCTTGGCCTTGGCCGTATCGATGGTATGGATGCTCATGATTTCCTCAGGCCCCTGACGGAGCATCAGTAAATAAAATTGTGCATGTTACTTAGTATTTGTGCAACCAGCCCCAAGGTCGGCCTTTCCGCGCGACATGACGCCCGTTGCATCACGCGACATCGTCCTTATGTCGGTTGGCTGTTCCATTGCTCCCCGGACCGGAAGTGCGGCGCTTGCCGCCAAGAAGGTCCGCCATGAGCCCATCCTTCTCTCGCCTCAGCAAGGCCGCCTGACGCTCCGCAATTCCGATCGCTCGATCCCAGGTGCCCAGCACTTGAACGATGTGGAGTTGCTCGGCCAACGGAGGAACGTGGATCAGGATGCGCCCCAACGCCTCCTGGCTCAGATTGCTGATGTTTGTTCCGCCACCGGCCAGCGCCATTTGGCGGCGCGCCGCTTCGGATCGCATCAGGGAAGCGGCGAACTCAGGGAGCAGCACTTCCCGGTTCACGCGCCCACGAATCGTGAAGCCCGAAAAAGCAAGTCTCTCCAACACGGCCGGAAAGTAGAGACACCTTCCGACCAGCGCCTTGTTTCCATTCGACCGAACGAACAGCAAGTCGCCGGAAGCCAGCAACTCTTCGTCGCGAACTTTGCGTGACACCCGGATCGTCGCCAGACCCTCGGTGCTCGCGAGTTGCGTGTGCTGCTGGAAGTCGGTAACACCGACGATCTTGATCGCTTCGCCGTCGTCTGCTGCTGTGAAGTTCAGCCCGTTCTTGAACGCAGCGACATCACCCAGGCGTAGGGTTCTCCATCCGTCGGGAGGCATTGAATGCAGCCCCAGCTCGTGACGCTCGTCGACACTTTCACTCATAGCCCAGCGCCTTCAAATACCCAGCCATCTCTTCCTCGATCCCTTGCCACTCCTGTTTGATCTCAACGCGCTCCCGCCGCACTTCCGCCATGTCGATGTTCTCCGCAGCCCTGGCACTGTCGACATAGCGACCGATGTTCAGGTTGTAGTCCTGCGCGGCGATTGCGGCGGGCGTGGCAAGGCTGGCGTATTTGTCGACAGAGCGCCGCGCCGCATGCGCGGCGAGGATGCGCTCCAGATCGGCCTCGCGCAGCAGGTTCTGGTTCTTGCCCGCCTGGAAGTCGCGGCTGGCATCGATGAAGAGAACCTTGTCGTCCTTCTTGTTCTTGCGAAAGACAAGGACAACCGCCGGAATGCCGGTCCCGTAGAAGAGCTTCTCCGGCACACCGATGACGGCATCGAGCAAGTTTTCTTCAACGAGCTTCTGGCGAACCCTGCCTTCGGCCGCGCCTCGGAACAAGACGCCGTGCGGCACCACGACGGCCATGCGGCCGGTGCCTGGCTTCATCGTCTCGATCATGTGCAGGATGAAGGCGAAGTCGCCCTTGGTGCGCGGCGGCACGCCTCGGCGGAAGCGGTCGAACCGGTCGGTCTCGGCGCTTTCGTGGCCCCACTTCTCCAGGCTGAACGGCGGATTCGCCACGACGATGTCGAAGTGCCGAAGCGTGGTGTCGCTGGCCAGCAGCTTGGGGTTGCGAATGGTGTCGCCCCATTCGATTCGGTGGTTGTCCTCGCCGTGCAGGAACATGTTCATCTTGGCGAGCGCCCAGGTGCTGCCGATGGCCTCTTGCCCGTAGAGCGCGTAGCGGCGAGAGCCGGTGCGGTCGCGGATCATGCGGCCGCATTTCAGCAAGAGTGAGCCTGAGCCGCAGGTCGGGTCGCAGATTTCCTCGCCTTCCTGCGGGTCCATGAGGCGGGCCATGAGCTCGGAGACTTCGGGCGGCGTGTAGAACTCGCCGGCCTTCTTGCCGCTGGAGGAGGCGAACTGCTTGATGAGGTATTCGTAGGCGTTGCCGATGACGTCGAGGGTGCCGACGCGACTGGGACTCAGGTCGAGCTCAGGCTTGGCGAAGTCTTCAAGCAGGTGACGCAGGATGTCGTTCTTCTGCTGCTCGTCGCCGAGCTTGTTGGCGTTGAAGCTGATGTCCTGGAAGACGTCGCGCAGCTTGGCCATGTTGGCGTCTTCGATGGCGTGCAGGGCCTTGTCGATGCGCTCGCCGTTGCCGGGCTCGAAGCGGGCGGCGTGCAGCGCATAGAAGCTGGCGCTGGGCGGGAGCACGAAGCGCTCGGTCTTGAGGAGTTCTTCGATCAAGCCGGGTTCGGCGTTGGCGTATTGCTTCTTGTAGTTGTCGTAGTGGTCCTGCCAGACGTCGGACACGTACTTGAGGAAGAGCATCGTGAGGACATAGTCCTTGTAGATGCTGGAGTCGACGGTGCCGCGGAAGGTGTCGCACGCGGTCCAGACGGCGGCGTTGATGCTGTCCTGGCTGATGGTTGCTTGGTTCATGAGTTTCCCTGGGGTTTTCTTATGGGGTGCTGGCAGAGCCGGCCAGCTCTTCGGCAATCGATTTGAAGAGGCGCTCGCGGTTGCGAATGAGCTGTGCCTGAAGCTGTCGCTCTCGATGAGCGAGGCGCGCGAGTTCGACGATACGGTGCTGATCGGCCAGCGACGGAATGCCGACTGGCAAGGCTTCCAGCACGGGCCGGCGCAGGCTCAACTGGCTGGAACCCTCGGCCGCGCGCCGCAGTTCGCGCTGGAAGGGCGGCTGGTTGATCTGCCATGCGAGAAAAGCCGGGACCACCGCGCTCCGAGACTTGACGCGCAAATGGAAGAGATGCGGCCCACAGACCGCCTGGCTCGGCGGCGCATCGAGGCAGGTCGCATAGAAACGGCTGCCTCGCGAGACGAACAGCAGATCGTCGGGCAGGAGCCAATCGGCTTCGCGGCGACCGCTGAGCCGCGTGCGCACCACGCCCTGCCAGCGGACGCCGTCGATCGGGTCCATGTCCTTCATCTGGACCGCTTGCACCGAACCGTTCGGAATTTCCTCGATGGAGCCCCGGAAAGGGTAGCCCGCTTTGATTCCGGCCACCTCGCCCAACAAGACACGAAGTGCATGAATCGACATGATGCACATACTACCTTGCGAAAGGGTTCGAAAACGCTAGACTCACTGTCGCAAATCAATGCATCAATTCAAGTGATGCAAAAAATAAGGTTTCAGGGAGTTTTGCGATGGGTTACGAGGTCGATTTCCTGCCTGTGAAGTCAGGCGGCGCAGCCATTAGTGTCCGGTGGCGCGATGAGGGCATGTACCGAGTGCTGGTGTACGACGCAGGCACGGCGGTGTCGGGCGAGCAGATGGTGGCGCACATCGAGAAGCTGTACATGACTTCTTACGTGGACTATGTGGTGAGTTCGCATCCGGCGAGCGACCACATGGACGGGCTGGCGGTGGTGCTGCGCAAGCTGACGGTCGGCGAGTTGTGGATGCAACGGCCGTGGGTCTATTCGGAAGACCTGCGGACTGCCATGGCCCCTGCTCGTGAGCTGAGAAAGCTCGCCGAGACCCGAGGGATTCCCGTGTACGAGCCATTTGCCGGCGCAAGCATCGGGCCGTTCGTGGTGCTGTCTCCGGAGTGCGACTGGTACCTGGATACGCTGCTGCCGGCCTTCGGCACGCAGCCGCCCGGTTCTGGCCGGAGCGCTGCGCGAAGGATCGCCAGGTTTGTCCGCTCACTGGACCACTGGACACGGCGCTACGCGAGCGAGCGCCTGCGCCCCGGCGTCGCCACCACCGCCGAGAACGAATCCAGCGCGGTGCTCTACGGCGAATTCGACGGGCGCGGCATCCTGCTCACGGGGAGGGCCGGCGTGCAGGCGCTCGGCGCGGCCGCAACCCTCGCCGAGCACTTGGGAATCGACCTGCCGTCGAAGCTCTGCCTGCTCCAGGCACCCAATGGAGGGAGCCTGGACCATGTGTCGGCGGAGGTGCTGGACCGCATCGTCGGCCAGAGCAAACCGCCATCGCAGCGCAAGCACACGAAGTCGGCTTTCATTTCCATCAGCCTGGAAGGACGCCAGCGTCTCAGTCGGATCCTGACGGAGGCGCTGAACCGGCGCGGCGCCACCACTTTCGCGACGCAGGGCATGAGCCTTCATCACTGGCACGGGATGCCCGATCGCGGGTGGTACAGGGCGAAGCCCATCTCCCAAAAGATCTGACCGCCGGCGCGTGGCCTTGGACGCGACAGGCATTCACGGCCTGTTCCTCGTAAATTCGACGGTTCATTACCAAGGAGCATCCGCACATGATTCACGTCGTCGCCGTCATCACCGCCAAGCCCGGGCAACGCGAACAGATCCTCGAGGCCTACCGCGCCAATCGGCCGGCCGTCCTCGCGGAAAAGGGCTGCATCGAATACACCGCGACCGTGGACGCCGCCGGCATGCCTGCCTCGCGCGCTTCATTCGGACCGGACACCTTCGTGGTGGTCGAAAAATGGGAAACGCTGGCCGACTTGCAGGCGCATGCAGCCGCGCCGCACATGGCGGCGTACGGGGCGAAAGTGAAGGACTGGACGGAGAGCCGGTTGATCCATGTGCTGGAGCCGGTCTGAGGCCTGAGCACACCCCAAAACAAAAACGCGCCCGAGGGCGCGTTCTTCAAGAGCAGTCGAAACCGACTTATTTCGCCATCACCCGCACCATCTCCAGGCACTTGTTCGAGTAGCCCCACTCGTTGTCGTACCAGCTCACGAGCTTGACGAAGGTGCCGTCCAGCGCAATGCCGGCTTCGGCGTCGAAGATCGACGTGCGCGGGTCGCCGCGGAAGTCGGTGGCGACCACCTTGTCCTCGGTGTAGCCGAGCACGCCCTTCAGCGCGCCTTCGCTCTGCGCCTTCATTTCGGCGCAGATTTCCTTGTACGTGGCGGCGTTGTTCAGCTCGACCGTGAGGTCGACCACCGACACGTCGGAAGTCGGCACGCGGAAGCTCATGCCCGTGAGCTTCTTGTTGAGCTCGGGGATGACCACGCCCACGGCCTTGGCCGCGCCGGTGCTCGACGGAATGATGTTCTCGAGGATGCCGCGGCCGCCGCGCCAGTCCTTGTTGCTCGGGCCGTCGACGGTCTTCTGCGTGGCCGTGGCGGCGTGCACGGTGGTCATCAGGCCGCGCTTGATGCCCCACTTGTCGTTCAGCACCTTGGCCAGCGGCGCGAGGCAGTTGGTGGTGCAGCTGGCGTTGCTGATGATGGCTTCGCCGGCGTACTTCTTGTCGTTCACGCCGTAGACGAACATCGGCGTGTCGTCCTTGCTGGGTGCGGAGAGAAGGACCTTCTTCGCGCCGGCGTCGATGTGCTTCTGCGCCGTTTCCTTGGTCAGGAAGAGGCCGGTGGATTCGAGCACGATGTCGGCGCCGACGTCGCTCCATTTCAGTTGCGCCGGGTCGCGCTCCTGGGTCAGGCGGATCTTCTTGCCGTTGACGATGAGCGTGTTGCCTTCGACATTGATTTCACCCTGGAAGCGGCCGTGCACGGAGTCGTACTGCAGCATGTAAGCCAGATATTCCGGCTCGAGCAGGTCGTTGATCGCGACGATCTCGATGTCGTTCTTGAAGTTCTGCACCGCCGCGCGAAGCACGTTGCGACCGATGCGACCGAAGCCGTTGATGCCGAGTTTGATAGCCATGTCATTTGCTCCTGGATGATTGAAAACCGAAAGGGCGATCGACCTCAGCGCTTGAGCGCCGCTTCGACCGTGGCAGCGACGTTCTCTGCCGTGAATCCGAAATGCTTGAACAGCACGCCCGCGGGCGCCGATTCGCCATAGGTGTCGATGCCGACGACGGCCGCGACACCGTACTTCCACCAGCCGTCCGTGGCGCCCATTTCGACGGCGATGCGCGGCGTGCCCTTTGGCAGCACGCTCTTCTTGTAGGCGACGTCCTGACGGTCGAAGGCGGTGGTCGACGGCATCGAGACGACGCGCACTGCGATCTTCTTCGCGGCCAGCAGTTGCTGGGCCTTGAGCGCCAATTGCACTTCGGAGCCCGTCGCGATGATGACGGCCTTGACGTTCTTGTTCTTCAGGCCGACCGCCTCAGGCTCGGACAGCACGTAGGCGCCCTTGCTGATGTCGCTGAGGTCCGACTTGGGCGAGTACGGCAGGTTCTGCCGCGACAGCAGCAGCGCGGTGGGACGGTTGGCGTTCTGCAGCGCGACGGCCCAGGCGACGGCGGTCTCTGCCGTGTCGCCCGGACGCCAGACGTCGAGATTGGGGATCAGGCGCAGCGAGGCGGCGTGCTCGATCGACTGGTGGGTGGGGCCGTCTTCGCCGAGGCCGATGGAGTCGTGCGTGAAGACGTGGATGACGCGCTGCTTCATCAGCGCAGCCATGCGGATCGCATTGCGGCTGTAGTCGCTGAAGGTCAGGAAGGTGCCGCCGTAGGGGATGTAGCCACCATGGAGCGCCACGCCGTTCATGATGGCCGCCATGCCGAACTCGCGCACGCCGTAATTGATATGGCGGCCCGGCAAGCCGTCGGGGAACTGCTCGTTGCCTTCGCTGCGGACCACGGCGCCTTCGGCGTCGAAGCGCAGGCTGGGCGTGCTCTTGGTGTTGGTGAGGTTCGAGCCGGTCAGGTCGGCGCTGCCGCCGAGCAATTCGGGCAGCGCAGCGGTGAAGGCTTCGAGTGCGAGCTGCGAGGCCTTGCGCGACGCGACGGTCTCGCCCTTGGTGTGGGCAGCCACGACGGTGTCGAACGCCGTCTGGTGGAAGTTCTTCGGCAGCTCGCCCTTCATGCGGCGGGTGAACTCGTCCGCGAGATCGGGGAAGGCCTGCGCATAGGCGGCGAACTTCTCGTTCCACTCGGCTTCGGCCTTGACGCCCGCTGCCTTGGCGTCCCATTCTTCGTAGACCGCCGCCGGCAGTTCGAAAGGTGCGTGGCTCCATTGAAGCGCGCTGCGCGTGAGGCCGATTTCATCGGCGCCGAGCGGCTCGCCGTGCGCCTTGGCCGTGTTGGCGCGGTTGGGGCTGCCCTTGCCGATCTGCGTCTTGCAGATGATGAGGGTGGGCCGGTCGTCGTGCTTCCTGGCCTTTTCGATGGCCTTCGACACGTCCTTCACGTCGTGGCCGTCGATCGGTCCGATCACATGCCAGCCGTAGGCCTTGAAGCGCTCTTCGGTGTTGTCGACGAACCAGGGCTTGACGGGGCCGTCGATGGAGATGCCGTTGTCGTCGTACAGCGCGATCAGCTTGCCTAGCTTCCATGCACCGGCGAGCGCGGCGGCTTCGTGGCTGATGCCTTCCATCAGGCAGCCGTCGCCGAGGAAGGCGTAGGTGTGATGGTCGACGATGTCGTGGCCCTTGCGGTTGAATTCCGACGCGAGCAGCTTTTCGGCGAGGGCAAAGCCCACGGCGTTGGTGATGCCCTGGCCCAGGGGCCCGGTGGTGGTTTCGACGCCGGGGGTGACGCCGGTCTCCGGGTGGCCGGCGGTCTTGCTGTGCAACTGGCGGAAGTGCTTCAGTTCCTCGATCGGCAGGTCGTAACCCGTGAGGTGGAGCACCGCGTAGATAAGCATCGAGGCATGGCCGTTCGACAGCACGAACCGGTCGCGATCGAACCAGTGCGGATTGACGGGGTTGTGCTTTAGATGCTCGCCCCACAGCGCGACAGCCATGTCGGCCATGCCCATTGGTGCGCCCGGATGCCCCGAGTTTGCGAGTTGTACGGCATCCATTGCCAGCGCGCGAATCGCGTTGGCCATCAAGGCTTGGTTGGCCATCTGTGGCTTCCTGGGAGCGAGTTAGGGGGAACCCGGCATTTTAGCGGGCGAGGTCGGGGCACCCCGATCAAGGCGCGGACGGGCTGCTAGAGTGCCAGCCCATGCATGGACTGCACCTCACTGCCGATCTTCATCATTGCCGCTGCGCGACACGCTGGCTGGTCGACGCGAAAGCCCTTGGCGCGTCCTGTGTCGAAGCGGCCGAATCCGCAGGCCTGCAAGTGGTCGGCGAGCTGTTCCACGCCTTCCCAGCCACACCGAAGGGCCCTGGCGGCGTGACGGCGACGGTGCTGCTCGCCGAGTCGCACCTGTGCGTGCACACGTGGCCCGAGGAGGGTAGCGTGACGCTCGATGTCTACGTCTGCAACTTCGGCGCCGATCATTCGGCCAAGGCACATGCCGTGATGAATTCGCTGGAGGCGCTCTTCATGCCGCAACACATCGAGCGGCATGCGCTGTGTCGCGGCGCGATCCAGGCAGAGGCCGCATGAGTTCTCCAGACACATCGACCATCAACGCCATGATTCTTGCCGCCGGACGCGGAGAGCGCATGCGGCCCTTGACGGACACGACGCCTAAACCGCTGCTCGAAGTCGCAGGCAAGCCGCTCATGCAGTGGCCCATGGAGGCGCTGGCGGCAGGAGGCTTCACCGGACTTGTGGTCAACACGGCTTGGCTCGGCGAACAGATCGAGGCGCACTTCGGCGAGCGGTTCGAGGCATCGACCGTTGCCTATTCGCATGAAGGACGGGATTTCGGCGGGGCGCTCGAAACGGCCGGCGGCATCGTCCGCGCACTGCCGTTGCTGGGTGACATTTTCTGGGTCGTGGCGGGCGATGTGTTTGCGCCGGACTTCAAGTTCACGCGCGAGGCGGTGGATCGGTTTGCAGTCAGTGGCCGGCTGGCGCACTTGTGGCTGGTGCCGAACCCGCCGCACAACCCGAAGGGCGACTTCGGCATCGCGCCGGACGGGAACGCCTTGAGCGAATGCGCGCAGAAGGACACCTTCTCCACCATCGCGCTGTACCGCGCCGGGCTGTTCGCCTCGCCGTATTGCGACATCGCGCCAGGAAATCCGCGAGGATCCAAGGCCGCGCTGGCGCCCCTGCTGCGCGCCGCCATGAAAGCGGGGCACGTCACTGGAAGGGCTTGCCGGGCAGCGTCATGGCGCCGCCGTATTCGGCCACGCTGCCGCTGATCGGGCATCCGTTGGGCGCCGGGCAGGCGCCGCCGTCGGAGAAGATCACCGGCCCGTAGCGGTAGCTGCGGATGGCCTTGCCGCCGTAGTCGGTCACGTTCACCAGGTTGTTCGAGTTGGCGAAGTTCTCGTTGTCCTCCACCGCGATCAGGTCCGTCAGCAGGTTGTGCTGGATGGTCCGTACGACGCTGCCGCTGTTCCCGTTRCCGGCGAAGCGCACCCACGAGATCTTGTTGTCGCCGCGCGAACCCACGATCACCTGCTGGTTGATCGAGTCGTTGGCGCCTCCGCTCGGTTCGCCCTTCGACGCGGCCAGCGAGGTCGGGTTGCGGCCGATGCCGCTCACGCTGCCCACCTCGGCGATGGCGCTCGCCGAGGGCGAAGCGACCGTCGCGCCAGGCGCGTAGCCATCCAGGCTGTAGATGTGCAGCGTGCCGTCCTGCGTGGCGATCCAGGCGCGCGGACTGTTGGCCGAAACCGTCGTCCTCACGGCCGTCGGACGCCCGCCCAGCGACACCGTCTTGATCACCGTCGGCGTCTGCGAAGGCACCTGGG